>NZ_NSFU01000026.1:0-73690 GCF_002294875.1 Mesorhizobium sp. WSM4312 | reverse complement strand
CGACCTGCACACCAAGCTGATCATCGAAAACGACATGGTGCCGGCGTTCCGCGCCGGCGATTTCTCCGGCGGCATCTCCAAGGCCGTCGACGACATGGTCATGGTGCTGGAAGGCAATCCGGAGGAGTTGGAAGCGCGCGGCAAGCGCAATCCCGCCGACAGCAGCACCCCCATCGACCCGATCGTCGCGGTGTTCCTGATCCTGTGGGCGACGATGTTCTTCGGCGGCCTGGCCATGGCGTTCCTGCCGCCGATGTTCGGCACCAAGCTGTCGCCCGGCGTGTATAGATGGCTGGGCATGACGTTTCGTTACGGCAAGGGGCCAAGCGGATCCTTGGGCGGGAGCGGCTGGACGACCGGTTCGTCGGGCAGCGGCTGGTCGTCGGGCAGTTCCAGCGGCTGGTCGTCGGGCAGTTCCAGCGGCTGGTCGTCCGGGTCGAGCGGCGGCGGGTTCTCGGGCGGCGGCGGCTCGTCCGGTGGTGGCGGTTCTTCAGGAAGCTGGTGAGACAATGGCAACACGACCGATCAGCCCGCAGGATCATGAGCGCATCGCCGATGCGATCCGCGCCGCGGAAACCAAAACCGACGGCGAGATCTACTGCGTCGTCGCCCACGCCAGCGAAGGCTATTTCGCTCCGGCCGCCATGATGGCGACGCTAGGCATGCTGGTGGTCAGCCTCGCCGTCGCCTATGGGCTGGAGGCATGGTGGCTCACCATCCGCCTGCCGCATTTCGTCATCGCGCAATTGCTGGCACTGGCCTGCGTGCTTGCCCTGTTGTGGGCTGTTCCCGGCCTGCGCATCCATATGGTGCCACGGCGGCTGCGCTATCAGGCCGCACACGCCAATGCGATCAAGCAGTTCCTCGCCCGCAACGTCCATCGCACCGCGGCGCGCACCGGCGTGCTGGTCTTCGTCTCGATCGCCGAGCGCTATGCCGAGGTGGTCGCCGATTCGGGCATCGACGCCAAGGTCGGCCAGCATGTCTGGGACGGCGTGGTGGGTGACCTGACGGCGCATGCCGGCGACGACCGGCTTGCCGATGGGTTCGTCAAGGCGATCGAGCAGGTGGGGGCGGTACTGGCCGAGCATTTCCCGGTCACATCCGGCGATACCAACGAGCTCGACGACCATCTGGTCGAAATCTGAGAGCCTGCCGATAGGCGCCACTTTACCGGTCCGGCCTGTTTCCGGACAGGCTTTTGCGCGATGTCAGCAATGTGAGGATCGGCTGTGAGAAAGCGGCCGGCGGGCCGCCCCGGACTCTTGCAATCGGCCGATGCGGGTTTATGGTTAACAAATCATGAATACGCTGACGATCGACATCCGGAAAGCCGACCAGCGCGATGCAGGCGCCATTGCCGAAGTGCATCTGGAAGCCTGGCGCGGCGCCTATTCCGGCATCATTCCACACCGCACGCTGACGTCGATGATCAACCGCCGCGGCGCCGACTGGTGGGCGAATGCGATTCGCCGCGCCGCCACCGTTCTGGTCGTCGAAATCGGCGGCACCGTCGCCGGCTATGCGACGATCGGCAAGAACCGCGCCCGGGAACTCAAGCAGCAGGGCGAGATCTACGAATTGTACCTGCGCCCGGAATATCAGGGCATCGGCCTCGGCCGGCGGCTGTTTTCGGCGGCCAGGGCGCGCCTTGCCGACCACGGGCTGAAGGGCATGGTGGTGTGGGCGCTGGAAGACAACCAGAACGCGCTGGCCTTCTATGCCGGCGCCGGCGGCCGCGATGTCGCCGAGGGTGTCGAGATCTTCGAGCAGAAAGCGCTGAAGAAGATCGCCTTCGTCTGGGAATGACCGCCGATCGATGATCGCGCAGAGCAAGGCCGGTACGCGGTGCGGTATCCCAGTGAGATCACGATGCTGAAACATCTTGTGCCGATGATTGAACGCGCGTGACGCCATCGCGTCCCGCCTGGCGTTCGCGAGCACCATTCGCCGCATTGCGCCATTGTGCGCCGCCCGCTATCTCCTCCCGACCGAGAGAGGGACAAATCCATGCGCATTGAAGCCATAGCCACCGGAAAGAATCCGCCCGAAGATGTCAACGTCATCATCGAAGTGCCGATCGGCGGCGAGCCGATCAAGTATGAGATGGACAAGGAGGCCGGCACGCTGTTCGTCGACCGCTTCCTGCACACCTCGATGCGCTATCCCGGCAATTACGGCTTTGTGCCGCACACGCTGTCGGGCGATGGCGATCCGATCGACGTGCTGGTCTGCAACACGCGCGCGCTGGTGCCGGGCTGCGTCATCAATGTGCGGCCGATCGGCGTCTTGATCATGGAAGACAATGCCGGCCAGGACGAGAAGGTCATCGCGGTGCCATCGCCCAAACTGACGCTGCGTTACGAGAACGTTACCGAGTATACGCAGCTGCCCGACATCACCCTGCAGCAGGTGCAGCACTTCTTCGAGCACTACAAGGATCTCGAGCCCGGCAAATGGGTCAAGATCGAAGGCTGGCACGATTCCAAATATGCCAAGAAGATGATCGTCGACGCGATCGAGCGGGCGAAGAAGAGCAAGTAGCTTGGAGCGGTCCACCGTTTCACAGAAACGGCAAACCGCTCTAACTTTTTGTTTGACGCGATTCCGAACGGAAAACCGCTTCGGTCAGTTATCCACCCGGCCGAAAGCCGGCACATTGCCGATGACGGTGTGCCGGTCCTTGCCGCAGGCGAAGGTTCGCGCCTTCGCGTCGGCGAGCTTGCGCGCCTGATCGTTGGCTTGCGGGTTGCCGGTGGCCAGCACGAGGCCGACCGTGCAGCTTTCTCGCGCGTCCATCTGGCCGACCTTGGCGACAAGCAGCACGTCCGTCGATTTGTCCTGAACCTCGGCATCGCTGATCGTGCGGCGGTGGATGACCGCGAAGGGCACGGCCTTGTCGCCATTGGTTTCGATGCGCCATTCAACCTTGGCCGCGGACGAATTGAAGCCTGAAAAACTTTCCCAGACGGACGTCATGTCGCCGCCGGGCGGAAAACCGTAGAACAGCGATTCACGGGCGTCGTCATAGGCGATGAGCACGGGATAGCCACGATAGCCCGAACAGGCGAGATCGGCCCAGTCGCCGTCGCCTTCCGCAGCCTGCGCATAGGTCACGCAATCCTTCTTCGAGTCGAGATCGGTATAGGCGCTGGATATGTCGCCGGCACGAGCCACCTGACACAGGCCGGCAAGCGCAAGCGGGATCAGAGTGGCACGCATGACGACAATCTCCAGTTAGGCCGGAGCAACGTATCGCCAAACGCTATTTCTTCAAGCTCGCTTCGATCAGCAGATCGGCGTTCGTCGCCACCGACTGGGCGGGGCCGCCGAGGCCGAACAGCTGGCCGCTGATATAGGCGCCTTCGATCAAAAGCAGCAGCCCGTCACCCAGAGTGTCGGCGTCTTGCGCCCCCATCGCGGCGGCCATGGCGCGCAGCCGGCGGCGCAGTTCCTGCTTGTTGGCTTCGCTCACCACGCGGGCCGGATGGCTGTGGTCGGGATACTCGACCGCCGCGTTGGTCATGCCGCAGCCGCGATAGTCGGCCACCTGCGTGCGCTTGCCAATGCGGGTCAGGAAAGCCTTGATCTGCGCGCGCGGGTCGTCCGGATGGGCTTTGACGGCCTCGTCGAAACGTTCCCAATATTCCAGATCGTATTGCCGAAGATAGGAAGCGGCCAATTCGTCCTTGGAAGGGAAGCTGCGATAGAGGCTGGGCTTGGTGACGCCGGCGCGTTTGACGATCTCGTCGACGCCGATTGCCCTGATGCCGCGCCGGTAGAAAAGGTCATACGCCACGTCGAGGATCTTCTTGGCCGCCTTCGGCGGCGCCGATGCATGATCGTCGCTGATGGACAGTTCAATATTTTTGTCGGTTGGCATCATGGGACTCGATTGACAATGTTACCGATCGGTACGTATACATGCTCCCATCTTGCAACGTACCGGTCAGTAACATGATAGCTCAATCTCGTCCGTTTGGCCAGCGCTACGCCTTCGTGGTGGTCGGCGTCATCTTCCTCTGCCTGCTGATCGCCGCCGGGCTGCGCTCGGCGCCCGCCGTCATGATGCTGCCGCTGGAAAACAGCTTCGGCTGGCGGCGCGATGTCATCTCGCTGGCGGCCGGCGTCGGCATCCTGCTCTATGGTCTGACGGGTCCGTTCGCCGCCGCGTTGATGGAGCGGATCGGGCTGCGCCGCACGCTGATCGCATCGCTGCTGGTGATGTCGGGTTCGACCGCTCTCAGCCTGCTGATGACCAAGCCCTGGCATCTCTTCATCACCTGGGGCGTCTTCTCGGGCATCGGCTCCGGCGCTGTTGCCAGTGTGCTCGGCGCCACCATCGTCAACCGCTGGTTCAAGACCAATCGCGGCCTGGTCATGGGATTGATGTCGGCCTCCAGCGCCACCGGCCTGCTGGTGTTCCTGCCGCTGCTCGCCTCGCTGGCGCAATCGGGCGGCTGGAAGCCGGTCGCCATCGCCGTCGCGGTCGCCACGGCCTGTCTGCTGCCGCTGGTCTGGCTGCTGGTGCCGGAGCGCCCGGCCTCGATCGGCATGGTGCGCTATGGCGCCGAGGCCGACGACGTTCCGCCGGTGCCACCGGCATCGCAGGGCAATTTCCTGGCGCATACGCTGAACACGCTGCGCCGCGCCGCCGGCACGCGGGTGTTCTGGTACCTGTTCGCCACCTTCTTCGTCTGCGGCTTCACCACCAACGGGCTGGTCGGCACGCACCTGATCGCCTTCTGCGGCGACATGGGCATCGGCGAGGTGCAGGCCGCCGGCCTGTTGTCGATGATGGGCATTTTCGACCTGATCGGCACGACGCTGTCGGGCTGGCTCACCGACCGTTTCGATCCGCGCAAGCTGCTCGGCGTCTACTATGCCATCCGCGGCCTGTCGCTGATCTACCTGCCCTATTCCGGCTTCTCGGCGACCAGCCTGATCATCTTCGCCGTCCTCTACGGCCTCGACTGGATCGCCACCGTGCCACCGACGCTACGGCTTGCCAACGAGGCGTTTGGCGACCGCAGCGGCCCGATCGTATTCGGCTGGATCGTCGCTGGCCATCAGGTCGGTGCGGCCACCGCGGCCGCCTTCGGCGGCACGATGCGCGAGCTGCAGGGCAATTACGAACTGGCTTTCCTCATCGCCGGCATGACGGCCATCGCGGCCGCCTGTATTTCGCTGCTGATCAACACCAGCCAGCCGGCTTTCGATCCGGAACCGCAAGCCGCGTAAGGCGAGAGGCGAGCTGACGGCCGTCAGACCGCCTTGTGCGTTCAGGGCGTGTCGATGGTTGCCGCTGTCCGAGACGGCAATTTATGTGCGGTCAGTCCGGGTAGCAGACCATCGGAATGTTCGGCCACACGGCGCTGTCGCAGTTGGCGGCGTCCTGGCGCTGCTTGAAGGCGGCGCTGACCGGTCCCGTCACCATCGGGTCAACGCCGTCGGGCGCATCGGCAAAAGCCTGTTCGGCGGTCCGGGCGTCTGACTGCGCAACGGCGCGCGCGCCTTTCTGGGTCGCGGCAGCCGACTGCGCGGCATTGGCCACCAACAGCAAGGCAAAGGCCACCGAAGCGATGAGCGGCCAAAATCGGTTGAGTTTATCGGTCATGTCGGTCGAACTGCTCGGGCCCTGAAAGGTTCCCGCCTTGGTTAACAAAATCATCTCACACGCAGATGCTTAAGATTTGATGAGTATTTGGTGTCGCGCTTCCCCTTTCGCAACTGCGAAAAACCCTGTATGAGCCGCGCAACCGAAAGAGGCAGCGCCTTTGGCCTGCTGCCTGCAACGCTTCCGAGACCCAGAACATGAAACTCCGTAATATCGCGATCATCGCGCACGTCGACCATGGAAAGACCACCCTTGTCGACCAGCTTTTGAAGCAGTCCGGCTCCTTCCGAGACAACCAGCGCGTCGCCGAGCGCGCCATGGATTCCAACGACCTGGAAAAGGAGCGCGGCATCACCATCCTGGCCAAGGCGACCTCGGTCGACTGGAAGGACACCCGCATCAACATCGTCGACACCCCCGGCCACGCCGATTTCGGCGGCGAGGTCGAGCGCATCCTGTCGATGGTGGATTCGGCGATCGTCTTGGTCGATGCCGCCGAGGGCCCGATGCCGCAAACCAAATTCGTCGTCGGCAAGGCGCTCAAGGTCGGGCTGAAGCCGATCGTCGTCATCAACAAGATCGACCGCCCGGACGCCCGCCATGTCGAGGTGGTCAACGAGGTTTTCGACCTGTTCGCCGCGCTCGACGCCACCGACGAGCAGCTCGACTTCCCGATCCTCTACGGTTCGGGCCGCGATGGCTGGGTTTCGGAAAATCCGGAAGGTCCCAAGGACCAGCAGCTTGCGCCGCTGTTCGATCTCGTCATCAAGCATGTGCCGGCTCCGACCGTCCATCCCGGCCCGTTCCGCATGATCGGCACCATCCTGGAAGCCAACCCTTTCCTCGGCCGCATCATCACCGGCCGTATCGAATCCGGCACGCTGAAGGCCAACCAGGCGGTCAAGGTGCTGCACCATGACGGCACGCAGATCGAAACCGGCCGCATCTCGAAGATCCTGGCTTTCCGCGGCCTCGAGCGCCAGCCGATCGAGGAAGCCCAGGCGGGTGATATCGTTGCCATTGCCGGCCTGTCCAAGGGTACGGTCGCCGACACGTTCTGCGACCTGTCGGTGACCGAGGCGCTGCATGCGCAGCCGATCGATCCGCCAACCGTGACCATGTCCTTCCTGGTCAATGACAGCCCTCTCGCCGGCACCGAAGGCGACAAGGTGACCAGCCGTGTCATCCGTGACCGCCTGCTGCGCGAAGCCGAAGGCAATGTCGCGCTGAAGATCGAGGAATCGCCCGACAAGGATTCGTTCTTCGTCTCAGGCCGTGGCGAATTGCAGCTTGCCGTGCTGATCGAGACGATGCGCCGCGAGGGCTTTGAAATCGCCGTGTCACGGCCGCGCGTCGTCATGCAGAAGGGCGAGAACGGCGAATTGCTGGAACCGGTCGAGGAAGTCGTCATCGACGTCGACGAGGAACATGCCGGCGTGGTCGTGCAGAAGATGTCGGAGCGCAAGGCCGAGATGGTCGAACTGCGCCCCTCCGGCGGCAACCGCCAGCGCATCGTCTTCCACGCGCCGACGCGCGGCCTGATCGGCTACCAGTCGGAACTTCTGACCGACACGCGCGGCACCGCCGTGATGAACCGGCTGTTCCATGCCTATGAGCCCTACAAGGGCGAACTGCCGGGGCGCACCAACGGCGTGCTGATCTCCAACGAGCAGGGCGAATCGGTCGCCTACGCCATGTGGAACCTGGAAGACCGCGGCCCGATGGTCATCGATCCGGGCGTCAAGGTCTATCAGGGCATGATCATCGGCATCCACTCCCGCGACAACGACCTCGAAGTGAACGTGCTGAAGGGCAAGAAGCTGACCAACATCCGCGCTGCCGGCAAGGACGAGGCGGTCAAGCTCACCCCGCCGATCCGCATGACGCTGGAACGCGCGCTGGCCTGGATCCAGGACGACGAGCTGGTCGAGGTGACGCCGAAGACCATTCGGCTGCGCAAGCTCTATCTCGACCCGAACGAGCGCAAGCGGTTCGAGAAGTCGTCCAAGGCGGTCGGCGCGGCATAAGTTTTTCTTCCGACGATTTTCCCAGAGGGGCGGAGCACAAGGTGCTCCGCCCCTCTCTCGTTTATCCGCCGGCAGAACAGATGATCGCTTTCTGATCCGGCTCGCCGGCCAGGTCGATGCGGACCGTCATTCCCTGGCGGGCCGGCTTGCGCAAGGCTTTGGCGCCGTCCGGATCGACGACCAGCAGGCGCCGCTCCTCCAACGCCTGGAGCCGCGAGCGCGAGATGCCGAGTTCATTGGCGAGCAGACGATCGAGCCGGAGCGATGTCGGCATTTCGAGGCCGAACTGGAGCTCCAGGGCCAACGCGGTTTCCCTTGCGCCGCCGAGCAACCGCTTATGCACCGCGACATCGGGAAACTCCTCGACGCGTCCCACCTGGTTGCGCAAGGCGACGACGTCGAAGGCATGGCGCCGCGCCAGTACCGGGTCGTTGCTTTCGAGCGCCTGCAGCAGGGCCGGTTCGATGTCGCGGCGGTTGCAGCGTTCGAAAATACCGAAATTCCAGGAATTGTCGCAGTCGACGCAGCGATAGATGAGCCACACGTCGATGCGCTTGCCATTGGCGTTGACGCGGAATTTTCCGCTGCAGCGATAAGCCTTCACGCCGCCGCAGCGATTGCAGTTGATCAGCGGTCGAGGTGCGATCTGGGCCGCGACCGCCCAGTGGATGCGTAGAGTGCCAGACATGCCGATAAGCCCTTCCCGTCGGGAAGTTCATCAGGTCGGCACGATCGAGATGCCCATGCGGGCGCGGCCTGGCGGTCGGCTGCAGAGATGGTCAAGTGTCGCTGGCGGAAAGCGCGCGACAGTGGTTCAGCAGTGCCAAACCGGTCTCGAACCGCCGCCCAGAGGAACACGTGAACATGAAACAGGCACCGCGGATGCGGCGCCATGCAAGTGTGTCGGGGGAGTTGACGAGACCGGCGGTTACTGAGGCAAAGTGAAGCTCGGAAATGTTTCGCGGCGGGTCTTCTAGCCGTAGCCAACAAGGACCGCAAGGGAGGCCAACGAATGATGGCTTCCGACTTTATTCGGGGACGATCAGACGGCAGGTGGGGAACTACCGCCGGCTCCAGCCACTTGCGATCACCGTTCTGATGACGCTGGTGCCCAAAGGGGGTATGCTCTCGATGTCTTCAATGGTTCGCAAGACGGAATAGTGATCGACCTTTTCGGAGTAACGCCCTGGTTCAACTCCAAATCCATAGAATACAGTAAATATATGATTCTCTGTATGGTAGTCGTCTTCATCGAACGTCACTATAAAAAGGCTGTTGTTTTTCTTCGATCAAGCCGCGTAGCCCCCAAGGTAAGTTTTCAACCAGGCATCCGCCGCCTCTATTGTGCCATCATGCATGTCATTATCGAGATTGGGGATTACGAAGCTAACGGATGGTAGCTTCGCATAGTCGCGAGGGAACTGGGCCAAAGGCTTCTCAAATCCCTTTGAATCCGCAAACGATTCCCAGGGATTGTGTTTTCGCGGCGATCTGGCTTCGACGTAGCCCGCGAACGTCTTGCTGTGAGCCCGAAGACGAGCGGCCAGGTTCGGCGCTGCAAAGCTATGCATGCCATCGTCATGGACGCCTTGTGTCAGGCCGCTGAACAGCGCGAGGTAATTGGGTTGGCTGGGGTGAGCAACCCCATAGGATTGCTCGAACAGCGCGCCGCCCTTTGCCAGCCTGTTCAAATAGGGGGCGGCTCGCCTCGCCAGGGAAATCTGCTCAAAGCTGTGGTTCTCCATGATCACGACAACCACGTGATCATATTTCGGCGGCTTTGCCGACGATGCGACAGCCTGGAGCCCTCCGCTCAGCGCCATGATGGCTGCCAGGACAGCCAGCATGGAGAACCGTCGAACGACCGCGCGCCTTGGCACAACCACGAAAACGCCTCCTCCCGCCTGCTCGGCAAGATCAACCTGACTGCAAGTCGGGCATGGCAGTCAAGGGCATGGCCAAACGCGGAGCCAGTCCGGGATCCGCTGCCACCGGCGTTGCAAGCGGCGATGTCGATCGGATATCGTCCGCCCTTCAACCGTTTGGAGGGCCGTGCCATGCATCTCACCTCGCTGCTGATTTTCGCCGCCGCCTTGTTCGTTGCCGCCGGCTCACCCGGTCCGTCGATCGCGGCACTGGTCGCACGCGTCATCGCGAAGGGCTTTCGCGACGTGTTCCCCTTCCTGCTCGCCATGTGGATCGGCGAGGGCATCTGGCTGTCGCTGGCAGTGTTCGGACTTGCCGTGGTGGCGCAGACTTTTCACTTCGCCTTTGTCGTGGTGAAGTGGGTCGGTGTCGCCTATCTCGCTTACCTTGCCTGGAAGATGTGGACGGCGCCGGTCGATGCCGAAGAGGGCGAGATGCCGCGCGAGGATTCAGCCGTGAAGCTGTTCTTCGCCGGCATGGCGGTGACGCTCGGCAACCCCAAGATCATGATGTTCTACCTGGCGCTGCTGCCGACCATCATCGACCTCGCCTCGGTCAGCATCGTCGGCTGGGTCGAGCTGACGGCGACAATGGCGGTGGTTTTGATCGCCATCGATCTCGCCTGGGTGCTCGCCGCCGCGCAGGCGCGCAAGCTGCTGAAGAGCAAGCGCGCCATGAAGATCGCCAACCGCGTCAGCGCCACCACAATGGCCGGCGCCGCCGCGGCGATCGCGGCGCGGTCTTGAGCATGATCCTGAGGCGAGGCGTCAGGCCATCATATTGATGATCGGTGCGATCTCGACGTTGCAGTTCGGCATGGCCAGCATCGGGCAGCCCTTGGCCTTCTCGGCGGCATCGTCGATATCCTTGGCCTCGATGATCGAGTAGCCGCCGGTCGGGTTGCTGCCGCCGTTGTTTTCTATCTTGCCGCCTGGCAGGACGGTCTTCGACATGCCGACTGGATTGCCTTGGTCGACAACGGCCGAGCCAAGCTTTCCAAACCAGCCTGTCCAGGCGTCGGTCATGGCCTTTCGCTCGGTTTCGCTCGTCGGCATCTTGCCGGAGCCGTGATAGACATAGAGAAACTTCGCCATGTTCTCCTCCCGTGATGAGCGGCATTGAACCGGCATGCGGTCATGCCGCCCGCCGATCATCGGACCAAACCGGCAAACACGCAACGGAAATGAGAGATGACTAATATAAGGCGCGTTGGGCCTCCCGCGAGCCTCAACGCGCCATGGCATGATATTGGTCGTTCGGCCGCATGTCGATTGCCGCGGCCACCCGGTTCGACATGTTGAAGAAGGCCGCGGTCGAGGCGATGTCCCAGATGTCGCGGTCGCTGAAGCCGGCCTTGCGAAGTGCGGCCCGGTCGGCCTCGACGATCTTGGCCGGCTCCTCCGTCAGCTTGACGGCGAATTCGAGCATCGCGGCCTGCCTCGGCGAAAGATCGGCGGCGCGGAAATTCATCACCATCATCTCGCCGAGCGCCGGGTCACCCGACAGCTGGCGCACCGCGGCGCCATGCGCGGTCAGGCAGTAGTAGCAATGGTTGATGGAGGAGACTGCAACGGCGATCATCTCCCGCTCCAGCTTCGACAAGCCGGACTCACCCAGCATCAGGTCGTTGTACATGTCGGTGAAGGCGCGCAGTTTCTTGTCGTCGAAGGCATAGGCCTTGAGCACGTTGGGAACCAGGCCGAGCTTTTCCTCGCATTTGACGAAATAGGCCTTTGTCGGCTCGCTCAGCTCTCCCGAGGCCAGATCAAGCGCTGAAATTTTGCCGGTCATGTGTCGTTTCTCCTCGTTGGATGATGGCTTGCCGCCGAATTCGGATAATTCTCGGCAAGCCGTCAAACCTTTGTCGCCAAACAGCGGTCATCTGCTACGATAGCCGTAAAAGCATTCGACGGGAGGGAATAGCGTCATGGCCAATCCAAAAACCGCAAATCCGCCAAAAAAGAGCGCGGCAAAGGGAGCGGCAAAGGCAGAAGACAGGTCCGGCAAGCTCGCCGACTATCTGCTGGCACGAGCTCCTGCAGAAGACATTGCCGCCTATGACGTCGCCGATCTCGTGCGCGCCGCCGATCTCGCCGGGCGCGCTGTCGCCAGACATAAAAAGGGCGATTGCGTCGTCGCCATAGATGTTGATTCCGAGGTCGTTCGCCAAGGCCGCCCGGTGACGGTGATCACCGTCGTCAACGACAATATGCCGTTCCTGTTCGATTCGGTCCTTGGCGAGATCACCGATAGCGCCGGTGAGCCTTTGCTGGTTACCCATCCGGTGATCGTCGTCAGGCACGGCAAGGGCGGCGTCGAGGAAATCCTCGGTGACGGCGGCCACGCCAAGGGCGACACCGGCCATGACCGGCTGAGCGTGATTCATGTCCATATCGGCCGCCTGCCGCCCGACCAGGCCGAAGCCTTGGCCGGTCGACTAAAGAAGCTGCTCGGCCAGGTGCGCGCCGCCGTGACCGACTGGAAGCCGATGCTGGCCCGCCTCGACCAGGCGATTTCCGAATTCCGCTACTCGCCGGTGCCACTCGACAAGATCAGCGTCACCGAGGCGATAGCCTTCCTCGAATGGTTGCGGGACGACAACTTCACTTTCCTCGGCATGCGCGAGTTCAAATACACCGGCAGCGAAAAGAGCGGCATGCTGGAGCGCGCCGACAAGCCCGGCCTCGGCATCCTGTCCGATCCCGACGTGCTGGTGCTGCGGCGCGGCACCGAAGCGGTGACCACCACGCCCGAGATTCGCGCCTTCCTGCATGGGCCGGAGCCGCTGATCGTCACCAAGGCCAATGCCAAGTCTTCCGTGCACCGCCGCATCTATCTCGATTACATCGGCGTCAAGACCTACACCGCCAAGGGTGTGCTGTTGGGCGAACTGCGCATCGTCGGCCTGTTCACCTCGACCGCCTACACGCGCTCGGTGATGAAGATACCGTATCTGCGGTCGAAGGCCGAAACCATCATTGCCAAATCCGGCTTCAATCCGGGTGATCATTCCGGCAAGGCGCTGATCAACGTGCTGGAGAGCTATCCGCGCGACGAACTGTTCCAGGTCCCGGTGCCGATCCTGCGCAAGCACGCCGAGGCTATTCTGGGCCTGGTGGAGCGTCCCCGCGTCAGGGCGCTGGTGCGTGCCGACCAATTCGACCGCTTTGTCTCGATCCTGGTCTTCGTGCCGCGCGACCGTTACGACAGCGTCGTACGCGAGAAGATCGGCGCCTATCTGAAAACGGCGTTCGAGGGGCGGTTGTCGGCCTACTACCCGGCCTTTCCGGAAGGCGGGCTGGCGCGGGTGCATTTCATCATCGGCCGCTCCGGCGGCAAGACGCCGAAAATCGAGCAGGCGACGATCGAGGAAGCGATCCGCGACATTGTCCGCACCTGGGACGACGCGCTTCGGGAAACAGCGGCCGAGACTGGAGCCGATCCCGCACGGACGGCGATCGCCGCACGGTTTTCCGAAAGCTATCGCGATAGTTTCTCGCCGGCCGTGGCGCTGGCCGATGCCGGGCGCATCGCCAGGATCAGCGCCGCCAATCCGATCGCCATCGACTATTACCGCCATGCCGAGCAGAAGCCGCACCAGGCGGCGCTGAAGATCTATCACCACGGCAGCCCGGTGGCGCTGTCGCGGCGCGTGCCGGTGCTGGAAAACATCGGCTTCCGCGTCATCAGCGAGCGCACTTTCGAGGTCGGCGACGACCAGTCCGGCATGATAAACGGTGATCAGCCCGGCATGGTCTTCATCCACGACATGGAACTGGAGAACAGCTACGGCAAGCCGATCGACCTTACCGATGGCGGCGCGCTGTTCGAGGATGCTTTCCTGTCGGTGTGGCGCGGCGACGTCGACAATGACGGCTATAATGGTCTGGCCCAGACCGCCGGCCTGTGGTCCGGCGAAATCACCATCCTGCGCGCCTATGGCCGCTATCTGCAGCAGGTCGGCATTCCGCAAAGCCAGGATTTCATTGCCGCGGCGCTCAACCGCTATCCCGATATCGCGCGCGGCCTGCACGCGCTGTTCATTGCCCGGCTCGGCCCGACGGCGGAGACAGAGGGCGTGGTGGCGGCAAAGCACCTCAAGGCCAAGATCAAGGATGCGCTGGAGGATGTGCCCAACATCGACGACGACACCATCATCCGGCGCTACCTCAATCTGATCGAGGCCTCGCTGCGCACCAATCATTTCGTTGCCGATACGAACGAGAAGGGCCAGTCGCTGGCGATCAAACTCGACTCGCAGGCGATCGAGGGACTGCCGGCGCCACGGCCATGGCGCGAGATCTTCGTCTACGGTTCCGAGGTCGAGGGCGTGCATCTGCGCTTCGGCCCGGTGGCGCGCGGCGGCCTGCGCTGGTCGGACCGCGCCCAGGACTACCGCACCGAGGTGCTCGGCCTGGTCAAGGCGCAGCAGGTCAAGAACGCCGTCATCGTGCCGGTCGGCGCCAAGGGCGGATTCTTCCCCAAGCGCCTGCCGACGGGCGGCAGCCGAGACGCGATCTTCGAGGTAGGCACCTCGGCCTACAAGAATTTCGTCTCCAGCCTTTTGTCGATCACCGACAATATCGGCCTGGACGGGGTCATCCCGCCGGCCGGCGTCATGAGGCGCGACCAGGACGATCCCTATTTCGTCGTCGCCGCCGACAAGGGCACGGCGACCTTTTCCGACACCGCCAACGCGATCTCCGAGAAGCATGGCTTCTGGCTCGACGATGCCTTCGCCAGCGGCGGCTCTGCCGGCTATGACCACAAGAAGATGGGCATCACCGCCAAGGGCGCCTGGGAAGCGGTCAAGCGGCATTTCCGCGAGATCAACCGCGACATCCAGACCTCGCCTTTCACTGTCGTCGGCGTCGGCGACATGTCGGGCGACGTGTTCGGCAACGGCATGCTGTTGTCGCCGCAGACAAGGCTGATCGCCGCCTTCGACCATCGCGACATCTTCATCGATCCCGATCCCGACAGGGCGGCCTCGATGGCCGAGCGCGAGCGCATGTTCGCGCTGCCGCGTTCGAGCTGGCAGGACTATGACAAGACGAAGCTGTCGGAGGGCGGCGTCATCGTCTCGCGCAGCCAGAAGTCGATCACCTTGCCGGCGGTGGCCGCGGCGGCGATCGGCCTGACAAAGACGACCGCCACGCCGGCCGAGATCATGACCGCCATCCTCAAGGCGCCGGTCGACCTCCTGTGGTTCGGCGGCATCGGCACCTATCTCAGGGCCTCCACCGAAACCAATGCCGAGGTCGGCGACCGCGCCAATGACGCCATTCGCGTCACCGCGCTCGACGTGCGCGCCAAGGTGATCGGCGAGGGCGCCAATCTCGGCGTCACGCAGCGCGCCCGCATCGAGTTCGGCATGAATGGCGGCCGCTGCAATTCCGACGCCATCGACAATTCGGGCGGCGTCAACTGCTCCGACGTCGAGGTCAACATCAAGATCGCGCTGGCGTCGGCCATGCGCAAGGGATCGCTGACGCGACCGGCGCGCAACAAGCTGCTGGCCGAGATGACCGGCGAGGTCGGCGGCCTTGTACTCTCCAACAACTACCAGCAGACGCTGGCGCTTTCGATCGCCCGCAAGCGCGGCCTTGCCGACATTGCGCACCAGGCCCGCTTCATGTCGGCGCTCGAAGCGCGCGGGCTGTTAGACCGCGCCGTGGAGACGCTACCGTCGCCGGCTGCCCTTGCCGAGCGCGAGGCGCGCGGCGAGCCGCTGACCAGGGCCGAGCTCGGCGTGCTGCTCGCCTATGCCAAGATCGTGCTGTTTTCCGACATCGTCGCCAGCGACGTGCCTGACGATGCGCATTTCGACCGTGACCTGATGGGCTATTTCCCGGACCGGATGGCGAAGAAATACGCCGCCGAAATCCACGGTCACCGGCTGCGCCGCGAGATCATCGCCCGCGTCGTCGCCAACGATTTGGTCAATCGCGGCGGCCCGTCCTTCGTCAACCGGCTGCAGGAAGCCACCGGGCGCACCGCCGCCGACGTGGTGCGCACCTTTGCCGTGGTGCGAGACGGCTTTGCGCTGCCGGCGCTCTATAGCGAGATCGATGCGCTCGATAACCAGATCGACGGCCAGGTGCAGCTCGATCTCTACCAGATGGTCAGCAGGCTGATCTATGTGACCAGCGGCTGGTATCTGAAGAACGATGCCGGCACGGCGCCGCTCGGCCAACGCATCGCCGAGCTGCAGGACGCGCGCAAGGCGCTGGAGCCGAAGCTCGTTTCGCTGCTGCCGGCGTTTTCGCGCGAGCGGATCGAGGAGAAGCGGCACGGGCTGTTCAAGGCCGGCGCGCCGGAAAGGCTGGCCGAGCAGCTGGCGCTGAGCGAGGTGGCGGAACTCGTCCCCGACATCGCGCTGACGGCGCGCACGGCCGGCGCCGACATTGTCGCCGCCGCCAAGGCTTTCTTTGCGGTCAGCGATGCCTTCCGCATCCCGCGTGTCGAGGACGCGGCGCGCTCGATCACGCCGTCGGACTACTACGACCAGTTGGCGCTGTCGCGCGCCACCGACACGATCGGCGCGGCGCGGCGCGGCATCGCGGTCGCGGCGCTCACCGGCCATGCCAAGGCAGCGGATCCGGTGGCGGCCTGGCTGGAAGCCGGCGGCGAGCGCGTGGCGCGCATCCGCGAGCGGCTGCAGGCGCTGACCGAAGGCGGCGACATCACCGTGTCGCGGCTGTCGGTGGCGTCTGGGCTGATGAGCGATCTGACCGGGATGTGAGGCTTCGGAGGCCTACCCTCCTCCTTGTGGGGAGGGTCGCTGCGAAGCAGCGGGGTGGGGGCGGCGCCGACCCCACGCGGACCTTCGGTCCGACCTCCCCACAAGGGGGAGGTAGGGGTGGGCGCTCGCGAGGCTTGTCATTTGCATGGGCATCAGAAACATGCAGACATGGCGCCCGACGCGGGTGGGGCCGAGGGAATCATCATGGCGGTAGAGACAGTGCAGCGGGCGTCCGGGCGCGGCATCTGGGGATGGATGTTCTTCGACTGGGCGGCGCAGCCGTTCTTCACGGTCGTCACCACTTTCATCTTCGGTCCGTATTTCGTCTCGCGCATGGCCGGCGATCCCAACACCGGCCAAGCGGTCTGGGGCTACGGCATCGCCGCGGCAGGGCTGGTCATCGCCGTGCTGTCACCGATCCTCGGTTCGATCGCCGACCAGACCGGGCCGCGCAAGCCGTGGATCGCTTTCTTCGCCGCGATCAAGATCACCAGTCTCGCTTTGCTCTGGTTTGCCGCACCCGGCTCGAACCTGTTCCTGGTCGTGGCTTTGTTCTCGCTGGCGTCGGTAGCAGCGGAATTTTCTACCGTGTTCAACGATTCGATGATGCCGCGGCTGGTGCCGAAGAGCGAGATCGGCCGCATCTCCAACACGGCCTGGGGTCTCGGCTATCTCGGCGGTATGATCGCGCTGATCTTTGTCGTCACCTGCCTCGCCGGCTCGCCGGAGACCGGCAAGACGATCATCGGCATCGACCCGCTGTTCGGGCTCGATCCGAAGCTCGGCGAGGATGCGCGCGCCACCGGACCGCTGTCGGCCGGTTGGTATTTCCTGTTCATCCTGCCGATGTTCTTCTTTACGCCCGACGCCATCAAGGGCATCCCGATCGGGCCGGCGGTGCGGGAAGGCCTGTCGGAGCTGAAATCGACGCTGGCCGAGGTGCGCAGGCGCGGCGGCATCTTCCGCTTCCTCGTCGCCCGCATGATCTACCAGGACGGCGTCAACGCGCTGCTGGCGCTTGGCGGCACCTTCGCGGCGGGCATGTTCCAGTGGTCGATCACCGAGATCGGCATGTTCGGCATCATCCTCAATGTCGTCGCCATTTTCGGCTGCTGGATCGCGGCACGCCTCGACACCGCGCTCGGCTCCAAGGCCGTGGTGATGATCGCGCTGGTCATGCTGTCGATAGCAACCATAGGCGTCATCTCGACGGGGCCGGGCTTCACGCTGCTGGGCCTGATCCAGCTCCCGACCACCGATTCAGGCGGGCTGTTCGGCACGGCGGCCGAAAAGGCCTATATCCTCTACGGGCTGTTGATCGGCCTGGCTTTCGGCCCTGTGCAGGCGTCTTCGCGCTCCTACATGGCGCGCAGCGTGACAGCGGCGGAATCCGGCCGCTATTTCGGCATCTACGCGCTGGCCGGTCGGGCGACCAGTTTCCTGGCGCCGTTCCTGGTGGCGACCATCACCGCGCTCTCCGACTCGGCGCGGCTCGGCATGGCCGTGATCATCCTGTTCCTCGGCATCGGCATGGCAATACTGGTTCGCACGCCGTATCCGGCGGATCGGCCGTCGGAGTAGCGCCTTACCCTCCCCCTTGTGGGGAGGGTCGATCCGCGAAGCGGAGCGGGGTGGGGGTCAGCGCCATTACCCCGGCGCGCTCGCAAGCGAGCGCACCGACCCTCCCCATCGAGGGGAGGGTAAAAGTGCTCAGTGCCGGAAATGCCTGACCCCGGTAAACACCATCGCAATGCCATGTTCATCGGCGGCCGCAATGACGTCCTTGTCGTTCATCGAGCCGCCGGGCTGGATGACGGCGGTGGCGCCGGCGGCGACTGCGGCAAGCAGACCGTCGGCGAAGGGGAAGAAGGCATCGGAGGCCACCACCGAGCCCTTGGTTAGCGGCTCGGCCATGCCTGCAGCCTCGGCCGCGTCAAGCGCCTTGCGGGCGGCGATGCGGGAGGAATCGACGCGGCTCATCTGACCGGCGCCGATGCCGACTGTAGCGCCGTCTTTTGCATAGACGATGGCGTTGGACTTGACGTGCTTGGCGACGCGGAAGGCGAATTTGAGATCGGCCATCTCCGCCGGCGTCGGCGCGCGCCTGGTCACCACTTTCAGTTCGAGATCGTCGACCACGGCATTGTCCCGGCCCTGGACGAGCAGGCCGCCGGCAACGGATTTGACGGTCGTGCCGGGCGAGCGCGGGTCGGGCAGGCCACCGGTGACCAGCAGGCGCAGGTTTTTCTTCGCGGCAACGATCGCCGCGGCCTCGTCCGTGGCATCGGGCGCGATGATCACCTCGGTGAAGGTCTTCACGATGTCCTCCGCCGCTTCGGCGTCGAGCGTACGATTCAATGCGACGATGCCGCCGAAGGCCGAGACCGGATCGCAGGCGAGCGCCTTGGCATAGGCTGATTTCAGCGACGCGCCCTCGGCGACGCCGCACGGGTTGGCGTGCTTGATGATGGCGACGGCGGCGGAGCGGTTGGGGTCGAACTCGCCGGCCAGTTCGAAGGCGGCGTCGGTGTCGTTGATGTTGTTGTAGGAGAGCTGCTTGCCCTGCAGCTGCCGCGCCGTGGCGACACCTGGACGCTTGTCGCCATTGACGTAGAAGCCGGCGCTCTGGTGCGGGTTTTCGCCGTAGCGCATCACTTCGGTCAGCCGGCCGCCAAAGGCGCGCCAGGTCGGATGCTCGATCTCCAGCGCCTCGGCGAACCAGCTGGAAATCGCCGCGTCATAGCTGGCTGTGCGGGCAAAGGCCTTGGCCGCCAGCTTCTTGCGGAAATCCAGCGACAGCGAGCCGATGTTCATCTCCAGCGCGTTCAGCACCGAGGCATAGTCGCCCGGATCGGTGACGATGGCGACATAGGCATGATTCTTGGCCGAGGCGCGGATCATCGCCGGGCCGCCAATGTCGATGTTCTCGACGATGGCCGCATAGTCGGCGCCGGAGCGGCGGACTTCCTCGAACGGATAGAGATTGGAGACGAGGAGGTCGATCGGCTCGATGCCGTATTTGCGCATCGCCGCCGCATGCTCGGGGTCGTCGCGCACGCCAAGCAGCGCGCCATGCACGGAAGGATGCAGCGTCTTGACGCGGCCATCCATGATCTCGGGGAAGCCGGTGAGCTCGGAGACGTCGCGCACCGCCAGCCCGGCCTCGGCGATCGCCTTGGCGGTGCCGCCGGTCGAGACCAGTTCGACACCGGCCGCGGCCAAGGCCGTGGCGAAGTCGATGAGGCCGGTCTTGTCGAACACCGAAAGCAAGGCACGGCGTACGGGAACGAGGTCCGGGGCGGGAATGTTCTTGGCGGCGACGGCCATGGGCTGGCGGCCTTTCACGGCTGGAGGGGCAAGCCCGCGCCGTAGCACATGACATCAGGAAATCAAGCGCCGTGCACCATTCGACGGTTTGATATGCAATTTGCCGGCCCCGGGTATAGGCTGATCTCCTCGCGATGGAGGAATATTGATGGCATTTGTCCGTATTGGCCAGTTCACGGCATTACCGGATACGACCGAGCGGTTGCGGGCGATCTACGAAACCGAGGCGATCCCAGCCATCCGCGCCGCCAACGGCAACATCAGCGCCGTGCTGCTGCAGCAGCATCAGGCGCGCGACACTTTCATGGCAATCACCGTATGGAGCACTGTCGAGGACGCGGAGCGCTATGACCGCAGCGGTCAGGCGGCGGCGATGGTCGACAAGATCCGTTTCGCCTTCGCCGGTCCGCCGACGCTCAGCACCTATGAGGCCTTCGGCATCCCGCAGCAGGCTTGAGCGAGCGGGCCGCCTTCGCGCGGCAAATCAGTTGTTTTCCGGATAGCCGACGATGCTGGTGCGCGTCAGTTGCCAGTGGACTTCGGACATGTCGGACGCCTTGAAGGCAAGCACGATCTGCCGGCTGCGGCGCGGGCCGCCAAGACCGGCGAAATAGATCGATTCCTCGACCTCAGGCACCACTTCGCCCGAGGTGAACACCCAGCTGTCGGCCTGCTCGGCGGTCAGCACCAGGCGGTCATGTTCGTCCTGCAGCAAGTTGATGTCGGGGTGGACATGGAAGCGCACGGTGATGAAGTCACGGCCATTGTTGCGGATCGCGGCATTGCCGGGGCGCTGGAACCGGTCCCTGCCGGCCAGCACATTGCCGTTCGACGACAGTTTCAGCTCGCGCTCGTGCAGGAAGCCGAAACGCGGGACGTAGCCGTCATGGCGGGCGATGAAGCCCTGGACGCCCTTCTGGTCGATGCGCTTGCACTGCACATGCTGCGGGCCGCCGATCAGCGGCGAACCCAGCAGGTCGTTGACGCGCAGCGAATGGCTGAAGCGCGCCGACGAGGTGTCGTTGATGGTGGCGGTCGAGTGCGCGGCGGTGGCGCGGGCCAGCGGCCGGAACTCGGCGGCGCCATAGGTGTCGATGCCGGCATTGACGATGTAATGCTGGCGGCCGGACGACAATTCGAAGGCAAGGCAGCCGGCGTGCGCTGCGTTGGAAACATCGACCGGCGGCGGTAGGCCGGTGTCGGCGATGACGGTGACGCCGCCCATCGACAGCCGCTCATAGCCCGAATGCGGCGCGTGCAGCAGCGGCGCGCCGGCGGTGTCGTCATGTCGCAATATGGTGGCGATGCGGTCATGGATGGTGGCGCCCATGCCGTTGAAGCGGGCGAGGCTGCCATCCTGGTGGCGGAAGAAGCGCAGCGCCGGCAGCATGCGGTCGATGGCGCCGATCAGTGCCTGCGGCGGGGTCTCCGCCTGGTTGGCGTAGGTCTGGCGCAGCGGCAAAAGGTCGGCGAGGATTTCCAGCACCGACATCGGATTGCGTGAGATATGGCCGCCATCGGCGAGGATCTGGCGGTTGAGTTCCTCGGCGAGGTTGCGGGTGGCGCCGCGCAGCGCAGAAGCCGGCGCCGGCAGGGAAAGCGCAGCGAAGGCAAGTGCTATGCGGGCGCGCAGCCGGTCCTTGCCGTCGGGCATTTCGCGCGCCATCGACCTGAGGTAGCGGATCTGGACGGCCAGCGATTTCAGGAAGGCGCGATAGAAGGGGAACTCTGCGCCCTGCAGCACGACGGAGGAATGCTGCAGCCAGGCGATGACGCGCTTCGCCGTCGTCCCGGGCTCCCAGGCGATACCGGCAATGTTGTTTCCGTGCATGGCGATCCAGTCGGACACCAGGGCACGCGCATTGGCGGCGGCAAGTTCGGTGCCGGCGGCGCGCATGTGGCGCAGCCAGCGAAAGCCATGCAGCGTCTTTTGCCAGCCATGATTGGGCACGTTGATCTGGAAGGGCGACTTGCCGCCGGTTTCGACCAGGTGCCCCGACAAGGGATAGCGGCCGTAATAGATCTCGAGCGCGATCTGCGGGTCGGCCAGCCGCAGGTCCGGCGGTGCGATCAGCACGCGTTCGGGCGTGCGGCCGGAATAGCGCCAGCGATAGACCGGCCCGGCGCGCAAACGCCGGCGCGTCTTGCGCCAGAACTCCTTCGCGACAAGCGTCCACAGACGCGTCGTGTTGCTGGCAGCCAGTGCCAAAAGCCCTCCTGGTCCGTCCTCTACCCCGGCGCAGAGTTTACATGAATGAACGAGTCGTGCGAAGGCGAATTCCTGGGTATAGGTCCGGGGGCCTATACTCTCGCTAAAAAAGTCAGCAAATCCTGTGAGTTAAGTCAAATAGCGCCGCACCCGCCGGCCCGGACGCGACGCGACTTGCTTTTTGTTCCATGCATGTCGTTATCCCAAAACCGCTACGCACTTTTGGGCGACATGCATTAGCCGGCGCGGCGCATGCGCGCGGCGAAGAAACCGTCCAGCCCCGAGCGCTCCGGGGCGCCGAGGTCGAGATCGGCGGGCGTGGTGCGCAGCGTGCCTTGCGCCGTCAGGAACGAATCGATGCCGGCGATCTCGCCTTGCCGCAGCGGATCATCGACGACCACTGGCGTTTCCTTCAGAAACGCCAGATGCAGGTCTTCGCCTTCGAGCGGGTCGAGCGAACAATTGGAAAAGACGATCCGGCCACCGGGCCTGACCAGCGTGACGGCGCGGGCGAGCAACCGCCTTTGCAGGTCGGCGAGCTTTTCGACATCGGCCGCCGTCTTGGTCCATGGCACGTCGGGATGCCGGCGCACCGTGCCGGTCGACGAGCACGGCGCGTCGAGCAGCACGGCGTCGAACAGCTCCGTGGGCTCATATTTGAGCAAGTCGGCCTGGACGATTTCGGCCGAGAGGCCGAGGCGGTCGAGATTCTGCGCCAGCCGCGCAAGCCGGTTTTTCGAGGTGTCGACGGCGGTGACCGTGGCGCCGGCCAGGATCAGCTGCGCGGTCTTGCCGCCGGGCGCGGCGCAGAGGTCGGCGACGCGCAATCCGCCGACATCGCCGAAAAGCCGCGCCGGCAGGCTGGCCGCGGCATCCTGGACCCACCAGGCACCTTCGGCGAAACCGGGCAGGTCGGTGACGGCACCGGCAAGATTTTGCACGCGCACCGTGCCGGTCGGCAGCACGATGCCGCCGAGTTTTTCGGCCCAGAGTTCGGGATCGGCCTTGACCGAGAAGTCGACCGGCGCCTCGTACCGGTGCGCGGCGAGAATGAGCTTCGCTTTATCGGCGCCATAGGCAGCCTTCAGCCGGTCGGAAAACCATTTTGGCGCTTCATCGGTCGCGGCAAGAGCGGCGGGCAGTTCGGTTTCCTTGGCACGCGCGAGCGTGCGCAGCACGCCGTTGACGAGGCCGGAAAAGCGTTGCGTGCGCGGATCGGACTTGGCGTGGGTGACCGCAAGGTCGACAGCGGCGCTGTCGGGAATGTCGAGGAACAGGATCTGCGCGGCCGCCACATGCAGCATATGCGACAAAGCGGTGGCGTTGGGCGGCAGCGGCTTTTCCAGGCGCCGCGCCAGCAGGCCCGTAATGGTCATGCGGAAGCGCAGCGCGGTGACCAGGATTGCCCGCACCAGGCCACGATCGCGCAAATCGAGCGCCTTGTATTGCGGATGGCCGTTTTCGTGGTCGGTCAGTCCGTCGAGCGGAGTCCTGGCATCGATGACAGCGGCAAGCAGCCGCGCCGCCGCCTTGCGGGCGGCGAGACCGGCGACGAATTCGCCGCCGTCTCTATGATCCTGATTGCCTGAGCCTGCGCGTCGAGATCCCGCCACGCTCACGACCATCGGCCTTTGGGTCCGGTCGGATTGCGCCCCCATGGGTTGGCCTTAGGCCTTTCCGGTTCCGCCGGCTGTTCCGCTTGAGGGGCCTGGCCCCACGGGCCGGACGGCTGTTGTTCCCCGGCCTGCCGAGGCGCTGGCGCCGGGCGCGGGGCGGCCTGGTTGCCGCCCGCCATCTGCCGTGCCATCTCCTGCAATGCGGTGATGCGGTTTTCAGTGCTCGGGTGGGTGGAGAACAGATTGTCCATGCGCTCGCCGTGCAGGGGATTGATGATGAAGAGATGGGCCATCGCCGGATTGCGCTCCGCATCGGGGTTGGGAATGCGTTCGGCGCCGCGGGCGATCTTGTCAAGCGCCGATGCCAGCCACAGCGGGTGTCCACAGATTTCGGCACCGCGCCGGTCGGCCTCGTATTCGCGGGTGCGGCTGACCGCCATCTGCACGATCATCGCGGCAAAGGGCGCCACGATCATCGCCGCCAGCACGCCGACAAAACCGAACGGGTTGTTGTGGTCGCGGTTGCCGCCGAGGAAGAAGGCGAAATTGCCGAGCATCGAGATGGCGCCGGCAAAGGTGGCGACGATGGTCATGGTCAGCGTGTCGCGGTGCTGGACGTGGGCGAGTTCGTGCGCCATCACGGCCGCGACCTCTTCATGGGTCAGCCGCTGCAGCAGGCCGGTGGAGGCGGCGACCGCCGCGTTCTGCGGGTTGCGGCCGGTGGCGAAGGCGTTGGGCTGCGGGTTGTCGATCAGATAGGTTCTGGGCATCGGCAGCCCTGCCTGCTTGGCCAGCCCCTGGACGATGGCGTAATATTCCGGCGCGTTCTTCTCATCGACCTCGACGGCGCGGTTCATCGACAGCACCATCTTGTCGGCGTTCCAGTAGCTGAACAGATTGGTGCCGGCGGCGATCAGCAGGGCGATCATCATGCCGCCCGAACCGCCGATCAGGAAGCCGACGCCCATGAACAGCGCCGTCATCGCGGCCAGAAGCATGGCGGTGCGAAGGGTGTTCATCGTCTGCTCCTGTCCAGAAAGCGGTGAAAGGGGGTCGATCGTCGTGGGTTCATGGCTATATGATGGGAAACACCTGCCCCCATTTCAATCTGCCGGGACTATCGCATGACCGACCAGACCAGCAAAACGCCAGCCGGCCCGAACGACGATGCGCCGCCAAGAGACCTGTCGCCCGCCGCACAGCGGGCGCTGGCCGAGGCCGAGGCGCGGCGTACGGATTATCGCAGCAAGGAAGCCGCGCTGCCGAAGGAAGTCGGCGGCCGTGGTGGCAAGGAACCCGGCCGCTATGGCGACTGGGAAGTCAAAGGGCTGACCAGCGACTTTTAGGGATTGGTCTCAAGCGGCGTTGCGCTGCGCCTCAAGCGCCAGCCAACCGCGCTCGTCGATGGTGATGCCGACATTGTCATAGCCCAGGATCGCGGCATGCAGCGTTGGCAGTGGGTGCGAATGCGTTGCGCTGATCACCATGACCGCGGCTTGCGCGGCCTCGGCCGCGGCGATGCCGGCCGGAGCATCCTCGAACACCAGGCAGTCGCGCGCATCGAAGCCGAGCCGTTGCGCGCCAAGCCGGAAACAGTCGGGGGCCGGCTTGCCACGCGAGACGTCTTCAGCCGCAACGATGACCGCGGGGACAGGAATGCCGGCAGCCTCCATGCGCGCAAGCGCCAGGGAGCGTGGCGCCGAGGTGACGATCGCCCAGCTTTCGCCCGGCAGCGCCTTGAGAAACGCCACGGCGCCGGCGATCGGGACAATGCCGTCGAGATCGGCGGCCTCGGCCTTCAGCAGCAGGTCGGCCTCATGCGCCGGGTCGACGCCTGGAAGGGCAAGGTTGGTGATGGTCTCGATCGCCCGCACGCCGTGGATCGTCGGCAGGAAGGCGGCGACGTCGAGGCCATGGCGGCGCGCCCAATCGCTCCACACCCGCTCCGCCGAGGCGATGGAATTGATGAGCGTGCCATCCATGTCGAAAAGGAAGGCCGCGAATTTTCTGCCAGCAAACATGATTTTCCTTGAAGTCGGGGGAGCGTGTCGAGGGAGGGCTGCCCAACCGTAACGTCAAGGCGCGGGCATGGAAAGGCACGAGGGCCTATTTTGCGGCGGTCCAGGGAACCACAGCCATCTCGCGACGTTGGAACGGCATTGCTTTCCATGACGATCGAAGGGGACCTGTGATGCTGATCCGGCTCGGCTACGAAATCGCCATTGAGTGCGCAGAGGCCACACCGGTGATTTCGCTGCTCGAGATCCACAAGGACAGGCAAGCCGACATCAAGCGGCAGACGCGGGTGCTGACCTCCCCTTCGGTGCCGACCAAGCTCTACCATGACCTGCATGGCAATGGCTGCCGCCGCTTCACCGCACCAGCCGGCGCCTTTCGCATCCTCTATGACGCAGTGATCGAAGACAGTGGCGAGACGGACGAGGTCAACACGCTGGCCCGGGAAGTGCCGGTGGCCGAATTACCCGACGATGTGCTCGTCTATCTCCTGGGCAGCCGCTATTGCGAGACCGATCACCTCAGTAGTCTCGCCTGGCAGCTGTTTGGCCATCTTCCCTCCGGCTGGGCACGGGTGCAGGCGATCGTCGACTATGTCCACAACCGGCTGTCGTTCGGCTATGGCTATGCGCGTTCGACCCGCACGGCGGCGCAGGCGCATGAGGAGCGGGTCGGCGTCTGCCGCGACTTCGCCCATCTGGCGATCACGCTCTGCCGCTGCATGAACATTCCGGCGCGCTATGTGAACGGCTATCTCGGCGATATCGGCGTGCCGATCGATCCGGCGCCGATGGATTTCTCGGCGTGGATGGAAGTGTTCGTCGACGGCAAATGGTACACGTTCGATCCACGCCACAACCGGCCTAGGACCGGTCGTGTCGTCATCGCGCGCGGCCGCGACGCCACCGACGTGCCTTTGCTGCACAGTTTTGGTCCACACCGGCTCAGCCTGTTCAAGGTGTGGACCTATGAGCAGGAAGGCAATCTGTTCAATCCGCCCCATCACGGTATCGACAGGACGGCCAGCGCACAGATGCTGGCCTAAGGTATGTTGATATTCAGGTGATGCCGGCTCGCAAATGGCCTGACCTGAATCTCAACACATTTTGATTCCGTTCGCGCCCCAACTTACTCGGCTATCTCGGTACAGTTGGCCCGTTGCGGCACAGAAGGCATGTGCCGCATCAGGACGGTGCGAAGCAGTCCGCGATAGCCTCGATTCAAGCATGGTAAGCAGTCCGTAAACGCGGCTGATGCCGCGACTTTTTGTTTACCAGTCATTCACCTTCGACACAGCCGAAGTCAAACAAAAACAAAAGGTTGAAGGTTAGGGGCTCGGTTCCGGCGCCTGACGAGCGGCTTCCGGCTGGAATCCTGCATTGCCCTCATTGCGGCGACGAGGCCGAGGCAAGCGGAGGCTGTTGGATGCGAAATTACGGGGGTCTTGTTCACGCGGTCGGCGGGTTCGCCAGACACAGCGGTGGAAATTTCGCGATCCTGTTCAGCTTTGCTGCCTCGGTCCTGGCGCTGGCCGCAGGCTTCTCGGTCGACATCTCGCAGCTCTACAACGCCAAATCGAGCCTGCAAGGGGTGATCGACGCCGCGGTGACATCGACGGCCCGCGACCTGACGACCGGGGTCATCAAGGAGGCCGACGCCAACAAGGCGGTGCAGAACTTTCTCGTGGCCAACAGCACGGCGGGCATTCTGCAGCCCGACCAAATAGTGCTCGACAAGCTTATCGTCGACAGGACCGCCAACACGGTGCAGGCGGACGCCCATGTCGATGTCGCCCTGTTCTTCCCAGTTTTCGGCATGGGCAATACGAAACGCGTCACCGCGTCGACGACATCGCTTTATTCGGACAAGACCATCGAAGTGGCGATGATGCTCGATGTGACAGGATCGATGGCCGCCAACTGGTGGGCAAAGACCGACAAGATCGGCGACCTGCAGGCCGCCGCTTCAACCGCCGTAGAAAATCTGCTGGACAACAACATCGACCCGAACAATCCGCGCGTGCGCGTGGCCATTGTTCCCTATGCCGAAGCGGTGAATACGGGCGGCCTCGCCGACAGCGTTTTCGTCGAGCAGGCAGGGGGCTCGAATCTGCCACCACCAGTGCCATCAGCGGGTGCACCGATCCCGGTTGGCTCATCCGTGACCCTGCGGCCCGACAAATGCGCCACCGAGCGCAAGGACAAGGATGGCTATGCCGATTACTCGTCCGACGGGCCGTCCGAGTTGCGCAGGAACAACCAGAACCAGGAGTATCTCGCCAAGGTCAACCGCGATGATCGCATGGGTACCTGCCCGACGCCGGAGCTCATTCCGCTGACAGCCGACAAACAGAAATTGCTCGACACGATTGCTGATTTCAAGGCGGCGGGCGTGACCGCCGGCGGCATCGCCGTGCAATGGGGCTATTACATGCTCTCGCCGTCCTGGCGCTCGACCATTGTCAACGCCCGGCTGGGCACCGGTCCCGCCAATTTCGACAACAGAAAGGTCGGCAAGGTCGCGATCCTGATGACGGACGGCCAGTTCAACACGGCGTTCGCCGGCGGGCGAAGCGCACCCAGATCGCAGAATGCCGGTCAGATGTCGCGAAGCAATGCCGAAAGCATTTGCGACAACATGAAGCGCGACGGCATCGAGATCTTCACCATAGGTTTCGATCTCGACGATCCGTCGATGACATCGACCGAGCGGGATCAGGCAAAGAGCGTGCTCCAGGGCTGCTCGACAGCGGACACGTCCACCCTGAAACATTATTACGAGGCGGCTACGGGTCCCGAACTGAACGAAGCGTTCAATGCCATCGTGCAGAACATCGAGCGGCTGACGATCGCCAAGTGAACCGCCGTGGCCTCCGGCGACATTGGCCCAACGGAAAAGGCCGCCGCTTCTTTCGAAGCCGGCGGCCTTCCGTGTTTCCGTCCATGGCGCGGCCTGTGGCGGCAACCCCTTCGGGCTACCTGCCGCGCATCTCGCGCCTTAACGGGAAGACTGCTTCCCGAAAGTGCAATCCGCTGAGGCCACGTTCTGGAAAACGAAATCACTCGACATCGGATCACCTCCTTTCGATTTGTTGAACACATCCTCATGATGGGGTGCGTTGCAGCAAATGACAAGATGCCGGGCTGAAAAAGGCGTCCCGCCGGAGAATGCCGCGCAGTCGGGTCCGCGTGCTTCGGCTTGCGATCCCCGGCCAAAACGGACAACATGGCGTTATCGGTCACGGGAGGGACCATGGACGCCACCGAGAGAGCCGCGCGCATCGTACGAACCGTGATCGGGGCGCTGCAGCCGGGCTTTGCCGTCAGGCTATGGACCGGGGAACGGATCGGCCCCGCCGGCGGTCCTGTGCTTGCCATCAACGACCAGGACATCGTCTGGCAACTAGCCCGTCGGCCGACTTTCTCGACGCTGGTCGAGATGTGGATTTCCAAAACCGTCGATATCGAAGAGGGATCGCTGTTCGATTTCTACGCCCTGCCTTCGCAAGGTAAGTTGAAGACAAAGCTCAGATCGCTGCCGAAGCTGGCGATTCTGCGCGACCTCCCGGCCGTGCTGCTTTCGCGAAAGCAGATGACGGCACGCACCGATCTATCGGGACACAATCCTTATGTCAGCGGTTCGAGCAAGGAGGCGATCCAGCATCACTACGACATTTCGAATGCTTTCTACCGGCTCTTCCTCGACGAACGAATGGTCTACAGCTGCGGCTATTTCAGGGATTTCGCCAACGGCATAGACCAGGCGCAGATCGACAAGCTCGACCACATCTGCCGCAAGCTCCGGCTGAAGCCGGGCGAAAGCCTGCTCGACATCGGCTGCGGCTGGGGGGCGATGCTGATCCACGCGGCGAAGCATTACGGCGTCGTCGGCCGTGGCGTGTCGCTGTCGGAAGCGCAGACGAAGCTGGCGCGCGAACGCATCCGCGCCGAGGGGCTCGAGGACCGCATCACCATCGAGATAAAATCCTACGCCGAGCTTTCCGGCACGTTCGACAAGATATCGTCGATCGGCATGTTCGAGCATCTGGGCCTCGCCAACCATGCGGCCTATTTCTCGACCGTCCACCGTCTGCTGAAGCCCGGCGGCATCTACCTGCACCACGCCATCACGCGGCGCAGCAAGGGCGACCCGAAGAAGACCCTGCGCAAAGGACCGGAATACAGGGCGCTGATCAAATACATCTTCCCGGGCGGCGAGCTCGACACCATCGGCATGACGCTCGGGAATCTCGAGGCGCACGGTTTCCTCGTCGCCGACGTCGAGAATTTGCGCGAGCATTATGCCCGCACCTGCAGGCTGTGGGCCGAGCGCCTGCAGGCCCGCTTCGATGAGGCGATCGCTGAGGTTGGCGAGCCCAAGGCACGGCTCTGGCTGCTTTATCTCACCGGCTGTTCGATCACCTTCGATCGCGGCTCGGCGCAGATTTTCCAGACAGTCGTCACCAAGCGCGCGCGGGGGCCAAGCGGCCTGCCGCCGACACGGGCCGACCTTTATCGGTAGCTACAGAAAACGCATCGCGTCGCCGACCTTGATACCGGCCGGCCGATCCACTGTGCAGTAGACGCCGAGATTGTGCGCGTTGTGGCGGACCAGATTGCGCAGGATGCCGGGATCGTGGTCGAAGCCGTCCTGGGCGATGATGGTGAAGCCGCAGCGGCGGCAAGGCTCCGAAATGGTCACCAGCAGATCGCCGATCGCGAGCTTGCGGCCGATCCATTCCGTTTCGGGGAACGAGCCTTCCACCGCCGCCATGTCGACGACGACGTTGGGGCGGAAGCGGCGCGGATCGGCGGCGCCATCCGGATGCAGCGCCTTCAGGCGCGCCAACGACGCCGTGGTCAAAAGGTGGATAGGCGCCTTGCTGTAGCGGGCGGCGGTGACCGGACCGGCATAGGCCGGCGGCGCATTCTCCCGGCCGAAGGGCCGGATCGAGGCGGCGAAGCCGAGATAGGCCGATATGGCACGGTCGCATTCGGCGCCGGGTGCGCTCACCCAGTCGCCGCCAGGGACGGCGATCTCCAGGTCGCGATCATTGGCCAGCCGGGTGCGAATGCGCGGCACCTTGTGCCATTTCGCCTCGCGGTCGGGCCTCGCGATCTCGTTGTCCGAGACATCGACGAGGCCGAACATGCGGTCGCCCGCCATGCCCGCCGGTCCGACAAGGATGGCGTCCTGGCGCTCGCCGGCGAGTGAACTCGCCGGATAGCGCCAGAGCTGCGCGACAGTGCCGATATCATTCATTCCGCTGGTCTCTCGTTGGCCGGGCTTCCCGCGACCTTCGACCAGTCGTTTTCAGCCTTTCTTGTTCTGCCGGTTGGCGATGAGATCGTCAACGACGGCCGGATCGGCGAGTGTCGAGGTGTCGCCCAGGGTGGCGAAATCGTCCTCGGCTATCTTGCGCAGGATGCGGCGCATGATCTTGCCCGAGCGTGTCTTGGGCAGGCCGGGAGCGAACTGGATCTTGTCGGGCGAAGCGATGGCGCCGATCTCCTTGCGGACGTGGGCGATGAGCTCCTTGCGCAGTTCCTCGGTCGGCCCCACCCCCTTCATCAAGGTGACGTAGCTGTAGATGCCCTGGCCCTTGATGTCGTGCGGATAGCCGACGACGGCGGCCTCGGACACCGTGTCATGGCTGACCAGCGCCGATTCGACTTCCGCCGTACCCATGCGGTGGCCGGAGACGTTGATGACGTCGTCGACACGGCCGGTGATCCAGTAGTAGCCGTCGGCGTCGCGCCTGCAGCCGTCACCAGTGAAATACTTCCCCTTGTAGGTGGAAAAATAGGTCTGCACGAAACGGTCGTGATCGCCATAGACGGTGCGCATCTGGCCCGGCCAGGAATCGGTGATGCAGAGATTGCCGTCGGCCGCCCCTTCCAGCACCTTGCCTTCGCCGTCGACCAGCTGCGGCTTGACGCCGAAGAAGGGCCGCGTCGCCGAGCCGGGCTTGAGGTCGGTGGCGCCCGGCAGCGGCGTGATCAGGATGCCGCCGGTCTCGGTCTGCCACCAGGTGTCGACGATCGGCACCTTGCCGTTGCCGACGACGTTGAAATACCACTCCCAGGCTTCCGGGTTGATCGGCTCGCCGACCGAACCGAGCACGCGCAGCGATTTGCGCGAGGTCTTCTTGACCGGATCGTTGCCGGCGCCCATCAGCGCGCGCAGCGCGGTCGGGGCGGTGTAGAAGATGTTGACCTTGTGCTTGTCGATGACTTCCCAGAAGCGCGCCTGCGAGGGGTAGTTCGGCACGCCCTCGAACATCAGCGTGGTGGCGCCGTTGGCGAGCGGGCCATAGACGATGTAGCTGTGGCCGGTGACCCAGCCGACATCGGCGGTGCACCAGTAGATGTCGCCGTCATGGTAGTCGAAGACATATTGGTGCGTCATCGAGGCATAGACGAGATAGCCGGCGGTGGTGTGCAGCACGCCCTTCGGCTTGCCGGTCGAGCCTGAGGTGTAAAGGATGAACAGCGGGTCTTCCGCTTTCATCTTCTCGGGCTTGCACTCGGCCTTCACCGTCGCGACCTCGTCGTGATACCAGAGGTCGCGGCCCGGCGCCCAGCCGATCTTGCCGCCGGTGCGGCGCACGACGAGGACGTTCTTCACCATGACGAAGTTCTTGGCGGCGATGTCGATCGCCTTGTCGGTGTTCTCCTTCAGCGGAATCGACTTGCCGCCGCGCAGGCCCTCATCTGATGTGATGACGAAGGTCGATTCGCAGTCGACGATGCGGCCGGCCAGCGCATCGGGCGAGAAGCCGCCGAAGACGATCGAATGGATGGCGCCTATACGCGTGCAGGCCAGCATCGCATAGGCGGCTTCCGGGATCATCGGCATGTAGATGGTGACGCGGTCGCCCTTCTTGACGCCGTGCTTCTTCATCACATTGGCGAGCCGGCAAACGTGCTCGTAGAGCTCGTTGTAGGTAATTTTCTTGTCGTCGTAGGGGTTGTCGCCTTCCCAGATGATGGCGGTCTGGTTGCCACGCTTCTTCAGATGGCGGTCGATGCAATTGTACGAGACATTGGTCAGCCCGTCCTCGAACCATTTGATCGCGACCTTGCCGTCGAAGGAGGTGTTCTTGACCTTGCTGAACGGCTTGAACCAGTCGATGCGCTTGCCGTGCTTGCCCCAGAACTTGTCCGGGTTCTTGATGCTGTCGGCATACCATTTCAGGTAGGTGTCGTTGTCGATCAGCGCGTTCTTCTTCCACGCCGGCTGGACGCGATGGACATGAACCTCGGACATTCCTGACTTTCCTCCCAAACCAATCCGCCGGCTTGAACCGCCGGCTGGATCGCGGCGAAGCGGCCGCGAATTCGGCGGCATTATTACCAGTTCCGGCGTTACGGCAATATTAGACGTTGGATTTGCGTGGCGGGATGCCGCAGGGGCATTGGCGGACGTTGTCAGCACTCAGCTTAGCTCGCTGCTAACTGTATGTTTTCGCGTCGAAAAGCCTGTTTCGATCAGGAAAAATCAATAGACAGTTAAGCAACGGCGCGCACAATCTGACGTTGGGAGGAAAGGAGACTCAACCAAGGGACCGCCAAGGGGGCAGCAATGCGCGACCATGCCGAAATAGACCTGATGCTCAAAGGCTATGGCCTGACCACGGCCAAGATTCTCTATCATTTCCCCGACCATCCCCACCTGCTGCAGAGCTTCATCTGGCAGGACTACGACATCGCTCCGACGTTTCCGGTGCTGATCAAATTCATCGAATTCTGGAAGGCCAAGCTCGACGGGCCGCTGCACTCGGTCGTCTACACGCACCAGAAGCTGATCGCGCCGAACGAATGGCGCAAGGTGGATGGCGAGTTCGTGCTGCATTAACACAAAGCTCGATGAACCGTCTGCCATCGATGGCCGAGATGGGATGGATAGGGCCGACCAGGTCGCCCCTATCCCGTCATCAACTCTTCGATGCTCAGGATCCGAGGGTTTCCACGTAGAAGTACCTCGCCATACCATGACACTTTGTCATGCGATGGCAGAAGAAGGGGTGACGCCCTCAGACCTAGCAGGGTGCGCTCCATTGCTTCACCAAAGGTACTGCCCATAAAACCTATGCCAGGCATACTCGGAGACACGACAAACACCCGGCCTCCTCCATCGACATACAGGCTTACGTGATAATTGTGAGCCGCTGCAAAGCAGGCCAGCTTGGTCTGAAGCAGGGCTTCAATCTCGAAAATTTCTTCGTAGCCTTCGTCTGGAGACCACCAAAAGCTGATATCGCTTCGGGCGCACTCGATCCCAGAACCGGTCTCACCGACCTTAAGGCCATCGAACTCGCTGAGAATGGCAGCTACCGGATGACCAGCCGGGACTGTTGGAGACACGGGAACTTTGCGCCCAGGAAACCACCCGGCTGCGGCAAAGATCGGCAAAACAGCAGGCGGTAGGGTCATCATTGCGCGACTATGAGCAGTGATCCTAACGTCCGCAATAGGTCGACTGCGGACGTTAGCCTAGTGGTGGGCGAATAGTCTCTTGTTGTCAGTTCCCTGTAGTCCCTTTTCACACCGCCGGCGGGTTGAGCCGGGCAAAACCTTCCTGGCGGCGATAGGGGAAATACGGATAGGGCGCTGTCACTTCGCTTGCCGCGTCGAGTTTCTTCACCTGTTCGGGCGTCAAGGCCCAGCCGACGGCGCCGAGGTTCTGGCGCAATTGTTCCTCGTTGCGGGCGCCGATGATGACGGAGGAAACGGTCGGGCGCTGCAACAGCCAGTTGATGGCGATCTGCGGCACGGTCCTCCCGGTTTCCCGCGCCACCGCGTCCAGCGCGTCCATCACCCGGTAGAGATGTTCGTCCTCGACCGGCGGGCCGAAGCTTGCGGTGTCATGCAGCCGGCTCTTTTCCGGCAGCGGCTGGCCGCGGCGGATCTTGCCGGTCAGCCGCCCCCATCCGAGCGGGCTCCACACCAGCGCGCCGACGCCCTGGTCGAGGCCGAGCGCCATCAGTTCCCACTCATAGTCGCGGCCGACCAGCGAATAGTAGACCTGGTGCGCGACGTAACGCGGATAACCGTGCTTGTCGGCCTCCGCCAGCGACTTCATCACCTGCCAGCCGGAGAAGTTGGAGACGCCGACATAGCGCAGCTTGCCGGCGCGCACGAGCTCGTCCAGGGTCGACAGCACTTCCTCGATCGGCGTGCCGGCATCGAAGGCGTGCAGTTGCAACAGGTCGATATAGTCGGTGCCGAGGCGCTTCAGCGCGGCGTCCACGGATTTGATCAGTCGTGAACGGGAAGAGCCGTAGTCGGCCGGCCCATCACCCATCGGCAAGGACGTCTTGGTCGAGATCAGCACGGCATCGCGCCGGCCCTTGATGGCTTCGCCGAGCACCTCTTCCGAGGCGCCGTTCGAATAGACGTCGGCGGTGTCGAACAGATTGACGCCGGATTCCAGGCAGATGTCGACCAGCCGCCGCGCTTCCCTGGCGTCGCTGTTGCCCCAGGCGCCGAACAGCGGACCGGAGCCGCCAAAGGTTCCCGCGCCAAATGAGAGTGCGGGCACTTTCAGGCCCGATGCGCCGAGACGTCGATAGTCCATTTTCTTACTCCTGGTGGTTTGGAAAGGGGTGTCGAAAAAATCCCGTCTGTCGACGAGCGTCAGGGCCGGACGGAGACGGGCGCGCCGAGCGCGTTGGCGCGATCGAGGCGCAGGGTCAGTCCGGCCACGGCGAGTGCCGCGACCGGCAGCAAGGCGGCCACCCAGGTGAGCGAACCCAGCCCAAGGCCATCGGCGATGACCGCGCCGCCGAGCCAGGCGCCAGCGGCATTGCCGAGATTGAAGGCGGCGATGTTGAAGGAGGAGGCAAGGCTCTGGCCGGCGCCTTGCGCCTTGTCCAGCACCCACATCTGCAGCGGCGCCACGGTGCCGAAGGCGGCGGCGCCGAGCAGGCCGACATAGATGACGGCCATGACCTGGCTGTGGATGGCGAAGCTCATGGTCGCCAGCACTACGGCGAGCACCACGAGGCTGCCCAGCACCGCCGGCACCAGCCAGCGGTCGGCGACCTTGCCGCCGGCGAGGTTGCCGGCGATGAGGCCGCCGCCGAAGACGAGCAGGATCGGCGACACGGCGGCTTCCTTGAAGCCGCTGATCTCGGTCAACAGCGGAGCGATGTAGGTGAAGACGGCAAAGACGCCGGCATAGCCGAGCACGGTGGTGGCGAGGCCGAGCAGGACCGGCGTGCGGCGCAGCACGGCAAGGTCGGCGCGCAGGTCGCTCCTCTCGGGCGCGACCTCGCTGCGTGGCACCAGGGCCAGGATGACGGCGAACGCCGCCAGGCCGACCAAGGTCACCGCCCAGAAGGTCGCGCGCCAGCCGAAGGCCTGGCCGAGCCAGGTGCCGAAGGGCACGCCGAGGATATTGGCGATGGTGAGCCCGGTGAACATCAGCGCGATCGCCGACGCCTTCTTGTTGGGCGCGACCAGGCCGGTGGCGACGACAGAACCGACGCCGAAGAACGTGCCATGGGCAAAGGCGGTGATGATCCGCGCGCCCATCAGGGTCCAATAATCGGGCGCCAGCGCACAGGCGAGATTGCCCAGCGTGAAGATCGCCATCAGCGCCAGCAGCACGGTCTTGCGCGGCCAGTTGCCGGTGGCGATGGTGAGCAGCGGCGCGCCGATGACGACACCCAGCGCATAGCCCGAAATGAGCTGGCCGGCGGCCGAGATCGAGACGCCGAGGTCCTTGCTGACGTCGATGAGCAGACCCATGATGACGAATTCGGTGACGCCAATGCCAAAGGCACCGGCGGCGAGGACGTAGAGAGCAAGAGGCATGGCAGTTCCCACTTTGGCGACGAGCGCCTTGTCCAAACCGCGCTCCGAGCCAAAAGATCGTGTCGCCATGCACTGTGAACCAGACTTGCGATGGGCACATTTTCTGTGAAATAGATTCACAAATGGCCAGACCCGACATCAACCGCTCCGGCGAGGTCGAAGTGTTTGTGCGCGTGGTCGAGGCGGGTAGCTTCTCGGCGGCTGCGCGCATGTTGCGCATGACGCCATCAGCCGTCAGCAAGCTGATCGCGCGTCTGGAAGCCCGGCTCGGCGCGCGGCTGGTCAGCCGCTCGACACGCAAGCTGCAGCTGACGCCGGAGGGAACGGCGTTCTACGACAGCGGATTGCGTATCCTGGCCGACATGGCCGCGGCCGAGCGCGAGGCGGCGGCGGGTGCCGCACCGCGCGGGCGGCTGCGCGTCAACACCTACGTGCCCTTCGGCGTGCACCGGCTGATCCCGCTGTTGCCGCGCTTCCTCGAACGCTATCCCGAAATTTCGGTCGATCTGGTGCTGACCGACAGCGTCATCGACCTGATGGCCGAACGCGCCGATGTCGCCATCCGCGCCGGGCCGCTCGGCGAATCGCGGCTGGTGGCACGCAAGCTCGGGCAAAGCCCGGTGGTGGTGGTAGCGGCCCCGTCCTATCTCGAAGCGCATGGCAAGCCGCTGACGCCGGCCGATCTCGATGGGCATAATCGCATGGGCTTCGGCTTCGTCAGGCACATTGATGGCTGGCCGTTTGTCGACGCTGCCGGCAACGCGGTCATGGTCCCGATCACCGGCAACACGCTGGTCAGCGACGGCGAGGCGATGCGGCTGATGACGCTGGCCGGAGCGGGCATCTCCCGGCTGGCGCGCTGGCATGTCGCGGCCGATATCGCTGCCGGGCGGCTAGTGGCGCTGCTGGAGGATTTCAATCCGGGCGACGAGGAGGCGACCCACGCCGTCTATGTCGGCCAGGGCCGGCATCTGCCGGCGCGGGTGCGGGCCTTTCTCGATTTTCTGGGAGAGAGTGTGCGGCTGGCCTGACAGGACACTCGGGAGCCGCCGGGCTCCCGAGATAACTGCGCTGGCAGCTACTATGCTTTCGGCACGAACGGCGCCGGGCGACGGCCAGCCGCCTGGCGCTCCAGCATCCAGCCGGGATATTCGGATGGCAGCGCGCTGACCTCGTCGAGCCTGGCGAGATCGTCCGCGTCGAGCTTCACTTCAGCCGCGGCGAGGTTCTGTTCGAGCTGGTCCATGCGGCTGGCGCCGATGATGACGCTCATCACGAAGGGCTTGGCCAGGACATAGCCGAGCGCCACCGTGGCAACGCTGACGTCATGCTTCTTGGCGATCTCGCGCATGACGGCGACGGCCGCCCAGGCGCGGTCCTCGTTGACCGGCGGGAAGTTGAAGGACGCACGGCGGCCCTCGCCATTGCCGGGCGCGCCAGGACCGTACTTGCCGGAAAGCAGGCCGCCCGCCATCGGCGACCACACCATCAGGCCGAGTTTTTCTTCGCTGATGAGCGGCACGATCTCGCGCTCAAGGTCGCGGCCGGCGATCGAATAGTAGGACTGGATGGTCTCGAAGCGGGCGAAGTCCTTGCGGTCGGCGATGCCGAGCGCCTTGGCGATGCGCCATGCCGCCCAGTTGGAAACGCCGACATAGCGGACCTTGCCGCTGGCAACGAGGTCGTCCAGCGCCCGTAGCGTCTCGTCGATCGGCGTCACCGCGTCGGTGCCGTGCAGCTGATAGAGATCGATATGGTCGAGCTGCAGCCGTTCGAGGCTGGCATCGACCGAATCCATGATGTGGCCGCGCGAGGAGCCGCGCTCGTTCGGACCCTGGCCCATGGCGCCATGCACCTTGGTGGCGATGACGACGTCCGACCGTTTGACGCCGAGGTCCCTGAGCGACTGGCCGAGCAGGCGCTCGGACTCGCCGAAGGAGTAGACGTCGGCCGTGTCGAAGAAATTGACGCCGGCGGCGATCGAGCGGCCGACGATCTCGTTGACGCCCTTCTGGTCGAGGCTGGCGATCAGCCCCCATTGGGCATTCTGGCCGGCGGCGCCGAAGGTCATGGTGCCGAGGCACAGTTCGGAGACGAACATCCCCGTATTTCCAAGCTGGTTGTAACGCATGGCGAAGCTCCAGGAGAAATGTGTGATGACACAAAACAAATAGGAACGGTACGTTTCGTTTCAAGTGGTGGCGCAGCCGGCTTGCCGAACTGGCCCAAAGGCGTGCGTATCAGCGGCTGCCGAAGATCGCCGAGCCGACCCTGACGCTGGTGGCGCCGAAGGCGATGGCCGTCTCGTAGTCACCGGACATGCCCATCGACAGTTTGGCGACGCCGGCCTCGCGGGCAAGCTTTTCCAGCAGGGCGAAATGCGGACCGGGATTTTCGTCGGCCGGGGGGATGCACATAAGCCCTTCTATGGCGAGGCCGTGGACATCGCGGCAGCGGGCGACGAAGGCGATCGCCGCGCGCGGCTCGATGCCGGCCTTCTGCGGCTCGGAGCCGGTGTTGACCTGGACATAGAGCTTCGGTGCGCGGCCTTGCCTGGCGATTTCCTTGGCGAGTTCGGCGGCGATTTTCTCGCGGTCGATCGTTTCGATGACGTCGAACAGCGCCACCGCTTCCTTGGCCTTGTTCGATTGCAGCGGACCGATGAGATGCAACTCGATGTCAGGAAAAGCCTGCTTCAGATCGGGCCATTTGGCTTGCGCTTCCTGCACGCGGTTCTCGCCGAAGACCCGTTGGCCGGCCTCGATCACCGGCCGGATGTCGGCGGCGTCAAAGGTCTTGGAGACGGCCACCAGCGTCACCGCGCCGGCCTCGCGGCGGGCCTCCTGCTCGGCGGCGGCGATCTTCGCCTTGACCGCGAAAAACTGCTGAACGGTGTCACCCATGTGCAAATCCCGCTGTTTTGACCCGCGTTTTTAGCCGCCGCGATGCCCATATGGTTGACGGGTTTGCCAAACCATGGTGAACACCCGGACCACATTCCCTGAACCGCGGAGCCAGTCGCCCGCGGTTCGCGCCTGCTTTTAAGTGAAAAACGTCCCATGGCAACCGAACGATACAATCCGCGCGCGTCAGAACCCAAATGGCAGAAGGCCTGGGCCGAAAAGAAGCTGTTCGAAGCGCGCAATGACGACCCGAAGCCGAAATACTATGTGCTGGAGATGTTCCCCTATCCGTCGGGGCGCATCCATATCGGTCACACCCGCAATTACACGATGGGCGACGTGGTGGCGCGCTACAAGCGGGCCAAGGGGTTCAACGTGCTGCATCCGATGGGCTGGGACGCCTTCGGCATGCCGGCCGAAAACGCAGCGATGCAGAACAAGGTCCACCCCAAGGAATGGACCTACCAGAACATCGCCACCATGCGCGAGCAGCTCAAGGTCATGGGCCTGTCGCTGGACTGGGCGCGCGAATTCGCGACCTGCGACGTCGACTACTACCACCGCCAGCAGATGCTGTTCCTCGATTTCGTCGAGAAGGGGCTGGTGACGCGCAAATCCTCCAAGGTCAACTGGGACCCGGAGGATATGACGGTGCTCGCCAACGAGCAGGTCATCGACGGGCGCGGCTGGCGCTCCGGAGCGCTGGTCGAACAGCGCGAACTGACGCAGTGGTTCTTCAAGATCACCGACTTTGCGCAGGACCTGCTGGATTCGCTCGACGGCCTCGACGAATGGCCGGAAAAAGTGAAGCTGATGCAGCAGAACTGGATCGGCCGTTCGGAAGGCCTGCTGATCCGCTGGCCTTTGGCCTCTGACGTTGCCGGCGAGCATGAGCTGGAAGTCTACACGACGCGGCCCGACACCATCTTCGGTGCCTCCTTCATGGCCGTCGCCGCCGATCACCCGCTGGCCAAAAAGGCCGCCGAGACCAATCCGGCGCTGGCGAAGTTCATCGACGAGGTCCGCCATATGGGCACGTCGGTGGCCGCACTTGAGACGGCCGAGAAGAAGGGTTTCGACACCGGCATCCGCGTCGTCCATCCCTTCGACGACAGCTGGACGCTGCCCGTCTACGTCGCCAATTTCGTGCTGATGGAATACGGCACCGGCGCCATATTCGGCTGTCCGTCCGGCGACCAGCGCGACCTCGACTTCGCCAACAAATACGGCCTGCCGGTGATCCCGGTGGTGATGCCGGAAGGCGGCGATGCGAAGTCGTTCCAGATCACGGAAGAAGCGTATGTCGACGACGGGGTGATGATCAATTCACGCTTCCTCGACGGCATGAAGCCGGACCGCGCCTTCGACGAGGTGGCGAAGCTGCTGGAGCAGAAGACGATCGGCAACAGGCCGATGGCCGAGCGCAAGGTGAATTTCCGCCTGCGCGACTGGGGCATTTCGCGCCAGCGCTACTGGGGCTGCCCGATCCCGATGATCCATTGCGAGGATTGCGGCGTGGTGCCCGTGCCGAAGGCCGACCTGCCGGTCAAGCTGCCCGACGATGTCGATTTCGACCGGCCGGGCAACCCGCTCGACCGGCATCCGACCTGGCGGCATGTGAAGTGCCCGCAATGCGGCAAGGACGCGCGGCGCGAGACCGATACGATGGACACGTTCGTCGATTCGTCCTGGTATTTCGCCCGCTTCACCGCGCCCTGGGCGCATGAGCCGACCGATCCCAGGGCGGCGAACGAATGGCTGCCGGTGGACCAGTATATCGGCGGCATCGAGCATGCGATCCTGCATCTGCTCTATTCGCGCTTCTTCACCCGCGCCATGCGCGAGACCGGCCATGTCGATCTGGCCGAGCCGTTCAAGGGCCTGTTCACGCAAGGCATGGTGGTGCACGAGACCTACCGCGTCGGATCGGCTTCGAACGGCCGCTGGCTGGCGCCGACCGAAGTGCGGCTGGAGGGCGTCGACGGCGAACGCCGCGCCTTCGACATCGCCACCGGCGAGGCTGTCACCATCGGCCCGCTGGAGAAGATGTCGAAGTCGAAGAAGAACACGGTGAGCCCGGAAGACATTACCGACGGCTACGGCGCCGACACGGCGCGCTGGTTCATGCTGTCGGATTCGCCGCCCGAGCGCGATGTCGAGTGGACCGACGATGGCGCCGCCGGCGCGCACCGCTTCATGCAGCGCATCTGGCGGCTGGTGTCGACGGCGGCCGAGACGCTGGCGGGCGTCAAGCCCGCGGCGGCCGACGCCGGCGAGGCGGGAGCGGTGTCGAAGGCCACGCACAAGATCCTGAAGGCGGTCGGCGAGGACATCGAGAAGCTCGGCTTCAACCGCGCCATCGCCCGCATCTATGAACTGGCCAATGTGCTGACCACGCCGCTCAACCAGGTGGCGGAAGGCAAGGCCGATCCGGCACTGCAGAGCGCCTCCCGCCAGGCGGTTGAGATCCTGGTGCATCTGATCGCGCCAGTGATGCCGCATCTGGCAGAAGAGTGCTGGGAGACGCTCGGCGGCACCGATCTGGTCGCCGAACGGCCATGGCCGGTCTTCGATCCGGCGCTGGTCGTCGACAACGAAGTGACCTATCCGGTGCAGGTCAACGGCAAGAAGCGGGGGGATTTGACAATTGCCCGCGACGCGGACCAAGGTGCGGTCGAAAAAGCGGTATTGGCTCTCGACTTCGTGCAGAAAGCACTCGAAGGTAAGGCTCCGCGCAAGGTGATCATCGTACCGCAGAGGATCGTCAATGTCGTTGCCTGATCGGGAAAAGACAGAGCTGAGCCGTCTGCTGCGCCGCTTCGCGCTCGCCGGCCTTGTCGGCTCGCTGGCTCTGGTTTCGGCCTGCACGGTACGGCCGCTCTATTCCAACGCGCCATTGTCGACGGGCTCGACCGCCAATGCCGAGCTGGCGTCGATCGCCATCAAGCCGGTCAGGACGCGTTATGCCCAGCAGGTGCGTAACAATCTGATCTTCGGCTTCGGGCGGGGCGCCGGAGAACCGGCGTCGCCGCTTTATTCGCTTAATCTCAGCGTGGCCGAAGCTGTTGAATCCTCGGCCCTCGTGCAGGTCGGCACCGATGAGGACGAGCCGACCGCCGGCGCGGTGACGCTGACCGCCAACTATACGCTGACCGATGCGAAAACTGGCGCCGTCGTCACCGTCGGCAAGCGCTCGATTACCTCGTCCTTCGACAGGCCGCGCCAGGAATTTGCCTCGTACAGGGCGCAGATCGACGCCGAGAACCGCGCCGCGCGCGAACTGGCCGAGGCGCTGCAGCTGTCCATCGCCCAGGATCTGGTCAGGCACGGCAAGGCGGCCAGCTAGCGCCACCTTCTTTTCACGGAAACACCATCTCGATCCTGGTGTCCGGTCGCCTCGCAGCGGCCGGGCGGCATATTTTCAACTCGCCTTTGGCCCGATGCATTGGGATGCGCGGGCGACCGTTGAACGAGGATCAGCCGCTCGAATTCCGATCACCTCACATCGCCGCGAAAGATACGTTTCGACCGCTCCAAAAGCGCTGGCGGGAAGCAACTGTTAACCACTCGCTCCCTATTGCTCAGCGGACATTTCAGAGTGAGTCTTGAGAATGGAATCCAAGCGTTTTCCTCGGGTCAATTCATTGAAGCCAGCTTCGCCCGATGACCCCGAGGGAAAGCGTTTCAACGGCGTGAGCGGCAAGGTGGACAGCCAGCCGCCCGGCGCGACCGCGGGCGGCAATTTCCCGCCACCTGTCGATCTCGGCGGCAATGAAAGTCCCGCCTGGCAGGAGTATTTCTTCCTGGCGCCCAATGTGCGGTTTACCCGCACGCCGGACTACGAAGCCAGCGCACGCCATCCGCGCCAGATCACCTCCGAGCAAGGCGAATCGCCGGCGCCGCCGGCGCGGCAAGCCGTCGCACAGCCTGCCGCGGCTGCGCCGTCGTCCGTGGTCCCGTCCCCGTCATTGTCGGCGGCGATGAAAAGCCGGAACGCCGCTTTGGAAACCGCCCGGCCGCCCGCCGGCAACAAAGCTGTGATGCATGAAAGATCACCGGCCTCGGCATCCGTTCCGCCAAGGCATGCCAGCGAAAAGGCGCGGACCCTCGTGACGGCCGGTCCGGGGACCGCTGCGCCGGTACGTGCATCCGCACCGGCGGCGTCTGCCCAGGAAATGGCGGCGCCGGTCAAGACAACAGGCCGTGAAACCGTCCGCTGGCCCTACCTGTCGGATCACGTCTTCTTCGAGCTCATGGCGCCTTACATGATCGAAGGTTCGTCGCCCGCGTCGCGAGCCGTCCCGGTTCAGCGCGCCGCCGCGCCGGTCGCCGCCGGACAGGTCGATGTTCGCGCCGCGCCGACGGCCGACCCGACCGCGTTGTTCCGTGTCATCGACTGCCTTCCAGGCCAGCAGGCCTCGTCCGCCTCGTCGGATGTCCGTCCGGCCAACTCCAACGAAGCGGTGGTTCAGCCGGCGGCGGGTGGTGTGCCGAAGCGAACCCAGGCGCGGGTCGCAGTGCCCGCCGTCGCGGGCAATGCCGCTCCGGCGCAAGGCGCCGAGGACACCGTGCAGGTTCCGGCCGGGCGCGCCTCTTCGCCGCTGCCTTTGGCCGGCAAGATCGTGCCAGCCACGACGGGCGAGGCGTACGAACTTCCCTCGGAAGAGCTGCTGCAGCAGCCGCCGGAAGGGCAGGGCTTCTATATGTCGCAGGAGCGGCTCGAGCAGAATGCCGATCTCCTGGAGAGCGTGCTCGAGGATTTCGGCGTGCGCGGCGAGATCATCCACGTTCGCCCGGGTCCGGTCGTCACCCTCTATGAGTTCGAGCCGGCGCCGGGCGTCAAATCGTCTCGCGTCATCGGTCTTGCCGATGATATCGCCCGCTCCATGTCGGCGATTTCGGCGCGCGTCGCCGTCGTGCCCGGCCGCAACGTCATCGGCATCGAGCTGCCGAACGAGACGCGCGAGACCGTCTATTTCCGCGAACTGATCGAATCGCAGGGCTTCCGCAAGACCAGCTGCAAGCTGGCGCTTTGCCTCGGCAAGACGATCGGCGGCGAGCCCGTCATCGCCGAACTGGCGAAGATGCCGCATCTGCTGGTCGCCGGCACCACCGGCTCCGGCAAGTCGGTCGCCATCAACACCATGATCCTGTCGCTGCTCTACCGGCTGAAGCCGGAAGAATGCCGGCTGATCATGGTCGATCCGAAGATGCTGGAACTCTCGGTCTATGACGGCATCCCGCATCTTCTGACGCCCGTCGTCACCGATCCCAAGAAGGCCGTCACCGCGCTCAAATGGGCGGTGCGCGAGATGGAGGACCGCTATCGCAAGATGGCGCGGCTCGGCGTGCGCAACATCGACGGCTACAATGAGCGCGCCGCCCAGGCCCGCGACAAGGGCGAGGCGGTCGTCATGACCGTGCAGACCGGCTTCGAAAAGGGCACCGGCGAGCCGCTGTTCGAGCAGCAGGAAATCGATCTTGCGCCGATGCCCTACATCGTCGTCATCGTTGACGAGATGGCCGACCTGATGATGGTCGCCGGCAAGGAGATCGAAGGCGCCATCCAGCGCCTGGCGCAGATGGCACGCGCGGCCGGCATCCATCTGATCATGGCAACGCAACGCCCCTCGGTCGACGTCATCACCGGCACGATCAAGGCCAACTTCCCGACCCGCATCTCCTTCCAGGTCACCTCCAAGATCGACAGCCGCACCATCCTGGGCGAGCAGGGCGCCGAACAGCTGCTCGGCCAGGGCGACATGCTGCACATGATGGGTGGCGGGCGCATTTCGCGCGTGCATGGCCCCTTCGTCTCCGACGCCGAGGTCGAACATGTCGTGGCGCATCTGAAGGCGCAGGGCCGCCCGGAATATCTGGAGACGGTGACCGCCGACGAGGACGAGGAAGAAGTCGAGGACGACCAGGGCGCGGTCTTCGACAAGGGATCGGTCGCCGCCGAGGACGGCGATTCCAGCTATGACGAGGCGGTCAAGGTGGTGGTGCGCGACAAGAAGTGTTCGACGTCCTACATCCAGCGCCGTCTCGGCATAGGCTACAACCGGGCCGCATCCCTGGTCGAGCGCATGGAGAAGGAAGGCCTGGTCGGCGCGCCCAACCATGTCGGCAAGCGCGAAATCATCATGGGCCGGCGCCCGCCGGCAGCCGCGCCCGACGAGGACGGCACGGAATGATCGGCGGCCCTTGCGGCGGTCTGGCTTCTCCCGACACATAATAAAAAAGGCCGGTCGCCCGGCCTTTTCTCATTGAAGCAGTGCGATCTCAGCCGATCTTCTGGCCGGTCTTGGCCCAGTCTGCGAGGAAGGCGGCGAGACCCTTGTCGGTCAGCGGATGGTTGACCAGCGCCTTCAGCGTCGCCGGCGGCGCGGTGATGACGTCGGCGCCGATCAGGGCCGCTTGCTTGACGTGGTTCACCGTGCGCACCGAAGCGGTCAGGATCTCGGTCTGGAAATCGTAATTGTCGTAGATCTGGCGGATCTCCTGGATCAGCTCCATGCCGTCCGAGCCGGTGTCGTCGATGCGGCCGACGAAAGGCGAGATGAAAGAGGCGCCGGCCTTGGCGGCGAGCAGCGCCTGGTTGGCCGAGAAGCACAGCGTGACGTTGACCATGCGGTTCATCTGGGTGCGGATCGTCTTGCAGGCCTTCAGGCCGTCCAGCGTCAGCGGCACCTTGATGCAGACATTGGGCGCGATCTTGGCCAGCACCTCGGCCTCCGCCATCATGTCCTTGTATTCGGTCGCCACGACTTCGGCCGAGACCGGGCCGGCGACGATATTGCAGATCTGCTTGGTGACGTCGGCGATCTTGCCGCCGGATTTGAGAATCAGCGACGGATTGGTGGTGACGCCGTCGAGCAGCCCCAGATCATTCAGCTCACGGATTTCCTTGATGTCGGCGGTGTCGACGAAAAATTTCATGGCGGTCTCCTGACGATTTCGTCGTGCTTGGGAAGGCACGTTCAGCGTTGCTCTTTGATCTAGACCAAAGTCGGGGCAAGGTCACGCCTCATGATCGAAGATTCGCCCTTTGTCGCAGCCGCGCCGGTGCTGGTGCCGATGCCTGCCGAACGCCCCTACACCTATGCCGTGCCGGCCGGCATGCGCGTGGTGCCGGGGTCGATCGTGCGCGTGCCGCTCGGGCCGCGCCAGGTTGCCGGCATCGTCTGGGATGGCGCGGTCGAGACTGTCGACGCGAAAAAACTGCGCCCGATCGAGCAGGTCTTCGAGTGCCCGCCGATCGACCGTTCGATGCGCCGTTTCGTCGACTGGGTGGCGCAATACACGCTGTCGGCGCCGGGCATGGTGGCGCGGATGCTGCTCAGAGCGCCGGAGGCCTTCGACCCGGAACCCTGGATCGAGGGGTTGCAGCGCACGCTTATCGTTCCCGACCGGATGACGGATGCGCGGGCGCGCGTGCTGGAAACGGCCGAAGGCGGGTTGGCCTGGACACGATCCGGCCTGGCGCATGCGGCCGGCGTGTCGTCGACGGTGATCGAGGGGCTGAAGGCGCAAGGCGTGTTCGAGACGGTGATGATCCCGCCGCGCCCGGTCGTGGCAGCACCTGACCCGAGCTATGCCGTGCCCGAACTGATGCCGGACCAGAGCGACGCCGCATCGATGCTGCGCGCCAATGTCGCGGCCGGCGCCTTCAACGTCGCGCTGCTCGACGGCGTCACCGGGTCTGGCAAGACGGAGGTCTATTTCGAGGCGGTGGCGGCCGCACTCGACCGGGGCAAGCAGGTGCTGATCCTTTTGCCGGAAATCGCGCTGACCCATGCCTTCCTCGAACGCTTCCAGCAGCGCTTCGGCGCCAAGCCGGGCGAATGGCATTCCGACCTGCCGCCCAGGATGCGCGAAAAAGTCTGGCGGCAAGTGGCGGAAGGCACGGTGCGCGTCGTTGCCGGCGCGCGCTCGGCGCTGTTCCTGCCGTTCAAGGAGCTCGGCCTGATCGTCGTCGACGAGGAGCACGACCCTGCCTACAAGCAGGAGGACCGTGTCTTCTACAATGCGCGCGACATGGCGGTGGTGCGCGGCCATATTGGCGGCTTCCCGGTGGTGCTGGCATCGGCGACGCCATCGGTCGAGAGCCGCGTCAATGCGAGCCAGGGCAAGTACAACAGGGCCATTCTCTCCGCCCGCTTCGCCGAGGCGGCGCTGCCGCAGCTGAAGTCGATTGACATGCGGCGCGCGCCACCGGCGCGTGGCGGCTTCCTGTCGCCGGTGCTGATCGACCATATGCGCAAGACGCTGGAGAAGAAGGAACAGTCGCTGCTGTTCCTCAACCGGCGCGGCTATGCGCCGCTAACGCTGTGCCGCGTTTGCGGCCACCGTTTCGGCTGCCCGGTCTGTTCGGCCTGGCTGGTCGAGCATCGCTTTCGCGGCCAGCTGGTCTGCCATCATTGCGGGCACAATGAGCGCCGCCCCGAAGCCTGCCCGGAATGCGGCACGCTCGATCATCTGGTCGCCTGCGGCCCGGGCGTCGAGCGCATCGCCGAGGAGGTCGTCACGCATTTCCCCGATGCGCGCACCATTGTCTTGTCGTCCGACCTGATGGGCGGCGTGCGGCGGCTGCGGCTGGAACTGGAGGCGATCGCCGATGGCGAGGCCGACATCGTCATCGGCACACAGCTCGTCGCCAAGGGCCACAATTTTCCCAACATGACGCTGGTCGGCGTCGTCGATGCCGATCTTGGCCTTGCCAATGGCGATCCGCGCGCCGCCGAGCGCACCTTCCAGCTGCTCAGCCAGGTGACCGGCCGCGCAGGCCGCACCGGCAAGAAGAGCCTCGGCCTGCTGCAGACTTTCCAGCCCGACCATCCGGTGATGCGGGCGATAGTCTCGGGCGATGCCGAGGCTTTTTACGAACGCGAGATCGCCGAGCGCGAGCGGGCGGCGCTGCCACCGTTCGGCCGGCTGGCCGGCGTCATCGTCAGCGCGGTGACGCGGGCGGAAGCGGAAGGGCATGCACGCGGCCTGCGCCGCGCGGCGCCCGAGGCGTCAGATCTGTTCGTGCTGGGGCCGGCGGAAGCGCCGCTGTCCCTGCTCGGCGGCCGCCACCGCTTCCGCCTGCTGATCCAGGGCGAACGGCGCGCCGACATGCAGGGCTTTATCCGCGCCATGCTGGCCAACGGGCCGAAGCAGCGTGGCTCGGTCCGGGTGCAGGTCGACATCGATCCGCAGAGCTTTTTGTAAGGTCGCCATATCGGCGATAGGCTGCTGACCAGCGAGAAATGGAAGATCACATGAAAACCCTTGGCTTGCTCGGCGGCATGAGCTGGGAATCGACCGCCATCTACTATCGCCTGCTCAACGAGATCGTGCGCGAGCGCCTCGGCGGGTTGCATTCGGCCAAGCTGCTTTTGTGGTCGTTCGATTTCGTCGAGATCGCCGAGCGGCAGCATCATGGCGATTGGGACGGCGCCGGCGTGCTTCTGAATGATGCCGCGCGCAAGCTGGAGGCGGGCGGTGCGGAAGGCCTGGTTCTGTGCACCAACACCATGCACAGACTGGCTGACCAGGTGCACGCGTCGGTGTCGATCCCCTTGATCCATATCGCCGACGCCACTGCGGCCGCGGTCAAGCGCACAGGCATGCAGCGCCCGGCGCTGCTGGCGACGCGCTTCACCATGGAGCAGGATTTCTACAAGGGCCGGCTCGCCGACAAATACGGCCTGTCGCCGGTCGTGCCCGATGCGGCCGGGCGCGACATGGTGCATCGCGTCATCTATGACGAGCTCTGTCAGGGCATCGTCAGCGAAGCTTCGAAGGCGGCCTACATGGAAGAGGCCGAACGCCTTCGGCGTGACGAGGCCGCCGACAGCATCATCATGGGCTGCACCGAGATCACCATGCTCATCGGACAGGATGATTTCGACATTCCGGTTTTCGACACGACACGCATCCATGCCGAGGCGGCGGTGGAATTCGCGCTCGGTTGATGCGCCGTTTTTTTCTGACGCAATTGCCTAGGGAAAACGCTATGCGTTTTTCCCGGGAAAACGTTTCACACTTTTCCTGGCATGGCTTTGAAAGTGCCTGATGCCATCTGGCGCGGCGCTTTTCCTCGGTTAGAATGCCCGGAATTTCAAAACAGGCATTTCGAGGGGACAGCATGGATTTTGCGCTTCCATGGCCGACGAGCCAGGGCGAATGGCTGGCCTGGTCGAGCGCCGTCTTCACCGTGCTGCTCGGGTTTCTGTTTTTCCTGGCGCCTGGGCTGGCCTTCCGCATCCTGCGCCTGCAGGCGAAACCGGACAAGGCGGCGGCGATCGCAGAGGGGCGTGGCAGGATGTCGGGCTTTTATCTCGGCGTCGGCCTGTGCTGCATTCTCTTGGCGCAGCCATTGGTTTACATGGCGCTCGGCTTCTCCTGGCTGTTCACGGCCTTCGGCCGGCTGCTGTCGATGATGTCGGATGGCGCCAACACACCTTTCAATTGGGTTTCCATTGTGGTGGAGTTGGTCCTGGCGGCGTTGCCGCTCGCCTTTGCCTTCGGCTTTGTGCCCTGAATCCAAGGCTATTCCGGCGCATCAGGCGCGAGTCTTTCGCCGGATGCGACAATAGTGCCTGAAAAGCATGCGGAACGACGCATTGCGGTCTTAAAATGCCTGTGCTAGACGGCAATCGACTTTCGGCCGGGGATAGCGGAAGCCGCGCCTCCGTGCTTGAAAAAATGCAGTAAGGTCAAAGATTTAGCCAGAGTTTTTGCTCGCGCCAACAATCTGCGGCCTGTCAGACAAGAGAAAAGACGGTCCGTGGCTCAATCGTCATCGCCAATCTCAGCTGTCGCAGAACGCTATGCGGGTTCGCTGTTCGAACTCGCCCTGCAGGCAAATTCCGTGGCCAAGGTCGAGTCCGACCTCAACAGTTTCGAGGCGATGCTCGCGGGCAGTTCCGACCTGACCCGGCTGATCAACAGCCCGGTATTCTCCAGCGAGGAGCAGGCCAAGGCCATCGCGGCGATCGCCGACAAGGCCAAGATCACCGGCCTCACCGGTAATTTCCTGCGCGTCGTCGCCCGCAATCGCCGGCTGTTCGCCGTGCCCGGCATGATCAAGGCGTTCCGCCAGATCGCCGCCGAGCATCGTGGCGAGACCGCTGCTGAAGTGACGTCGGCTCACGAGCTGACGGCTGCCCAGCAGGCCGAACTCAAGGCGGCGCTTAAAGGCGTCGCCGGCAAGGACGTGGCCATCTCCGTCACCGTCGATCCGTCGCTGCTCGGCGGGCTGGTGGTCAAGATGGGCTCGCGCCAGATCGATACGTCGCTCAAAACCAAACTCAATTCGCTCAAGCTTGCACTGAAAGAGGTCGGCTGATGGACATCCGCGCCGCGGAAATTTCCGCAATTCTGAAAGACCAGATCAAGAATTTCGGCAAGGAGGCCGAGGTCTCCGAAGTTGGACAGGTGCTGTCCGTCGGTGACGGTATCGCCCGTGTCTACGGCCTCGACAATGTCCAGGCCGGCGAGATGGTCGAATTCCCCGGCGGCATCCGCGGCATGGCGCTCAACCTCGAAGCCGACAATGTCGGCGTCGTCATCTTCGGCGCCGACCGCGACATCAAGGAAGGCGACACCGTCAAGCGCACTGGCGCCATCGTTGACGTTCCGGTCGGTCCGGGCCTGCTTGGCCGCGTCGTCGACGCGCTCGGCAACCCGATCGACGGCAAGGGCCCGATCAAGGCGACCGAACGCAAGCGCGTCGACGTCAAGGCGCCCGGCATCATCCCGCGCAAGTCGGTGCATGAGCCGATGTCGACCGGCCTCAAGGCCATCGACGCGCTGATCCCGGTCGGCCGCGGCCAGCGCGAGCTGGTCATCGGCGACCGCCAGACCGGCAAGACCGCCATCATCCTCGACACGATGCTGAACCAGAAGTCGGTGCACGACAACGGCCCCGAGAAGGAAAAGCTCTACTGCGTCTACGTCGCCGTCGGCCAGAAGCGCTCGACCGTCGCGCAGTTCGTCAAGGTGCTGGAAGAGCGCGGCGCGCTCGAATATTCGATCATCGTCGCCGCCACCGCCTCCGATCCGGCGCCGATGCAGTTCCTGGCGCCGTTCGCCGGCTGCACCATGGGCGAATATTTCCGCGACAACGGCATGCATGCGCTGATCAGCTACGACGATCTGTCGAAGCAGGCCGTCGCCTATCGCCAGATGTCGCTGCTCCTGCGCCGTCCGCCGGGCCGCGAAGCCTACCCGGGCGACGTCTTCTACCTGCACTCGCGCCTGCTCGAGCGCGCCGCCAAGCTCAATGACGATCTGGGCAATGGCTCGCTGACGGCTCTGCCGGTCATCGAAACCCAGGCCAACGACGTGTCGGCCTACATCCCGACCAACGTGATCTCGATCACCGACGGCCAGATCTTCCTCGAAACCAACCTGTTCTTCCAGGGCATCCGTCCGGCCGTCAACGTCGGTCTGTCGGTGTCGCGCGTCGGTTCCTCGGCGCAGATCAAGGCGATGAAGCAGGTTGCCGGCTCGATCAAGGGCGAACTCGCGCAGTACCGCGAAATGGCGGCCTTCGCGCAGTTCGGCTCGGATCTCGACGCCGCCACGCAGCGCCTGCTCAACCGCGGATCGCGCCTGACCGAACTCCTGAAGCAGCCGCAGTTCTCGCCGCTGAAGACGGAAGAGCAGGTCGCGGTGATCTTCGCCGGCGTCAACGGCTATCTCGACAAGCTGCCGGTCAACCAGGTCGGCAAGTTCGAGCATGGCCTGCTCAGCCATATGCGTGCCGCGGGCAAGGACGTTCTCGACGCCATCCGCAAGGAAAAGGCGCTGTCGGACGATCTGCGCGCCAAGCTGAAGGCAGAGATCGACGCTTTCGCCAAGACCTTCGCCTGAGCGAAGCGACAAGACGGGATCAGGTTTGAAGCATGCCTTCATTAAAAGACCTTCGTAACCGTATCGCCTCGGTCAAGGCGACGCAGAAGATCACCAAGGCGATGCAGATGGTCGCCGCGGCGAAGCTGCGCCGTGCGCAAGAGGCAGCGGAAGCGGCGCGCCCCTATTCGGAGCGCATGGGTTCCGTGCTGGCCAACATCACCCAGGCAATCGGCGGCGGCGGCGACGCCCCGGCGCTGATGACCGGCACCGGCAAGGACAACGTGCATTTGCTCGTCGTCTGCACCGCCGAGCGCGGCCTGTGCGGCGGCTTCAATTCGCAGATCGCCCGTCTTGCCCGCGATCATATCCGGCGGCTTCTGGCCGACGGCAAGCAGGTCAAGATCATCTGCGTCGGCAAGAAGGGTTTCGACATCCTGCGCCGCGACTATGCCTCGATGATCCTCGATCGTGTCGACCTGCGCGAGGTCAAGACGCTCGGCTTCGTCAATGCCGACGCGATCGCCAAGAAAGTCATCCACCTTTTCAACGAGGGCGCCTTCGACATCTGCACGCTGTTCTATTCGCAGTTCAAGTCGGTGATCAGCCAGGTCCCGACCGCGCAGCAGATCATCCCGGCCGGCGTCGCTTCGGCTCCCGCCGAGGCGGTGGATGGCGGCAATGCCGTCTACGAGTACGAACCGGAGCCGGGCGAAATCCTCTCCGACCTCATCCCGCGCAACATTTCCGTGCAGGTTTTCCGGGCGCTGCTCGAAAACGCGGCCGGCGAAATGGGCGCCAAGATGAGCGCCATGGACAATGCGACGCGCAACGCCGGCGAGATGATCAACAAGCTGTCGATCACCTACAATCGCCAGCGGCAGGCGCAGATCACCAAGGAACTGATCGAAATCATTTCGGGCGCCGAAGCGCTCTAGGCGTGGTTCGCGGGCCATCGGCCCGCTCCAGGACCGCGTGAGAAACAAAGGACGAAAAAGGGTAAAGACGATGGCGAAAGCAGCGACCCCCAAGACGGCGGCCCCCAAGGCGGCAGCCGCGAAGACCGCAGCCCCCGCAAAGGCGGCCAAGGCTCCGGCAGCCGCCGCGAAGGCAGCTCCGGCAAAGACGGCCGCGGCGCCGGCCAAGGCCGCGGCGGCCAGGACTCCCGCAGTGGCCGCCAAGGCGACGGGCGTCGTCGGCAAGGTCCGCCAGGTCATCGGCGCCGTCGTCGACGTACAATTCGGCGATCACCTTCCGGCGATCCTGAACGCGCTCGAGACGACCAATGTCGGCAATCGCCTGGTGCTCGAAGTTGCCCAGCACCTGGGTGAAAACACCGTGCGCTGCATCGCCATGGACTCCACCGAAGGTCTGGTGCGCGGCCAGGAAGTGCGCGACACCGGTGCGCCGATCACGGTGCCGGTCGGCCCGGGCATGCTCGGCCGCATCATCAACGTCATCGGCGAGCCGGTCGACGAAGAAGGCCCGGTCGACGCGATCGAAATGCGCTCCATCCACCAGCCGGCTCCGACCTATGTCGAGCAGTCGACGGAAGCGCAGATCCTGATCACCGGCATCAAGGTGCTCGACCTGCTGGCACCTTACGCCAAGGGCGGCAAGATCGGCCTGTTCGGCGGCGCCGGCGTCGGCAAGACCGTGCTGATCCAGGAACTGATCAACAACATCGCCAAGGCGCATGGCGGCTATTCGGTGTTCGCCGGCGTCGGCGAGCGCACGCGCGAGGGTAACGATCTCTATCACGAGTTCATCGAATCCGGCGTCAACAAGAAGGGCGGCGGCGAAGGCTCCAAGGCGGCCCTCGTGTACGGCCAGATGAACGAGCCGCCGGGCGCGCGCGCCCGCGTCGGCCTGACCGGCCTGACGGTCGCTGAATATTTCCGCGACCAGGGCCAGGACGTGCTGTTCTTCGTCGACAACATCTTCCGCTTCACGCAGGCGGGTTCGGAAGTGTCGGCTCTTCTGGGCCGTATCCCGTCGGCCGTGGGCTATCAGCCGACGCTCGCCACCGACATGGGCGCGCTGCAGGAACGCATCACCACCACCACCAAGGGCTCGATCACCTCGGTGCAGGCCATCTACGTGCCCGCCGACGACTTGACCGACCCGGCGCCGGCGACCTCGTTCGCCCACCTTGACGCGACGACGACGCTGAACCGCGCCATCGCCGAAAAGGGCATCTATCCGGCGGTCGATCCGCTGGATTCGACCTCGCGCATGCTCGACCCGATGGTTGTCGGCGAAGAGCACTATGCCGTTGCCCGCCAGGTGCAGTCGATCCTCCAGCGCTACAAGTCGCTGCAGGACATCATCGCCATCCTGGGCATGGACGAGCTGTCGGAAGAGGACAAGCAGACCGTGGCCCGCGCCCGCAAGATCGAGCGCTTCCTGTCGCAGCCCTTCTTCGTCGCCGAAGTGTTCACCGGCGCGCCGGGCAAGCTCGTCGACCTCGCCGACACCATCAAGGGCTTCAAGGGCCTCTGCAACGGCGACTACGATCACCTGCCGGAAGCCGCCTTCTACATGGTCGGCGGCATCGAGGAAGCGGTCGAGAAGGCACAGCGCCTGGCGGCCGAAGCGGCTTAATCAAGGGAATAGGGAGTAGTCAGTAGTCAGTAGTGAATAGCAGCTGGGTGATCGGGACGGTTCCCTCTCTCCCTACTTCCTACTCACTATTCCCTACTCACTAAATTGACATGGCTGAAGCTTTCAAATTCGAACTGGTCTCGCCGGAGCGCCTGCTGGTTTCCGCTGAGGTCGAATCCGTCGTCATTCCGGGTGCCGAAGGCGAGATGACCGTGATGGCGCATCACGCGCCGGTCATGACCACGATCAAGCCGGGTGTCGTCACGGTGAAGACCGCTTCGGGCGGTGAAGAACGCTATGTCGTGTTCGGCGGTTTCGCCGACATCGTTCCGGCCGGCTGCACGCTGCTGGCGGAATCGGCTGTCGCCGTGAAGGATGTCGACCGCGCCGATCTCGCCCGCCGCATCCAGGAAGCCAAGGAAGATGCCGCCGACGCCAAGGACGACCAGGCGCGCAGCAAGGCCGAGCAGTTCCTTAGCCAGCTCACGACGCTGGAAGGCGCCATCCTGCCGGCCTGAAGTCCGCATCAAATGACTTGATGAAAAGCGGGGCCTTGTTCGCTTTTTTGTTTGTTGGACAGTCGGACTTGGCGAGGGGGACGGCCGATGACCAACGAAACAGCTGCGCGAGAACCAGCTTCGCGATCCCGGTGGTCGACCGCTCTGGTATCGGCGTTTGGCGGTCCCTTCGGTGGGTTCCTCTGGATCGGCAGCGGCAGACTGGCGGTCGCCAGCCTGATGGTGTTCAGCGCCATCTTTTTCGCGTGTGTCTATACAGGATTTCCGGTGTTGCCGGGCGTCGATCTTGGCCCGGTAGCCAACCTTTCCAGTATTGGTTTGATGCTCCTGTCGGTCGGGCTCGTTGTGCCCTTCACGCGTCGCTTCAAGCCCGACAAGTGGTTTGCGCACGGGCTTTGGGTGCTGGTGCTTGTCTTTTTGACCACTTACCCGTTTGCATTTTCAATACGCGCGTTCCTGTTCCAGCCGTTTTCCATGCCGTCCGGCAGCATGGTGCCGACGCTGGTGGAGGGAGACTATTTCTTTGTCTCCAAATTCGCCTACGGCTACGGTCGCTACAGTGTGCCCTTTGGGCTGTTGCCGGTCGATGGCCGCATATTCGGCGCCGAGCCAAGGCGAGGCGATATCATGGTTTTCAGGGTGCCGACTAACCCAGACATAGACTACGTCAAGAGACTCATCGGTTTGCCCGGTGACAGGATTCAGATGATCGATGGCGTGCTCCACATTAACGGTGTGGCGGTGAAGCTTGAGGCTGTCGGCGATTATTCGTCGGAAGAGGTAAAATCGGCGAAGCTACAGCGGGAAATACTGCCGGAGGGAGTTTCCTATCTGGTGATCGACCTGGCCGACAATTCGGTCGGCGACAACACACGCGAGTTTGTGGTGCCCGTGGGAGAGTATTTCACGTTGGGCGACAATCGCGACAACTCCAACGACAGCCGCTTCCAAATGGGCCTCGTTCCCTACGAAAATCTCGTCGGCAAGGCGGTGCGCCTGTTCTGGAATTCGCGAGGCGTGGAATATTCTTCCCGGCAGACGTTGGACGGTTCGGCTGCCAAATAGCCCGTATCGGGTCCCGCCTTGACTATTCAGTTCCTATTCCCAACGCGGCGAAGGCCAGTGTGGGACCGTCCCGTCGCAGGTGAACGAGATGGACGGCCACGAGTTCAATCAGCGTCTGGCGCTCGGCGTGATCCCTGGCGAAGCCGGCCAGGTCGAACACCGCCGCCACGGTTTCGTTCGCCGGCAATTGCTGGTCCAAAAGCGCCGTCAGCCCCGCATCGAGCGGGTCGGTGAAATGGTTTTCGGGCAAGGTTTTTCCGCGTGCGGCGCAGGCGGCGATCCAGGCCGCCACCACCAGCGTGAGATGCACGAACTCAGTACCGGCTTCGAGGCATTCGATGGCCGAGGCGATGATGCGCTGCGGCAGTTTCTGGCTGCCATCATTGGCGATCTGCGCCGTGCGGTGGGCGAGCGCGGTGTTTGAAAAACGCTCGGCAAGCTCGGCCGTGTAGGTCGCCGTGGCGAGCCCGGCATCTTCCGGCAATGTCGGGATGGCCTCGGCCCATAGCCCGTCGACGAACTTCCGGATCGCCGGATCGGCGAAAGCGCGGTCGACAGTGGCGTGGCCGCTGAGCAGGCCGAGATAGGCGATGCCCGAATGCGCGCCGTTGAGCAGCCTGAGCTTCATGTCCTCGAAGGGGCCGACATGGCCGACCATGGTGACGCCGAACTTTTCCCAGTCCGGCCTGCCCGCCGGAAAATTGTCCTCGACCACCCATTGGCGGAAGGGCTCGGTCATCACGGGCCAGGCATCGTCGACACCGAGTTCGCCAGCGATGCGTGCCCGGTCGGCGTCGGTGGTTGCCGGCACGATGCGATCGACCATGCTCGACGGAAAGGCGACTTCATTCGCGATGTGGTCGGCGATCCTGGTGTCGCCTGCCGTGGCAAACCTGGCATCGCGCAGCTCGGCGAATTCGGTCAGCAGCCGATGCAGTGTGGCGCCGTTGGCCGGCAGGTTGTCGCAGCACAGCACGGTGAAGGGCGCGGTGCCGGCGGCCAGTCTCCGGGCGAGCGCCTCGGCGAGGAAACCATGCGCCGTCTTCGGCATCCGCGGATTGGCCAGATCATGGATGATATCGGGATGAGCGGTGTCCAATCCGCCGCCCGCGGCCCTGAGATAGGCCTTTTCGGTGATGGTCAGCGTGACGATGCGGGTGCGCGGATCGGTCAGCGCGGCCAGCACCGCGCCCGGGTCCTCCGGTGCCACCAGCATCGACTGGATAGAGCCGATGACGCGCAGCTCCTCCTCGCCACTGCTGCGGACCGCCAGCGTGTAGAGCCCGTCCTGCGGCGACAGCGCGTCGCGCGTGTCGGGGCTGCGCAAGGAGACGCCGACGATGCCCCACTCCGTTTCGCCCGCCGCCAGGCACTCGTCGACATAGGCGGCCTGATGGGCGCGATGGAAGGCACCGACGCCGAGATGCACGATGCCCGGCGCAACCGTGCCGCGGTCATATCGAGGTGCGACGACCCCCACCGGCAACGCATGCGCCGTGCGGTTGGAAAGGCGGCGGTCTGTCATCGGTTCGCGGCGCTCGTCTGACTGGTGATCTTGCTGGGCGGATCGGCAACCGAGGTAACATCGCCGGCCTTTGCCCACAATGCTCAGCTTTGCTCAAAAGTCATCATACAACAGTCTAATGTTTGTATGTTGACATAATTTGTAGCCGACCCTACCGATAGCGCCCTGGGAGGATCGCCGTGGCGCTGACCGATGCGGATTTGCTGTTTCCCGCCGAGGGGCATCCGCGCTCGATCGCCCGCGATCTCTATGCCGGGATCAAAGACCTGCCGCTCGTCAGCCCGCACGGCCACACCGATCCGCGCTGGTACGCGCTCAACGGGCCGTTCCCGGACCCTGCGCAATTGCTTATCGTCCCGGACCACTACATCTTCCGTATGCTGTTCAGTCAGGGCGTTCGGCTCGAGGATCTCGGCGTGCCGACCCTCAAAGGCGCGCCGGTGGAGACCGACGGCAGGACGATCTGGCGACGCTTCGCCGAACACTATTATCTCTTCCGTGGCACGCCGACCCGGCTGTGGTTCGACCATGTGCTCGCCGATCTGTTCAGTATCGAAGAGCCGCTGGATGCAACGACGGCCGACCGCCATTACGACACGATCGCGACGGTGCTGCAGTGGGAGAATTTCCGCCCGCGTGCGCTGTTCGAGCGCTTCAACATCGAGGTCATCTCGACCACCGAAGGCGCGCTCGACGATCTCAGATGGCACCAGATGATCCGCGACAGCGGCTGGGAAGGCCGCGTTATCACCGCCTATCGGCCGGATGCCGTCGTCGATCCCGACTTCGAAGGGTTTTCGGCCAATCTCGACCGGCTCGGCGAAATCACAGGCTGCGATACGGGGAGCTGGGCCGGCTATCTTGAGGCGCATCGCCAGCGGCGCGCCTTCTTCAAGAGCTTCGGTGCGACCTCGTCGGATCATGGCCACCCGACGGCCGAGACCGCCAATCTTTCCGATGCGGCGGCGCAGGAGCTGTTCGACCGCATCCGCCGCGGCTCGCAGGATGAGCGCGAGCGCAAACTGTTCCGCGCCCAGATGCTGACCGAGATGGCCAAGATGAGCCGGGATGACGGGCTGGTGCTGCAGATCCATCCCGGCTCCTGGCGCAATCATTCGCCTTCCATTTTCCAGAGATTCGGCCGCGACAAGGGCTTCGATATCCCGACCCGGACCGATTATGTGACGGCGCTGAAGCCGTTGCTCGATTGCGTCGGGCTGGAGCGCGACCTGACCGTCATCCTCTTCACGCTCGACGAGACCAGCTATGCGCGCGAACTGGCGCCGCTGGCCGGCGTCTACCCGGCGCTGAAGCTCGGGCCGGCGTGGTGGTTCCATGACAGCCCCGAAGGCATGCGCCGCTTTCGCGAGATGACGACCGAGACGGCAGGCTTCTACAACACCGTCGGCTTCAACGACGACACCCGCGCCTTTCCCTCGATACCAGCGCGCCACGACGTGGCGCGGCGTGTCGATTGCGCATTCCTGGCGCGGCTCGTCGCCGAACATCGATTGCGCGAGGGCGAGGCGCATGAACTGGCCCGCGACCTTGCCTACACGCTCGCGAAGAAAGCGTACCGGCTGTGAGCCGGGCGTTTCGGTTTTCAAAGGGAGGAAAGTCATGGCGCATTTTTCGAAACTGATGGCAGCCACATTCGCCTTCGGCTCGCTGCTGGTCGGCATTGCCAACGCCGGGACCGTATTGCGATCGTCGGATACGCATCCGGACGGCTATCCGACGGTCGAGGCGGTCAAATACATGGGCGACCTGATCAAGCAGCGCACCAATGGCCGCTATTCGGTCGAGGTCTATCATTCGGCGCAACTTGGCGAGGAGAAGGACACGATCGAGCAGACGCAGGCCGGGGTCATCGACCTCGACCGCGTCTCGATGGGGCCTTTCAACGGCATCGTGCCGGAGACCGCAGTGCCGTCACTGCCCTACATGTTCCGTTCGGTCGAGCACATGCGCCACGTCATGGACGGGCCCATCGGCGACCAGATCCTGAAGGCGTTCGAAACGCATGATCTCGTCGGTCTGGCCTTCTACGATTCCGGGGCGCGTTCCTTCTACAACACCAAGAAGGACATCACCTCGATCGCCGACCTGAAAGGCATGAAGTTCCGCGTCATCCAGTCGGACGTGTTTGTCGACATGGTCAATGCGCTGGGCGCCAATGCCACGCCGATGGCCTATGGCGAGGTCTATTCGGCGTTGCAGACCGGCGTCATCGACGGTGCCGAGAACAATTGGCCGAGCTTCGAATCCGCCAAACATTACGAAGTCGCGAAGCACTATACGATGGACCAGCACCAGATCGTGCCGGAAGTGCTCGTCATGTCGAAGGCAAGCTGGGAGAAGCTCTCGCCGGAAGACCAGGGGATCGTGCGGCAAGCGGCCAAGGACAGCGTCGTCAAGATGCGCGAACTGTGGGACGCGCAGGAGAAGAAGTCGCGCGGCATCGTCGAGAAGGCCGGCGTCAAGGTCAGCGAAATCGACAAGCAGCCGCTGATCGATGCGATGAAGCCGGTCTACGACAAGTATCTGTCGACGCCCGAGCTGAAGGACCTGGCCGCGCGCATACAGGCCGAGAAATGAGCGGGACGGGCAACGGGCCGAGCAGCGCGGAAACCACCGCGCTGCCTTCGATCAACGCGGCCAAGGGATTCTGGCTCGGTGTGGAGCGCGTGCTCTCCGGGCTCGCCCGGCTGGCCCTGTGGGTCAGCGGCGCCGGATTGACGCTGATGACGATCATCATCTTCTGGCAGGTTTTCTCGCGCTATATGCTGAACCGCTCGCCGAGTTGGACGGAATCCTTTTCCGTGCTCCTGATGGGCTGGTTCATCTTCCTGGGTGCGGCCGTCGGCGTGCGTGAACGCACGCATCTCGGCTTCGATGTGCTGCTTTATGTCCTGCCCACCTCGGCCAAGGCGGTGCTGCGCAGCATTTCGGACATCGTCGTGTTCGCTTTCGGTGCCGGCATGATCGTCTACGGGGTCCAACTGGCCAAGCTGACATGGAACACGGTGATGCCTTCGCTTGCGCTGCCCGGCGGCGTCAGCTTCCTGCCGGTCATTTTGGGTGGTGCGTTGGTCTGCCTGTTTTCACTGGAGCGGCTGGCCGGGCGTTTTGCCGGCCTGCCCGTCGACGCGGATATCTATGCAACCGGCGAGGAGCTTTGAACAATGGCGCTGGCCGTCCTCTTCGGTACATTCGTGTTCCTGCTGGTCATCGGCACGCCGATCGCGTTCTGTCTCGGCGTCGCCAGCTTCGCGACGATCCTGACGCTCGGCCTGCCGCCCGTCGTGGTGTTCCAGCGGCTCAATTCCGGCGTCAGCGTCTTTTCGCTCATGGCCATCCCGTTCTTCATCTTCGCGGGCGACCTGATGGTGCGCGGTGGCATCGCCGCAAGACTGGTGGCGCTGGCAGGATCGCTGGTCGGCCATCTGCGCGGCGGCCTCGGGCAGGTCAACATAGCGGCCTCGACGATGTTTGGCGGCATTTCCGGCTCGGCGGTCGCGGATGCTTCGGCGGTCGGCGGGCTGATGATCCCGCAGATGAAGGCGCGCGGCTACGGCATCGACTACGCCGTCAACATCACCTCGGTCGGCGCAATCATCGCCCTTTTGATTCCGCCCTCGCACAATATGATCATCTATTCCATCTCTGCTGGCGGCCGCATCTCGATCGCGGACCTTTTCACGGCTGGCGTCCTGCCGGGTCTGCTGCTGGCGCTGTCGCTGATGGTAACGGCGTATTGGGTCGCAAGCCGCCGAGGGTATCCGACGGAACCCTTCGCCGGCTTCGGCCGGGCGTTGCAGTTGCTTGTCGCCGCCATTCCCGGCCTCATCCTGATAGGCATAATCTTCGGCGGCGTCAGGTCCGGCGTCTTCACCGCGACCGAAAGCTCGTGCATCGCCATCGTCTATGCTTTCCTGGTGACGTTGATCGTCTACCGCTCGATGAGTTGGGGCGATTTCGTCGCGGCCACGACGGCGGCGGTGCGTACCACCGCCATGGTGCTGATGATCATCGGGTGTGCGGCTGCCTTCGGCTGGTTGCTCGCCTATCTTCGCGTGCCGGCCGCGCTCGTCGCCTTCCTGCAATCGGTGTCCAGCGACAAGCTGGTCATTCTCCTGCTGATCAATGTCGTGCTTTTGATCCTCGGCACCTTCATGGACATGTCGCCGCTCATCATCATCACGACCCCGATCTTCCTGCCGGTCGTCATGGCCTATGGCGTCGATCCCGTCCATTTCGGCGTGATCCTCATCCTCAATCTCGGCATCGGCCTTTGCACACCGCCGGTCGGCGCGGTTCTGTTCGTCAGCTGCGCCATCGGCCGTATCCCGATCTGGACAGCGATGCGCTCGATCTGGCCATTCTATGGTGCCGCCTTCGTCGTGCTGATGCTTGTCACCTACGTGCCGGAAATTTCATTGTGGCTGCCGAGCCTGTTCCACTAGGAGATCGCCACGTGTCCGATACCGCGCGCGACCTCAGGGTCGAGAGAAAACCCAAGCTGTCGGAGACCGTCGTGGCGGCGATCCGCAGGCAGCTTCAGGCGGGCGAGATCCTGGCCGGCCACAAACTGCCCACCGAAGGCCAACTGACCGAAACCTTCGGCGTCAGCCGCACCGTCATCCGCGAGGCCTTGGCCAAGCTTGCCGCCGACGGCCTGGTCGAGCCGCGCCAGGGCGCCGGCGTCTTCGTCACCGAGCACATCTCGACGATGTTCGGTGCGCTTGCCGCCGACATGGGTAGCAAGGATTCGATCGCCCTCAACGTGCTCGAAGTGCGCCTGGCGATCGAGATCGAATCGGCCGGGCTCGCCGCCATCCGCCGCAACGCCGCTCAGGAGGCGGCGATCCAGGAAGCCTTCTTTGAATTCGAGCGGCTGCTGCTCGCCAGCGAGCCGACCGGTCCGGCCGATCTTGCCTTCCACCGCGCCATCGCCAGCGCCACCAACAATCCGTTCTACGTCGAGATGCTCGACGTGCTCGGCCGCCGCGCCATTCCGTGCGACGTGACCTCACCCTGGTCCACCGAACTGGTGCAGTCCGACAGCTATCAGCGCGGGCTGCAGCGCGAGCATCTGGTGATCCTCGATGCGATTACATCGGGCGATGCCGAAGCCGCGCGCGAGGCGATGCGCGCCCATCTGGGCGCCAGCCAGCAACGCTACCGAGAGCGTCTGCACGCGCGACAGGCTTATTACGCCAGTTCGGTCAAGGCGGCCGCCGGCGAATGATCCATCGGAAGTCAGGACGGAAATGAGCCAGAACCATACCGACTATACATCGCGCTTCGCCATTGATCCGGTTGCCGCCGCGGCCATGGGAACGGACGAACTGCGGCACAATTTCCACATCGGGGACCTGTTCCAGCCAGGCCGCATCAACCTGACCTACACTCATTATGACCGCATGGTCGTCGGTGGCGCCATGCCGGTGGCGACAGCGTTGCGGCTGGAAGCGATCAAACCGACCGGGACCAAAGGTTTTCTCGATCGTCGCGAACTGATCGCCGTCAACATCGGCGGCGCCGGCACGATCGAAGCAGGCGGCCAGTCCTTCGAATTGCAGGCGCGCGACATGCTCTATCTCAGCATGGGCACCAATGATGTGGCGTTCGCCTCGGATGACAAGGCCGCGCCGGCCAAGTTCTACCTGCTCAGCGCGCCAGCGCACCAGGCACATCCCAACCGGCTGATCCGCGTCAGTGACGCCAGGCGCCTCGACCTCGGCAGCAAGGATGCCTGCAACGAGCGCTCGATCTTCCAGTTCATCCATGCCGAAGGGGCACAGACCTGCCAGCTTGTCGTCGGCATGACGCAGCTGGCGCCCGGCTCCATCTGGAACACCATGCCGTGCCATGTGCACGACCGCCGCATGGAGGCCTATCTTTACTTCGACCTGGCCGAGGCGGCACGCGTCTTCCATTTCATGGGCGAGCCGGACGAAACGCGCCATATCGTCATGCGCAACGAGGAAGCGGTGCTGTCGCCGGGCTGGTCGATCCATTCGGGCGCGGGCACCTCCAACTATGCCTTCATCTGGGCCATGGCCGGTGACAATGTCGACTATACCGACATCGAGCCCGTGACGATGGAAGAGCTGCGGTGAGCGATCTCTCCGCCTTCAGCCTGGCCGGCAAGCGCATTCTCGTCACCGGCGCCAACACCGGCATCGGCCAAGGCATTGTCCTCTCGATCGCGCGCGCGGGCGGCACGGTGGTCGGCGTCGGCCGCTCGTCGATGGACGATACGGCGAGCAAGGTCGCGGCCATCGGCGCCAGGTTCGAAGCGGTGAGCGCCGACCTTGCCGACACGGCGGCCGCCGGACCGATGCTGGATCGGGTGTGGGACGAAAGCGGGCCGCTCGACGGGCTGGTCAACAATGCCGGCATCATCCGGCGCGCCGATGCCGTCGATCTGGCCGAGACCGACTGGGACGACGTCATGGACGTCAATTTGAAGACGGTGTTTCTGCTTTGCCAGTCCTTCGCCAGGCGCGCGCTTGCCGATGGTCGCCGGGGCAAGATCGTCAACATTGCCTCGGTGCTGAGTTTCCAGGGTGGCATCCGCGTCGCCTCCTACACCGCCTCGAAACACGGCGTGCTCGGCATCACCCGCCTGCTCGCCTGCGAATGGGCGGCCAAGGGCATCAATGTCAATGCCATCGCCCCGGGCTATGTCGAGACCAACAACACGCACGCGCTGCGGGCCGACCCCGATCGCAGCGCCGCCATTCTCGGGCGCATTCCAGCGGGGCGGTGGGGCGAGCCGTCGGACATTGGCGATGCCGCCGTCTTCCTGCTGGCACGGGCTTCCGACTATATGCATGGCGCCGCGGTTCCGGTGGATGGCGGCTGGCTGGCGCGCTGAGGAGAGGACATGACCAAGACCAAGATCTTCGCGCATGCCGGCGAGGGCGCCTGGACGCCGACGGCAGACGGCAACAGGCGGCGCGTTCTCCTCTCCACCGATGAGCTGATGCTGGTTGAGTTCGGCTTCGACAAGGGTGGCGTCGGCGCCTTGCATTCGCACCCGCATGTCCAGTCAAGCTATGTCGCCGAGGGCCGTTTCGAGGTGACCATCGACGGGCGGACGGAAATTCTCGAGGCCGGCGGCAGCTTCATCGTGCCGTCCGGTCTGGTGCATGGCGTCAAGGCGCTGGAAGCGGGACGGCTGGTCGACAGCTTTACGCCGCACCGTGCCGATTTTCTTGCTCTAAATCAAAGCGATAGAGCATGATGTCGTCCGAAAACCGCTTCACAGTTTTCGGCATCATGCTTTAGCCGAGGACTTGCCCAGCCAAATCTGGGAGATCGAGTGCGGGCACATGACCCGCGCCCCAAGAGAGGCGCGGGTTGTTGCCTGGGCGCTTGTGGCGCCGCGGTACTCAAGACATGACCGCAGGATGCGAAGCCTGCCGCATCGTGGTGAAGATAAGCTTAATGCGCCGTACAACCGACGGCTGCCTTCGGTCAGGTGATGTGCCGGAGCAGGCTGAAAATCCGCTCGAACGTCTTGCCGTAGGGCGGGCGCAGCAGGGCGCCGGCGCTCAGGCGCGACTGCAGGAAAACCGGCTTCTCCTTGCTGAAGGTGCGGAACCCCCATTCGCCGTGATAGGCGCCCATGCCGCTGGCGCCGACGCCGCCGAAAGGCTGGTTCTCCTGCACCAGATGCAGCATGCAGTCGTTGACGGTGACGCCGCCGGCGACGGTCTCGCGCAAGATACGCCGGCGGTTGGTGCTGTCGTTGCCGAACCAGTAGAGCGCGAGCGGCCGGTCGGCCTGGTTCACATGGCTGATCGCCTCGTCGACGGTGGCATATTCGACGATCGGCAGCACCGGGCCGAAAATCTCCTCGCGCATCAGCCGCAAATCCGGGCCGGCATTGCTGACCAGGGTCGGCAAAAGTTTGCGGCTCGCGGCGCCGAAGTCCTCGCCGGCCGGATTGATTTCGACGACATCGGCACCGGCATCGCGGGCTTCCGCGATCATGGCGCGCAGGCGCTGAAAATGCCGGTCGCTGATGATGGCGGTGTAGTCGGGGTTGTCGCGCAGCGTCGGGTAGAGCCGCGCCACCGCGGCAGCGAGTTTGGCGGCGACCGTGCCGGCCTGCCCCTTGGGCACCAGCAGATAGTCCGGTGCGATGCAGGTCTGCCCGGCATTGAGCAGCTTGCCATAGGCGATGCTGGCCGTTGCCGCATCGAGATCGCAGGAGGGATCGAAGATCGCCGGCGACTTGCCGCCGAGTTCGAGCGTGACGGGAGTGAGGTTGGCGGCCGCGGCGATCGCGACCTGGCGGCCGATCGCGGTCGAGCCGGTGAACAACAGATGATCGAACGGCATCGACACGAAGGCCTTGCCCATCTCGGCATCGCCGGGGATGACGCTCAACTCGTCGGGGGCGAAATGTTCGCCGGCCAGTCTGGCGAGCAGCGCCGAAAAGGCCGGCGTCAGTTCGGACGGCTTGACCAGCACGCGGTTGCCGGCGGCGAGCGCTGCCGTGACCGGCGCGACGGCAAGCTGGAACGGGTAGTTCCAGGGCGACACGATGCCGACGACGCCGAGCGGCTGTGGCACGAGGCGATTGCGGCCCGGCAGGAACGGCAAGGTGGTGGCGACACGACGTTCCCGCATCCATCCGCTCAGATGAGACAACGTATGGCGGATGCCGGCGCGCACGACAAACAGTTCGGCCAGGCGCGTCTCATGCGCCGAGCGGCCGCCAAAGTCCGCGTCGATCGCGGCGCAGATCTCCGCCTCATGCCGTTCGGTCAGCGCCAGCAGGCGCTTCAGCCGGTCCTTGCGAACGCTCAGGTCCGGAAAGGGCTGCTTCTCGAAGGCGGCGCGCTGCAGCTTGAACCGTTCGTCAAGGACGTCCTGTCTCACCTGCAGCATCGTGCCCTCCCTGGCTTTTGCCGGCCAAGCTTACATCCGAGCGCGAAGGAATCCAGCGGGGGTGCGGGTGTCGCTGGGGAAGCTGTGCCTTCGCGGGCCACGGTCAGTCAGTCCGCCGTCGACATGGATGACCGTTCCGGTTGTGTTCCAAGGATAGCTGCGCTACTCCAAAGGTTCACGCGGAGAGCATCTTGATCGATTCCCACATCCTCTCCCATCCCCGAAAAATCGCTTCCCGTCCGGTGTCCGACTGATGTCGGCACAGGCGGCGAGTGTCCGGGCGGAGGATCCCAAACGGCGCGTCCTGAAAGACGTGTTCGGCTTCGACGATTTCCGCCCCGGCCAGGCCGATGTCATGGACGCGCTGCTCGGCGGGCGCCATGTGCTGGCCGTCATGCCGACGGGCGCGGGCAAATCGCTTTGCTACCAGGTGCCGGCGCTGGTCATGGGCGGGCTCGCCCTGGTCGTGTCGCCGCTGGTGGCGCTGATGCAGGATCAGGTCGCGGCCTTGCGGCTGGCGGGCGTCGGCGCCGATACGATCAATTCCTCGCTCGACCGGGAAGCCAATGTCGCGGCCTGGCGCCGCGTGGCATCAGGCCAGACGCGGCTGCTCTACCTGGCGCCGGAACGGCTGATGACCGAGCGGATGCTCGAGGCGCTTTCCAGGCTCGAAATCAGCCTGATCGCCATCGACGAGGCACATTGCATCTCGCAATGGGGGCCGGCGTTCCGGCCTGAGTATGAGGATCTGTCGCGCCTGCGCCACATCTTCCCCAACGTGCCGATCATCGCGGTGACGGCGACGGCGGATGAAAGCACGCGCAGCGATATCGAGGCGCGGCTGTTCGCCGAGCGGGTCGAAACGCTGGTGCTGGGGTTCGACCGGCCCAACATCAAGCTCGCCATCGAATCCAAGCAGGACAGCAAGCGGCAATTGCTGCGTTTCATCGAGCGTCACCCGGGCAAGAGCGGCATCGTCTACTGCCTGTCGCGCAAGAAGACGGAGGAGATGGCGGCCTTCCTGGAAAAGAACGGCGTCACCGCGCTCGCCTATCACGCCGGCATGAGCAAGGAGGCGCGCGAGGCCAATCAAAACGCCTTCATGACGCTGTCGGGCGTCGTCATGGTGGCGACCATCGCCTTCGGCATGGGCATCGACAAGCCCGATGTCGCCTATGTCTTCCATACCGACATGCCGGGCAGCCTGGAGGCCTATTATCAGGAGATCGGCCGTGCCGGCCGTGACGGGCGCAAGGCCGAGGCGCATATGCTGTACGGCCTTGGCGACATCCGCATGCGCCGGCTGTTCATCGACGACGAGGATGCTGCGGTCGAGCACAAGAAGCGCGCGCATCGCCGGCTCGACACGCTGATCGGCTATTGCGAGACGGCGCAGTGCCGTCGCCAGGTGCTGCTCGGCTATTTCGGAGAAGAAGCCGAGCCTTGCGGCAATTGCGACAACTGCCTGGACCAGGTGCCGCGCGCCGATGGCGGCGCGGAAGCGCGCATCATCCTGGCCGCGGTCGCGCAGAGCGGCGAGCGCTTCGGCGCCGCCCATGTCATCGATATCCTGCTCGGCCACGAGACCGAGAAGATCCTGGCCCGCGGTCACCAGAAGCTCGCCAGCTTCGGCAGCGGCGCGGCGCATAGGAAGGATCTTTGGCTATCGCTGATCCGGCAGCTCGTGGCCGGCGGTTTCCTCGAGCCAGATCCGAGCGGCCATGGCGGCCTCGCCATCGCCGAGAAAGGCCATGCGCTCGGCCGCGGCGAGATGCCGTTCCATTACCGTGTCGAGATGCGCAGCCGCGCCTTGCGCAAGATGCGGGCGGAGGGTTCGGGCGCCAACGCCGATGGCGTCGATGCCTCGCTGCTGGCCACGCTCAAATCCCTGCGGCTGCGCCTGGCCAAGGAGCGCCAGGTGCCGGCCTATGTGGTGTTTTCCGACCGCACGCTGATCGACATGGCCGAACGCCGCCCGCGCGACCTCGACGCCTTCGCCGAGGTCCATGGCGTGGGAGGGGCGAAGCTCAAGGAGTTCGGGGAGATTTTTGTCAAGGCGATTGCCGGACACCGGTCCGAAGGATCGGACTGAAAACCCTCACCACATCCTGCAGGCAATCCTCACATCTGTATCGACATGCCGCCATCGACGGTCAGGACGTGCCCGTTGACGAAAGACGCCGCGTCGCTGGCGAGGAAAAGCGCGGCGCCGGCGATTTCCTGCGGCCGCCCCCAGCGCTGCAGCGGAACCCGCTGGCGGGCGAAGGCGACCAGATCGGGGTTTGCCGCCATCGCGGCATTGGTCTCGGTGGCAAACATTCCCGGCGCGATGGCGTTGCTGGTCACGCCGTGGGCGCCATATTCGACGGCAATGCTGCGCATCAAGCCGGTCAGTCCCTGCTTGGCGGCGGGATAGATGGCATCGCCGGGTCGCGCCATCTCACCGACGATCGAGGTCACCGCGATCAGCCGGCCATGACCCTGGGCCTTCATGATCTCCGCCGCATCGCGTGACAGCGAGATCGCCGACAACAGATCCGTCCTGATCAGATCGAGAATGTCGTCGTCGTTGAAGGCGGCGAGCGGCCGCCTGTCGCGAGCGCCGACATTGTTGACGAGGACGTCGAGCCGGCCTCGGGTCTTGCTGATCTCGGCAATCATCGCGCGGCCCGCCCCGATGTCGGCGACGTCGAAGACCGCCGCTTGCGCACTGCCGCCATTTGCGGTGATGGCGGCGACGGCGCTATCGAGCGTCGCTGCGGTGCGTCCAGTCATCACGACATGGGCTCCGGCTTCGACAAAGGCACGCGCAATCTCGAAACCGAGGCCGCGTCCGCCGCCGGTGATCAGGGCCACGCGCCCCTTCAGGGAAAATCGATCGAAAATGCTCACAACCGGCGGCCTCTGCACGCATGGGACGGAAACCGATCCCATGCGGCAATCGGCGGCTTGTTGCCAGCCTACCGTTCAATCGAAGCCGGTCAAATGAACTTCATTTCGTTTCGTCTCGGGAGCGTGTCTGTTTGTACTATCCGAGCCGACGGAACGCCGCGCCGAAATTGCGCGCACTGGCGGCGAAATTCGCGCAGCTAATTTGACAAACTTTGCCAAAGTATGCCATACCGTAGGTCATCGGAGGTGGCTATGGCGACAATGAACGTGTCCTTGCCCGATCCCATGAAAGACTGGGTCGAGGCGCAAACCAAGACAGGCCGCTATGCCAATGCGAGCGACTATGTGCGGGATCTGATCCGCCGGGATCAGGAGCGCAATGACAAGATCGCGGCCATGCAGCGCTTCGTCGATGACGGTCTGAAAAGCGGCATCGGCACTCGTTCCAAGGACGCGCTTTTCGCCGAGGCGCTGACGCGGGCCAATGCGCCGCGCGGCAATTGACCATGGGATTTCGCCTCTCTGTAGCGGCGGAAGAAGATATTATCGCTATCGCTGAAGAGGGTATGCGTCTGTTCGGCGCAGCGCAGACCGGACTGTATCATGAGCAGCTATTTGCGATCCCGCCGATGCGCATCCACCCGTTCAAGGCCCACCTTGTCGTCTACAGGATCGAAGCAGACGGCCATATTCTCATTGTCCGGATACGTCACGGACACGAGGATTGGTCAGGCGATGTCCCTTAGGCCGGACCAAGCCCAGGCTGCGACATCTTTCGGGGTGTCGGGCAATTTATGAAGTAGGGTGGCGGAGAGGGAGGGATTCCCTTTCACCTCTATGATACTGAAAATACTAGTCTTTTCGCGCTTTTTGTTACACAGTTTGTTACACAGCTACAACTACGATTTATAACCGCTCTAAGCTCGCAGCTTTTGGGCTCGCCTGCCCAATCCATCCGATCTGTCGAAACCGATGGCTTGTAGGACACTCCCGCGTGTGTACGTTGGGGCTTGGGTCAGAAGGTGACCCACAGCAAAGACGGGAGCGCCGCAGCGCAAAAGATCTCATCGGTCAAGGAACAGATAGTGAAGTAGCCTGTGACAATCGGCGCCAGCATCACCTCCAAAGCCGACCAGGAAAAACCCGCAAAAAACGTCGCCCTCAGATACCCCGTCGGCAATGAATATGGGACCGAAGTTGCGCGGCAGATCGGGCGTTAGATGCCTTCATGACATCTGAACCTGAGCAGGCTCCTACGCCGCGAGCCGGCACATTTCCGAACGGAGTTTCGTCCGGCTGCGCAAAAAGGTGCCCTGTCGAGACTTACTTGTTGGCCAAATGGCTTAGCAGGGACGAACTCGTGAAGAGATTGATAATGCAACACTATCAGTCGTTGTGCTGATCCGACAGGCTGTGCGTTTTGGCACGAAAATCATGGCGAAAAGCGCACCGGCACTTTACTCTCCAAATTATGATTCGCCTCGATCCCGCGACCGCCAGCTCCTCTGCGCCGCCCTCCGTTCCCGCGTGGGCGATCACAAGCGCCGGCGCGCCGAGTGACGGCGACGCCGCCTTCCGGGCCGGCGCCGCCCTGGGTGCCCTCGACACGCTCGCCCGCGCGCAGGCAGCCTGGGCCGGCGCTTGGCGGCAGCGGCTGGCGGTTCGCTGCGCCGCCTCCAGCATGCGGCTCGCCGGCCGCGCCGAGGATGCGGCCGCCTTGCGCGATGCCTGGCATTTGCGTCCCCTACGTGCTGACCCCGGTCCCGCAGGCGCCGTCTTTGGCGCCTGGCGGCAGTTGGCCAGGCAGCCGCCCGCCGCTACGCCCGGCCGGCTCGGGAAGATACTCGACCAGCTTGGCCTCCATTGGGACGGCGCCGCGCTCGCCGACCTTTGCACGCAGATCGAAAAACTCGGGGTATCCCAGCGGTCGGCGCCATTCGACGCCGCGGCGATCGCCGCTGAGGTCGTCGCCATGCGTCCCGATGCCGAAGTCTTTGGCTGGTGGCTCGCCGACCTGGTACTGGCGCAACGCCTGGGCTGGCCGCAGCCCCTGCCGCTCCTAATGGCGCAGGGTTTTGGACCATCTTTCCGCACCGAGGCCGGCGGTGGCCGGCGCATCCGGCCCGGGGACAAGAATTTTGAGCGGGCGGTTTGCATCGCGCTCGTCGCGGCCGCCGCGGACGCTTGTCGGTTGGCCGCCGAGCTGTCGCGCCGGGCCGAAAAACTCCTGGCGGTGGCGCCGAAACTGCGCGCCAAAGGCGCCGGCGACGTAATCTTTCTGCTGCTCAGTGAAGACGCCGTGTCCGGATCGCTGACGACGGACAATCTGTCGCGCTTTGCATCGCGACGGCTGTTCGAACGGCTGCAGCAACTGGAGGTCGTGCGCGAGCTCTCCGGCCGCCCCACATTCCGGCTGTTCGGGCTGTAGCGATGAGCGAAGCGTCCGCCCGCCGCAAGCCAAACGATCAGCCGGCGCTGCTCGACACCGAACTGGAACATCTGCCGCCGGAGCTGCGCTGGTGCGAATGGATGGCCCGCGTCGAAGCGGTGATCTTTGCGGCAAATGAACCGGTGACACGTAGTGTCCTCGCGCGGGTGGTGGGAAAAAACTGCAATATCGAGCTGATCATCGACGACATTCGCGCCGAACTCGCCGGCCGCCCTTACGAGCTGGTCGCGGTCGCCGGCGGCTGGCAGCACCGGACCAAAAAGGTTTTTGGCGACGCCATTCACGCAGCCTTCGGCACGGCAGCGGGCGAGGGAGCAAAAGAACTGTCGCAGGCGGAGGCGCTTGTCTTGATGTGCATTGCCTATTTCCAGCCGATCACCCGTGGCGAGCTGTCGAGCTTTTTCGGCAAGGAGGTGTCACGTGACCTGATCGGCGTGCTGCGCGCTGAGCAGCTGGTCGCCTCGGGGCCGCGCAGCCCGCAGCCGGGCGCGCCCTACACCTATGTGACGACCAAAACTTTTCTGTCGCAGTTCGGGCTCGACACGCTGCGCCAGCTGCCGGATTTCGAGGCGCTCGAGGACGCCGGGCTGCTGTCGAAGGAGAAGCTGCTGGATCATCCCAGGGTTTGCAGATATCGACGATGATGGCGCCAGCGCCGCGCTCGACGAATAGATGATCCCATCACGGCGGGACACACGCGATCTCGCCGCTCGTCACATAGAAGATTGCGCCACGCACGCCGTCTGGTCTCGCCGGCTGGGTCCTTCGCGTGACGGAAGGGAGGTGGCGGCACGCGTCCGCTTGTCGATGAAGGATAAGCGAACAGGCAATTGATCGAGCCTGGTCGCACATGTCGATCACCATTGAGAGCTCTCGAAGGGAGAAAGTTCAATTGAACCACGTCTACCTTGAGCTTCTCGCGACGATTGAGGCGTTAAGATCCAGCCCATCGGGGCGACCATTCAGACGCTGATGGACAAGGTTCGCGACCTTTCACAGACGATCAAAGCCCTGAAAGACGATCTCCACCAGACAGCCGGCTATGGCCTGCTAAGAACCTAGCCAGCCGGCGAGTGCCCATCCCGGCCATTGTCAGCGAGGCGGCCATCCCAACAAGATCGCCTTGCCGCCACCGCCAATGGCGGATGCTGACAGCAGCGCCATAAGAACGCCAACGTAGATGGGGAAGATCATCCTCGGGCTATTCGTCCTTCCAAATGACAGTCTTCCCCCGAAAATCCCAATGAAATTTGAGGTTGGCTTTCAGTACCTCGGTGGGGATCCTCGGCTCGATCGCTGTGTGGAGAGCGTTATACGTTTCTCGGCAGAAGCTCGGCGGCGGGACATTCAGCTTGTACCCCGACGGGTACCTAAAATCTTGCTGAGAATTCATCAGGTCAAGGTTGTTGGCAATCATCTTCACGTTCCCAATCGGCGGCATTCCTAGGGCCACTGCGGCTTCGTAAATGTCCTCGATCTTGTGACCGAAGCCGAGCCGGAGACCGCGTTTCGACACGCCCTTTGAAGCTAGATACGCTTTCAAGAGGAGTTCTAGGTGTGAGCTTTCGAGAGGTTGTCCATTCGGACCGGACCGAGGAGACTGGAGTTACCACGCTTCAGCATCCATCGGAGGGTCCGAATGAACATCCACAAGAATGCCCGTCTCACACCGCTGCGT
>NZ_NSFU01000025.1:0-75707 GCF_002294875.1 Mesorhizobium sp. WSM4312 | reverse complement strand
CGCGCGGCATCGCCAAATGGTGGTCGAAGGGCCAGCCGATCTCGTTTCCCACCGACAGTTTCGCGGCGATCGGCAAGGGCCTGATGCCCGTCATCATCTTCCTGTCGCTGGCCGTGCTGTTCCAGCTCATCATGACCTACACACGCTACGGCAAGCATTGTTACGCAATTGGGTCCAATGAGGATGCCGCACGCATGTCCGGCATCAAGATCGCCAACCACAAGATCCTGGTCTATGTCATCGCCGGCATTCTCGCCTCGCTCGCCGCCGTGGTGCTCTGCTCCAAGAACCTCACCGCCCAGGCCGGCATGGGCGTGATGTACGAACTCGACGCCATCGCCATGGCGGTCATAGGCGGCGTCTCGCTGTCGGGCGGCCGCGGCTCGATCATCGGCACGGTGATCGGCTCGCTGATCTTCGGCGTCATCATCTCCGGCTTCACCTTCCTGCGCCTCGACGCCTACTACCAAGAGATGGTCAAGGGCGTGATCATCGTCGGTGCGGTCGTTCTCGACCAGTGGCGCCAACGCCTGCGGGCATTGAGGGCTTGACCATGTCAGACATCGTGTTGAAAACCGAAAACCTGACCAAGCGCTATGGCGGCGTGCATGCGCTGGAAGGCGCCAACTTCGAGCTGCGCAAGGGCGAGCATGTCGCCATCATGGGCGACAATGGCGCAGGCAAATCGACCTTCGTGCGCCAGATCACCGCTGTCGAGCAACGTACCAGCGGCCAGATCTGGTTCGACGGCAAGGAGGTGAATTTCACCGGCCCGATCGCGGCGCGCGAGGCCGGCATCGAGACGGTGTTCCAGAACCTGGCGCTGGCCGACGATCTCGACGTGCCGTCGAACCTTTTCCTCGGTCGCGAAAAGGTGCTGTTCAATCTCGGACCTTTCTCGATCCTCGACCGCAAATACATGCGCAAGGCGACCGAAGCGGCGCTGGTGCGCACCGCGGTGAAGATCCCCAACCTTTCCAACACCATCCGCCACATGTCCGGCGGCCAGCGCCAGTGCGTGGCGATCGCCCGGACCGCGACCTTCGCCTCCAAGCTGATCATCATGGACGAGCCGACCGCCGCACTCGGCGTGCAGGAGACGGCGCAGGTCGAAAACATCATCCGCACGCTGAAGGACAATGGCGAGCCGCTGATCCTGATCAGCCACAATATGCGCCAGGTGTTCGACCTGTGCGACCGCATCGTGGTGTTCCGGCGCGGCCGCATCGTCGCCAATCTGCGCAAGGAAAACACGGACGGCCAGGACATCGTGTCCTACATCACCGGCGCCAAGACCGGGGAGGCGGAACTCGCGGCCTAGGCGGGAGGGGTCACCCGCTTCCGGGACGATCTGCCGCGCCAGGAAAATACCCCAGCCACCTTTCCCTGACGGGAAGGTGCGGACACAACTCTCTCGAACCCATCCCTCAGAGGAAATATCCATGACTGTTCGTTTCGCCCTCCTCGGTGCCGGCCGCATCGGCAAGGTCCACGCCCGCGCTGTCGGCTCCAACCCCGATGCAAAACTGGTGGCGGTGGCCGATGCCTTCGAGAAGGCGGCAAAAGAGCTGGCGAGTGCCTATGGCGCCGAGGTGCGCACCATCGACGCCATCGAGAAATCCAAGGATATCGACGCCGTCGTCATCTGCACGCCGACCGACACCCATGCCGATCTGATCGAGCGTTTCGCCAAGGCCGGCAAGGCAATCTTCTGCGAGAAGCCGATCGACCTGAACGTCAAGCGCGTCGAGAAATGCCTGGCCGTGGTCGAGAAGGCCAAGGCGACGCTGATGGTCGGCTTCAACCGCCGCTTCGATCCCCACTTCGCCGCCGTGCGCAAGGCAATCGACGACGGCGCCATCGGCACGGTTGAGATGGTCACCATCACCTCGCGCGATCCGGGTGCGCCGCCGATCGACTACATCAAGCGCTCGGGCGGCATCTTCCGCGACATGACCATCCATGATTTCGACATGGCGCGCTTCCTGCTCGGCGAGGAGCCGGTGGCGGTCTCCGCGCACGCTTCGGTGCTGGTCGACAAGAAGATTGGCGAGGCCGGGGATTTCGATAGCGTCAGCGTCATCCTGGAGACGGCTTCCGGCAAGCAGGCCGTCATCTCCAATTCGCGCCGCGCCACCTATGGCTACGACCAGCGCATCGAGGTGCATGGTTCAAAAGGCATGATCGCGGCGGAAAACCAGCGGCCGGTGTCGATCGAACTGGCCAATGAGAAGGGCTATACGCGCCCACCGCTGCACGATTTCTTCATGACCCGCTATCTCGACGCCTATGCCATCGAGATCGCCTCGTTCATCGCCGCCGCGACGTCCGGCAAGAAGGCGGCGCCGAGCGGCGCCGACGGCCTGGTGGCGCTGAAGCTAGCGGATGCGGCGCTGAAGTCGGCAACGACAGGCAAGACCGTTCGTCTCGACAAGTAAGAACCGGAAATCGGACCCAAGCCACAGGAGCAAAGCGATGAGCGCATCCGCCGATCGCAATTCACAGACACGCGCCATCGTTACCGGCGGGGCGCAAGGCATCGGCTTCGCCGTCGCCGAAGCGCTGGCCGACGAAGGCTGCCGGGCATTGGCGCTCATCGGCCGGTCGCAGGAGAAGGGGGACAAGGCCGTCGCCCACTTCAGAAAGGCCGGCGTCGACGCGATCTTCATCAGCGCCGACGTTTCGAAGGTGGCGGACTGCAAGCGCGCGGTGGCGACCGCGCTCGCGCATTTCGGCACGCTAAACGCGCTGGTCAACGCCGCCGCCACCTCGGCGCGCGGCTCACTGGTCGAAACCACGGAAGAGCTTTTCGACCAGATCTTCGAAACCAATGTGCGCGGACCCTTCTTCCTGATGCAGGGGCTGGTCGCGCATCTGCTGGAGCGCAAGGCCCCGGGCTCGATCGTCAACGTGCTGTCGATGTCGGCGCATGCCGGCCAGTCCTTCCTGACGCCCTATTCGACCAGCAAGGGCGCGCTGATGACGCTGACCAAGAACGTCGCCAATGCCTATCGCTACAACCGCATCCGCTGCAACGCCGTGCTGCCGGGCTGGATGGATACCGAGGGCGAGGACATCGTACAGAAGAAATGGCACGACGCTCCGGACGACTGGCTGGCGAAGGCCGAGGCCGCGCAGCCGATGGGCCAGTTGGTCAAGCCGGACCAGCTCGCGCGGCTGATCAGCTACATGGTCAGCCCGCAATCGGGCGTCATGACCGGGTCGTTGGTCGACTACGACCAGAGTGTTGCGGGGTCGTCGCCGGAGTAGCAGCGAGCTGAGCAAACGGTCCTCACTTCGTCATCCATGGGCGGAGCAAGGGGCGAAGCGACGCGGCGCAGATCCCTTGGACTGCTCCGCAGCCCCAAGGGACCCATGCCGGGACTCTTGAGCAACGCTGCGGTGCAGAATTCTGTTCAGCTGCGCTCCACGGCCAAGGTCACGGAATGGATCCCAGGGTCTTCGCGACGCCGCTTCGCGGCTGCTCCAGGGATGACGAAATCGGGGACTTCGACCTTCGGGAGTCGTCAAGGGGGACGTGACAAACGCCCCGGCTTCGACTATATGAGCCGCATGATCCACCTGTCCGCCACCTATTGGTACTTTAGCAGCTCGCTGGCGGCGGGAGGATTGCGCTCGATCTGAAGATTGCAGCAACAAGATCCGAACAGCCGCCAGACCTGGCGGCTTTTTTGTTTCAGCCGGCAGGTCTCCTAACAGGAGCAGAAAGCCGTGTTGACCACCACAGACGACCTCCGGGTCAAGGAAATCCGAGAACTGAGCACGCCGGACCAGGTGATGCGGGAGATCCCGCGCACCCTGACGGCGACGCGCACCGTGAGCGCCTCACGCAACGCCATCCATGCTATTCTGAACGGCACCGACGACCGGTTGCTTGTCGTCGTCGGACCTTGTTCGATCCACGATCCGGTCGCGGCCGTTGACTATGCCAGCCGTCTGGCGGCGCTGCGCGAGACCCTGTCCGACCGGCTCGAGATCGTCATGCGGGTGTATTTCGAGAAGCCGCGCACAACGGTCGGCTGGAAGGGCCTGATCAACGATCCCGACCTCGACGGCAGCTTCAACATCGACAAAGGGCTGCGGATGGCGCGCAATGTGCTGTCGGCCGTCAACAATCTCGGCCTGCCGGCGGCGACCGAATTCCTCGACATGACCACGCCGCAATACATTGCCGACCTCGTCGCCTGGGGCGCCATCGGCGCGCGCACGACCGAGAGCCAGATCCACCGCGAGCTGGCCTCGGGCCTGTCCTGCCCGGTCGGCTTTAAGAACGGCACCGACGGCAATCTCAGGATCGCCGGGGAGGCGGTGAAATCGGCCGCCCAGCCACATCATTTCATGGCGGTGACCAAGGGCGGACGCAGCGGCATCGCCACGACCACAGGCAATGAGGACTGCCACGTTATCCTGCGCGGCGGCGTCCAGCCCAACTATGACGCGGCGAGCGTCGAGGCGGCCTCGGTCGAACTCGCCCGCATCGGTGTCGCGCCGCGGCTGATGATCGACGTCAGCCACGCCAACTCGGCCAAGAAGCCGGAGAACCAGCCGAAGGTGGCGGCCGATGTGGCCGGCCAGGTGGCGGCGGGCGACGAGCGCATTATCGGCCTGATGATCGAGAGCAATCTCGTCGCCGGCCGGCAGGACGTGGTGCCCGGCAAGCCGCTGGTCTATGGCCAGAGCATCACCGATGGCTGCATCGACTGGGCGACCACCGAGACCGTGCTGCACGGCCTTGCCGGTGCCGTCGAGTGGCGCCGGTCGGCACGCCGCGCCATGCTGGAAAGCCGGCAGGGCGCCGCCTGATCCGATGACGATGTGGGAGGGGCGGCGCTGGAGCATGATCCCGAAAAGTGGAAACCGGTTTTCTCGGACAAACGGTTTCCGTTTGTCCAGAGATCATGCTCCAACAAAGGGCAGATTACGCCGCCCTCAGCCCTTCCCAGGCGGTGAATACCGAGACCGCAAAGAGCAACAGCCCGGCCGCCCGGCCGGCAAGAATGGTCGCCCGCGGATTGGCGATCAAAAGCTTGCGGCTGCGCCCGGCGGTAATGGCAAGCCCACCATAGATCGCGGCCTGCGTCAGCACCGTCATCAACCCCATCACGGTCGCCTGCACCCAGATCGGGCCGTAGTCCGGCTTGAGGAACTGCGGATAGACGGCAAGCACGAACAGATAGGCCTTCGGGTTGATCAGGCAAGTCACCAGCCCCTGGCGAAACGCCTTCCACGCCGAGCGGCTGCCGACGGGCCCGTCATGACCGACGGTTATGGAGCTGCGCATCAGCGTGATGCCGATGAAGGCCATGTAGGCGGCGCCGGCAATCAGCAGCGGCTTGAACAGGATCGGCACGAAATGCATGAGAAGGCCAACGCCAATCGCCCCGTTCAGCGTGTGCACCATACCGCCGACCATGATGCCGCCGGTCGCGGCCAGGCCCCTGTCGCGGCCGCCGGTCAGTGCATTGGCCAAGACGAACAGCATGTCCATGCCCGGAACGGCGATGATGCCGAACAGCAGGATAAAGAAAAGCCAGAGATTTTCCGCGTAACCCATGTCAGTTGCCTGTCGCCTTGTCCCACCAAGCCGCAGCGGAACCTGTTGATTTTCAATTCGATAGGCAGTCCTATAGGTCGACCCAACTGACAATGGTGTGTCAGTTGCGGCCGGAACGTGGTGAGGAAAATGCGCAAGGCGTCACGCCTGTTCGAGATCATCCAGATCCTGCGGCTGGCGCGGCAGCCGGTGACGGCCGCCATGATCGCCGAGCATTTGGAAGTGACGATCCGATCGATCTATCGCGACATCGCCGCACTTCAGGCGATGCGCGTGCCGATCGAAGGCGGGCGCGGCATCGGCTATATCTTGCGCCCCGGTTTCGACCTGCCGCCGCTGATGTTCTCGATCGAGGAGATGGAGGCGATCGTGCTGTCGCTGGCGCTGCTGGAGCGCACGGGCGACGACGAGCTCAAGCAGGCGGCCAAGCGCGTCAGCAGCAAGATCGCCGGCGCGGTGCCGCCGCCGCTGCGCCAGACATTCGACGCCAATGCGCTGCATGCCTGGGGTTTTTCCGCGCCCTCGGCTGGCACGATCAACCTGGCGCTGGTGCGGCGCGCCATCCGCGACGAGGAGAAGCTCGATCTCTCCTACCGCGACGAACTTGGCCGCGCCTCCGAGCGCCTGATCCGCCCGATCGCGCTAATCTACTACGCCGAAACCGCCAACATCGTCGCCTGGTGCGAGTTGCGTCAGGCGATCCGCAATTTCCGCAGCGACCGCATCGAGGATTGCCAGCCGACCGGGTTGCGGTTCAAGGGCGAAGGCGATCGGTTGCGACAGATCTGGGTGGACGGCTGGGAGACCCCGGCTGTCGGCGGGTAAGGCGAGAGGGAGCTACCGCACATCCACCCAGCGCTTGTCCTCGAAGGAGCGTGCCATGGCATGCACGGTGCGCTCGATCTCCAGTCCCTCGGCGAATTCGATGAGGCGCGCCGGCCCGCCGGCAAGCCGCGTCAGCAATTCGTGGCATTCAATGATCTTGAGGTCGTTGAAGCCCAGGCCATGGCCGGGCGCCGGCAGGAAGGCGTCGTAGGGCTTGTGGTGCGGTGCCACCAGGATGGTGCGGTAGCCCTGTTCGGTCGGGCGGTCCGCGGTGAGATAGAGCTGCAATTCGTTCATCCGCTCCTGGTCGAACAGGATCGAGCCCTTGGAGCCGAATATCTGGATGGCGATGCGGCCCTTGCGGCCCCAGGCCGAGCGGTTGACCTGGAGCGTGCCGGCAATGCCGTTTTCCAGATGCATCAGGACGCTCGCTATATCATAGGTCTCGACCGTGCGGCGTCCGCCGCCGGCGAGCTTGCGGTCGGCATAGGGCTTGGCCATGTCGCAGATGACGCTGGCGACGCGGCCGAACAGGACCGAGACCAGCGACAGCGGATGCACGGCGAAATCGTCGAGCGCGCCATAGCCGGAAGCGGCCTCGTGCTTCCAGAAGAACAGTGCCTCGGGATCGGCCATGAAATCCTCATCCATCTCGATGCGCAGATGGTTGACCTCGCCGATGATGTTCTCGTGGAGCAGCGCGCCGATGTGACGGATGGCCGGGCTCTGGATATAGTTGTAGCCCAGCGCGGCGACCTTGCCTGATGTCCTGGCCGCTGCCGCCATCGCCTCGGCTTCGGCAAAGCTCGGCGCCATCGGCTTTTCGCACCACAGATGCTTGCCGGCCTGGAGGATGGCGATGGCCATTTCCGGATGGAACTGGTTGGGCGTGGTCAGGGAGACGATGTCGACCTCGGGATCGTTGACGACGGCGCGCCAGTTGCCTGAGGCCTTGGCAAAGCCGAATTCGCCGGCCTTACGCCGGGCAAGCTCCTCATTGACCTCGCCGAGATGGACGAGCCTGGGCTTGGCCACATCCGGAAAGACGGCGCCGACGGCACTCCACGCGATGGCGTGACATTTGCCCATGAAACCCGTGCCGATAAGACCGACGCCAACCATTTTCCGTTTCCTCCGCTGCCTGAAGCACTGCGTGGATGAATTAGTCCATTTTCTCCAAGAATGGAATGTCTGCCTCATTTTTTATGGCGTTCTTGCGCAGGCTCGCTATGATGGGGCAGAGAGGACGCTTCACGGATGAGCTTGGACGGGCCGACGATGGACGAACGGATACCTCGCGACTTCGAGACGCTGCGCGCCACCATCCTCGACCGGCGTGAAAGCCTGCCGAAGCGCATTGCCCAGATCGCCGCCTACGCGCTCGACAATCCCGACGACATCGCCTTTGGCACCGCCGCCAGCATCGCCGCCTCGGCCGGCGTGCAGCCCTCAACCCTGATCCGCTTTGCCCAGCAGCTCGGTTTCGACGGCTTCACCAGCCTGCAGCAAGTGTTCCGCGAGCGGCTGCGCGAGCGCAACTCATCCTATGACGAGCGGCTACAGGCGCTGCGCGCCAAGGCCGAGGGTGGCGCCGGCCACCGGGCGATCTTCGACGGATTCGTCGCCGCCGCCAGCACCTCGCTCGACGACATTTCGCGCACGCTGGATGACGCGCATCTGGAAGACGCGATTTCGCTGCTGGCGAAGGCGCAGACCATCTATGTCTTGGCCAAGCGGCGCTCCTATCCGGTGGCGACCTATATCGCCTATGCGCTGGGCAAGCTGAAAATCCGCAACCAGTTGATCGAATCGGCCGCCGGCCTGAACGCCGAGATGATCGCCTTCGCCACGCCGGCGGACGCCGTCATCGCCATCTCCTTCTCGCCCTATGCGCCGGCCACCATCGAGGAAGCACGCACCATTTCCGAACAGGGCGTGCCGATCGTCGCCATCACCGACAGCTCGTTTTCGCCACTCGCCCAGTTCGCCAGGGTCTGGTTCGAGGTTGCCGAGGCGGATTTCGCCGGCTTCCGTTCGCTGTCGGCGACGATGGCGCTGGCCATGGCGCTGACCGTCGGCGTCGGCGAGAAGCGGCGCGATATGGGCCGCAAGCGCAAAGGCTGATCGGGCACCCTTTCTTGTTTGACCATGATCTTTTCCGAAAACCGGCAGCCACTTTTCGCTTACGCGGTCCCTTGGTTCGGGATCACGGGCAGGCAATTTTAGACGAAGGAATGCTCATTCCATATTGACTATGGATTGGAATTATTATTTCATATTCCCGGCACCACGCTGCCGCTCGCGCGTGTTACCCAAACAATGTTGTTCCTGACAACAAGACTGACGGGAGGATCCAATGAGCGAAGCCGTGGACGCCAAACAGGTGCCGCTCGACGTCATCACCATCGGTCGCGCTTCCGTCGACCTCTATGGCCAGCAGATCGGCTCGCGGCTGGAGGACATCACCTCCTTCGCCAAGTCGGTCGGTGGCTGCCCGGCCAACATTTCGGTCGGCACGGCGCGGCTCGGCTTGCGTTCGGCGCTGCTGACGCGTGTCGGCGACGAGCAGATGGGCCGCTTCATCCGCGAACAGCTGAAGCGTGAAGGCGTCAACACCGACGGGCTGAAGACCGACAAGGAGCGGCTGACCGCCCTAGTGCTGCTTTCGGTCGAGAGCGAAGGCGTTTCGCCGATGATCTTCTACCGTTCGGACTGCGCCGACATGGCGCTGGCGCCGGAAGACATTGACGAGGCCTTCATCGCCTCGGCGCGTTCGATCGTCGTCACCGGCACGCATTTTTCGCGCCCCAACAGCGACGCCGCCCAGCGCAAGGCGATCCGCATCATGAAAGCCAAGGGCGGCAAGGTTGTCTTCGACATCGACTATCGGCCCAATCTGTGGGGCCTCGCCGGCCATGCCGAAGGCTTCGAGCGCTACGTCAAATCGGACCGGGTCTCGGCCCAGCTGAAGACGGTTCTGCCCGATTGCGATCTCATCGTCGGCACCGAGGAAGAGATCATGATCGCCTCGGGCGCCGACGACTGCCTGAGCGCGCTGAAGACGATCCGCGCGCTGTCGTCGGCCACCATCGTGCTGAAACGCGGCGCCATGGGCTGCATCGTCTATGACGGACCGATCAGCGACGATCTGGAAGACGGTGTCGTCGGCAAGGGTTTTCCGATCGAGATCTACAATGTGCTGGGCGCCGGCGACGCCTTCATGTCCGGCTTCCTGCGCGGCTGGCTGGGTGGCGAAGACCATGCGACGGCAGCGACCTGGGCCAATGCCTGCGGCGCCTTCGCCGTGTCGCGGCTGCTGTGCGCGCCGGAATATCCGACCTTCGAGGAGCTGCAGTTCTTCCTCAAGAACGGCAGCAAATACAGGGCGCTGCGCAAGGACGAGGCGATCAACCATATCCATTGGGCAACCACCCGGCGGCGCGACATCCCGTCGCTGATGGCGCTCGCCTGCGACCACCGCGTGCAGCTCGAGGACGTGGCGGCGAAGGCCGGTGCCGATCCGGCGCGCATCCGCGATTTCAAGGTGCTGGCGGTCAAGGCAGCGGCGAAGGTCGCTGCCGGCCGTGACGGCTACGGCATGCTGATCGACGAGAAACATGGCCGCGAGGCGATGTTCGAATTCGCCGGGCATCCCTTCTCCTGGCTCGGCCGTCCTGTCGAATTGCCGGGCTCGCGGCCGCTGCGCTTCGAATTCTCGCAGGATATCGGCTCGCAGTTGGTGGAATGGCCGGTCGATCACTGCATCAAGTGCCTGTGCTTCTACCATCCCGACGATCCGGTGGCCTTGAAGGAAGAACAGCAGCAGAAATTGCGCGCGCTGTTCGAGGCGGCGCGGAAAGTCGGCCGGGAACTTCTCATCGAGATCATCGCCGGCAAGCACGGCAAGCTCGACGACACGACCATTCCGCGCGCGCTGGAAGAGCTCTATGCGCTCGGCATCAAGCCGGACTGGTGGAAGCTCGAGCCGCAGGCGTCGAGCGGCGCCTGGGCGAGGATCGAAGCGGTGATCCTGAAGCATGATCCGTGGTGCCGTGGCATCGTGCTGCTTGGCCTGGAAGCGCCGCGGGACGAGTTGGAGGCAGCTTTCGCCGCCACCGCCAAGGCGCCGATCGTCAAGGGTTTCGCCGTCGGCCGCACCATCTTCGTCCATGCGGCTGAGGAGTGGCTGGCCGGCAGGATGTCGGATGACGAGGCTGTCGCCGACATGGCCTCGCGCTTCGAACAGTTGACCGAGGCGTGGCTTGCCGCGCGCGGCCGCAAGGCGGCATAAGAAGGCGCGGCATTGGGACTGCGGAGGAAAACACCATGAGCAAGACAATCCGCCTGACGATGGCGCAGGCGCTGACCCGCTTCCTGTCCCGCCAGATGACCGAGATCGACGGCAAGAAAACGCCGATCTTCGGTGGCGTCTGGGCGATCTTCGGCCACGGCAATGTCGCTGGCATAGGCGAAGCGCTCTACCAGGTGCGCGACGAATTGCCGACCTTCCGCGCTCACAACGAACAGGCGATGGCGCATGCGGCGATCGCCTATGCCAAGGCCAATTTCCGCAGCCGCTTCATGGCGGCGACCTCTTCGATCGGTCCCGGCGCGCTCAACATGGTGACGGCTGCCGCACTTGCGCATGTAAACAGGTTGCCTGTCCTGTTTTTGCCCGGCGACGTCTTCGCCAACCGCATTCCCGATCCGGTTCTGCAGCAGGCCGAGGATTTTTCCGACGGCACGGCGACGGTCAATGACTGCTTCCGTCCGGTCTCGCGCTATTTCGATCGCATCACCCGGCCCGAGCAGATCATCCCGGCGCTGAACCGCGCCATGCAGGTGCTGACCGATCCGGCCGATTGCGGTCCGGTGACGCTGTCGCTCTGCCAGGATGTGCAGGCCGAAGCCTATGACTATCCCGAGAGCTTCTTCGCCGAACGGGTCTGGCACCAGCGCCGGCCACGCCCGGACCGCCACGAGCTTGCCGCCGCTGTGGCGGCACTCAAGGGCGCCAAGAAGCCGCTGGTGATCGCCGGCGGCGGCGTTCTCTATTCGCAGGCCTCCGATGCGCTGGCCAAATTCGCCGAGGGCGCCGGTATTCCGGTCTGCGAGACACAAGGCGGCAAATCCTCGCTGCCGGACGATCATCCGCTCAACATGGCGGCGGTTGGCGTCACCGGCACCTCGGCGGCCAACCGGCTGGCTGAAGAAGCCGATGTCGTGCTCGCCATCGGCACGCGCCTGCAGGACTTCACCACCGGCTCATGGGCGCTGTTCAAGAATTCCGGCAAGACCATCATCGGGCTCAACGTCCAACCTTTCGACGCCGGCAAGCACCGCGCCCTGCCACTGGTCGCCGATGCGGCCGAGGGGCTGGCCGAACTCGGTGCCGCGCTGAAGGGCTGGAAGGCGCCTGCCGCCTGGACCGACAATGCGGCCAAGGGCAAGAAGGCCTGGCAGGCCGACGCGGCCAAGGTGACGGCGTCGACCAACGCCGCCTTCCCGTCCGACGCGCAAGTGATCGGCGCCGTGCAGCGGGCCATGGGCTCCGGCGTGACCTTGTTGCATGCAGCCGGCGGTCTGCCCGGCGAATTGCACAAGCTTTGGCAGGCCGGCGCGCCGGGTTCCTACCATGCCGAATACGGCTTCTCGACGATGGGCTACGAGATTGCCGGCGGGCTCGGCACCAAGATGGCCAAGCCCGGCGAAGAAGTCGTCGTCATGATCGGCGACGGCTCCTATCTGATGCTGAATTCCGAGATCGCCACTTCGGTGATGCTGGGTTTGAAGCTGACTATCGTGCTGCTCGACAACCGAGGCTATGGCTGCATCAACCGGCTGCAGATGGCGACCGGCGGCGCCAACTTCAACAATCTCCTGAAGGATTCGCGCCACGAAATCCTGCCCGACATCGACTTCGCCGCGCATGCGGCGAGCATGGGCGCGATATCAGAGAAAGTGCCGTCGATCGCCGGCCTGGAAAACGCCTTGCAGAAGGCCAGGACGAACGACCGCACCACGGTGCTGGTCATCGACACCGACCCGCTGGTCTCCACCGACGCCGGCGGCCATTGGTGGGATGTGGCGGTGCCGGAAGTCTCCGCGCGGCCGCAGGTCAACGCGGCGCGCAAGGCCTATGACGAGAAGCGCCAGATGCAGAGCGTCGGCGATTGATGCAGCTACCCCCCTTCTTCCCGTCCCCATACGGGGAGAAGGTGCCGGCAGGCGGATGAGGGGCAGCGCCGGCGGCCCAAGAATGAACTGTTCTAAACCGGAGTGACGACTTGAAAGCCAAACTGGGCATGTCCCCCATAGCGTGGTGGAACGACGATCTTGCGGAACTCAGCGATGACGTGTCGCTGGAGGAGTGCTTGCGGCAGTCGCGTTCGGCCGGCTTCACCGGCATGGAGATGGGCCGGCGTTTTCCCAACGACCCTGCCGTCATGCTGCCGATCCTCAAAGCCGCCGACGTGACGCTGTGCGGCGGCTGGTTTTCCGGCACGCTGGTCGATGAGGATATGAGCAAGAACAAGGATCGCATCCAGCCGATGATCGAGCTGTTCAAGGCGGTCAACGCGCCTTGCATCGTCTATGGCGAGGTCGGCCGCTCGATCCAGGGCGACCGCTCGAAGCCGCTGGCCACCAAGCCGAAACTTTCAGGCGACGAGATGAAGGCCTATGGAAGGCGCCTGACCGAATTCGGCGAATGGTGCGCCGAACAAGGCATGCCGCTGTCCTACCACCATCACATGGCGGCTGTGGTCGAGACCGAGCCGGAACTCGACGCCTTCATGCGCCATTCCGGCGAAGGCATTCCGCTGCTGCTCGATGCCGGCCACCTGGCCTTCGCCGGCGGCGATGTGCTGCGCGCCATCGACAACCACCACAAGCGCATCAGCCATGTGCATGTGAAGGATGTGCGCATGGCCGTGATCGACAAGCTCGACCGCACGAAACAGTCCTTCCTCGACGCCGTGGCGCTCGGCGCCTTCACCGTGCCAGGAGACGGCTCGCTCGACTTCGGCGCCATAGTGCAGCGCTTCGCCGACCATGGCTATGAAGGCTGGTTCGTGGTCGAGGCAGAGCAGGACCCGAAGAAGAACCCGCCGCTCAAGATGGCGCAGGTCGGCCACAAGGAGCTGATGCGGGTGATGACGGCGGCCGGCTACACGGTCGAAACCCAGGGTTTTCCGAATGCCTGACGCGACGGGTTCACGGCGAGGCAGGTTGCTGTAGATTGGCCCGATGAAAGATTCCGAGCACCCCTTCTTCCGCCCGTTGTGGCGGCGTGTCGCCGTCGTCGCGGTCTGCGTCATCTGGTCGATCATCGAGTTCGCCACCGGCACGCCATTCTGGGGCACCATCGCGCTCGGCTTCGCCGGCTATGCCGTCTGGCAGTTTTTTTATCTGTACAAGCCGGCCGACGAGAACAAGGCGACGGCCGAGTCCGAACCGAAGGAGTAACCCGATGTCCAAGCTGCTCGTCAAAGCCGACAAGGGCCATGGCCGCGTTGCCCATGTGACGCCGAAAAGCGCCGGCTGGACTTATGTCGGTTTCGACCTGCATCGGCTGCAACCCGGCGAAAGCGCCTCGGGAAAGACGGAAGACCGCGAAGTCTGCCTGGTCTACGTCACCGGCAAGGGCACAGCGAAAGCCGACGGCAAGGATCTCGGCCTGCTCGGCGAGCGCATGTCGCCCTTCGAGGGCAAGCCTTGGTCGGTCTATGTGCCGGAGGGATCGGACTGGTCGGTGACGGCTGACACCGATCTCGAACTCGCCGTCTGCTCGGCGCCCGGCCTCGGCGGCGGCCTGCCGGTTCGGGTGATCGGGCCGGACGATCTCGGCCAGGAGGTGCGCGGCAAGGGCACCAACACGCGCTACGTCACCAACATCCTGCCGGAAGGCAAGCCGGCCGATTCGCTGCTGGTGGTCGAGGTCATCACGCCCGGCGGCCACACGTCGAGCTATCCGCCGCACAAGCATGACCAGGACAATCTGCCCGCCGAATCCTATCTCGAGGAGACCTACTACCACCGCCTCAACCCGCCGCAGGGCTTTGCCTTCCAGCGCGTCTACACCGATGCCGACAAGGATGGCCATCGCGCGCTCGACGAAGCCATGGCGATCGAGGATGGCGATGTCGTGCTGGTGCCCAAGGGGTATCACCCCTGCGCCGCCTGCCATGGCTACGACCTCTATTACCTTAACGTCATGGCCGGACCGAGGCGGACGTGGAAATTCCACAATGCGCCCGAGCACGAATGGTTGATGAAGGCCTGACCGGTCCGAGATTCCTCCTGAACCTGTTGATCCAGCTCGGAAAAATCGTCGGCTAAGGACCTATTGGGGTGATTTGCCTTCGAAAACCCTGCAAAGCTTCGTCAATCCGTCATGGAAATCACTTATGGCAGCGGTCTGACGAGGATTTTTGATGCGTTATGCCATCTATTTCACCCCCCGGCAGGACGAACCGCTGGCGCGGATCGCCGCCAACTGGCTGGGCCGTGACCCGTTCGGCGCTGCGACAAGGCCGGTTGAGGCCGTGGCCGATTTGTCGGCGGCGGAAGTTGCCTTCCACACCGCCTCGGCCCGCCGCTATGGCTTCCACGCGACGCTGAAGGCACCCTTCCGCCTGGCCGCCAACGAGACCGAGGCTTCGCTGCGCGCGGGGCTCGACCAATTTGCCGAAGCGACGCCCGTCGTGACGATCCCGCGTCTCGTCGTCAGCCAGATCGACACCTTCTTCGCGCTGGTGCCGGAGGGGCCGCTGCCGCCGCTCAACCGTTTCGCCGACGAGGTGGTGCGCGATTTCGACCGGTTCCGCGCGCCGCTGACCGAGGCCGAGATCGAGCGGCGCAGCCCGGATTCGCTGAAGCCGGCCGAGTTCCGCAATCTCTGCCAATGGGGCTATCCCTATGTTTTCGAGACCTTCCGCTTCCACATGACGCTGTCGGGCCGCGCCGGGCCACAGGAAAGCCCTCGTTTGCGCGCAGCAATCGACAGCCTGTTCGCGGATGTGCTGCGGCAGCCGGTGCTGGTCGACGCGCTGACGCTGTTTGTCGAACCCGAACCGGGCGCGCCGTTCATGGTGCTTTCGCAGCACGCGCTGGGACGCCGCCCGGCAAGGAAAATCGCCTGAACAGCCCTGCTCGAAGAACCAAAGGACTGCCCGAAATGACCGCCGAGACCGTTCTTTCCAACGCCCGCATCGTGCTTGCCGACGAGATCGTCGAGGGGTCGCTGGTGCTGCGTGACGGCTTTATCGCCGACATCGATGCCGGCAGCAGCCACACCAGCGGGAATATGGCCGGCGAGGACATGGGCGGCGACTATGTCATTCCCGGGCTGGTCGAGCTGCACACCGACCACCTGGAAGGCCATTACGCACCCCGGCCGAAGGTGCGCTGGAACCCGATCGCCGCGGTGCTTGCCCATGACGCGCAGGTGGCGACGGCCGGCATCACCACCGTGCTCGACGCCTTGCGCGTCGGCATGGACGAGGACGCCGACCTCACCTTGGCCGATATCCGCAAGCTGGCCGATGCCATCGAGGACAGCGTCGCGCAGGATCGTCTGCGGGCCGATCACTTCCTGCATCTGCGCTGCGAGGTTTCGGCGCCGGATTGCCTGCAGGCCTTCGCCAATTTCGACCGGGACGACCGGGTCAAGCTGGCTTCGCTGATGGATCATGCGCCCGGCCAGCGTCAGTTCGTCAATCTCGAAACCTATGCCTACTACTACCAGCGCAAGCTGAAGCTGACCGATCGCGACTTCCAATTGTTCTGCGAGAAGCGGATGGCGGAATCGGCGCGCTATTCGGCGCCGAACCGCGCGGTGATCGCGGCTGCCTGCCATGAGCGCGGCATCGTGCTCGCCAGCCATGACGACGCCACTTCGGGCCATGTCGACGAGGCGATCGAGCAGGGCGTGCGCGTTGCCGAGTTTCCGACCACCGAGGAAGCGGCGCGCGCTTCGAAGGCCGCGGGCCTGGGCGTTCTGATGGGTGCGCCGAACGTCATGCGCGGCGCCTCGCATTCGGGCAATGTCTCGGCGCGCACGCTGGCCGGCGACGGCCTGCTCGACATCTTGTCATCAGACTATATTCCCTTCAGCCTGATCCAGTCGGCCTTCTTCCTCGGCGACATGGTCGAAGGCATTTCGCTGCCGCAGGCGGTCGCCATGGTGTCGAAGAACCCGGCCGAGGCCGTTGGCCTGACCGACCGCGGTGTCATAGAGCAAGGCCGCCGCGCCGACCTGGTGCGCGTGCGTGTCGATGACCATGTTCCAGTGGTGCGCACCGTCTGGCGGCAAGGGCGCCGGGTCGCATGATGGTGTCGGCCTTGATCGAGCGTGAATTGTCCGCTGAAACGTTCCCCGTCCGTCATGGCGTCTTTGTCGCCGTCGTCGGGCCAAGCGGCGCCGGCAAGGACACGGTGATCGGCTACGCCCGTGCCCTCTTCGCCGATGAGACCCGGCTGGAGTTCGTGCGCCGCGTCATCACCCGGCCGAGCGATGCGGCGAGCGAGGATCACGACACGCTGGCCGACGCCGCCTTCGTCGAGGCCGAGGCCGACGGCGCCTTCGCCATTTCGTGGGAAGCGCATGGCTTGCGCTACGGCCTGCCTGCCGATGTCGACTGGTCGGTCGCCAATGGCCATGTGGCGGTGGCGAACGTGTCGCGCGCGATCATTCCCACCTTGCGCGAGCGCTATGCCAATCTGGCCATTGTCGAGATCACTGCTTCGCCTGACGTGCTGGCCTCGCGGCTGGCGATGCGCGGCCGCGAGTCGCGCGGCGAAGTGCTGGCGCGCCTGGCGCGCAGCGCCAATGTGACCCTGACCGGCCCCGGCGTGACCACGATCGACAATAGCGGCCCGCGCGAACTGGCCGGCGAGCGCTTCGCCGAGCTGCTGCTCAAGGCAATGGCCTTCTCCGACATGTCGGGCATGATCTGATTTAGGCGTGCGTCCCGCAGCCGCAGTATGCGCGGCGCGATTGGCCCCAAGCGCCGCCCATGGGCGTTCACTTGCTTTCCCGCGGCTTCCGGAGCGCTATGTGGTGCTGACCATAGAAGTGATTCCGGGCCACGCGTCCTGGAACACCCGCTCAGAGAACGCGTGGCGAACGAGACAGGACAGGAAGCTTTGATGCAGACGCTGACGCCCATCCTCCCGACGGTCACGGCGGCATTTCTCGCCTCCTTCGTCGAGGTCGTCGAAGCCTTCACCATCGTGCTTGCGGTCGGCGTGACGCGCAGCTGGCGGCCGGCGCTGACGGGCGCCGCCTTGGCGCTGACGTTGCTGGCGGCGCTGGTGCTGGCATTCGGACCGCTGCTGGCGCTGGTGCCGATCACCACGCTGCAGTTCGTCGTCGGGGTGCTGCTGATCCTGTTCGGCATGCGCTGGCTGCGAAAGGCGATCCTGCGCATCGTCGGCATCATAGCGCTGCATGACGAGGACGCGGCCTTTTCCAAGGAGACCGCCGCCCTCACCCAGCAGGCCAATGACCGCCGCGCCGACTACCTCGCCGGCCTGGCCTCGTTCAAGGCGGTGCTGCTCGAGGGTGTCGAGGTGGTGTTCATCGTCATTGCCGTCGGCGCCGCCCATGGGCAGACGCTCTACGCCAGCCTGGGCGCGCTGGCAGCCTTCGTCCTGGTGATGCTTATCGGCCTGGCGGTGCACCGGCCGCTGGCGCGCGTGCCGGAGAATGCGCTGAAATTCGTGGTCGGGCTGATGCTGACCAGCTTCGGCATCTTCTGGACCGGCGAAGGCATCGGCGCCGACTGGCCGGGCGCCGATCTCGCTCTGCTCGCCATCTTCGCCATCGTCGCGCTGGCGTCCTTTGCCATGGTGCGCTGGCTGCGCGGCACCTATACCGTATCAGCCGGAGGGTTCGCCCGATGAGCGTCATCCGCCTTGTTGCCAGGGAATTCCTCGGCATGTTCGTCGATGACGGCAATCTGGCGCTGCTGGCACTGATGCTGGTGGCCGCCGTCGCGGCGGCGGTGAAGCTGCTGGCCCTGCCGCCGCTGCTCGGCGGCGCGCTGCTGCTGGTCGGCTGCCTCGCCATCCTGCTGCAAAGCGTTCGCCGCGCGGCACGTGCGGTCAAACGATAAAGACGGCACGCATGGCCTACTTCAGACATCGTTTCGATAGCGAAACGATGTTCGAGGTACACTGGCTATCCCTTGAACGCCGGCAGGGTCAGGCCCTTGACGCCGACATCGAGCGCGAACAATCCGCCCGGATTCCTCTGGCGGACGAAGTGGCTTGCCGGGCGCCTGAGCACGGCCGAGGTGACATAGAGGATGTCGAGATCCTTGCCGCCGAATTCGCAGCACGTCGGCAGGTCGGTCGGCAGAACCACGGTCTGCATCAATTCGCCATCAGGATCGTATCGGCAGACCTTGCTGGTCACCGGGATGGTCACCCAGTAGCAGCCCTCGGCATCGACGGTGGCGCCGTCGGCGACGCCGCCGGTCATCGTCATGTCGATGAACGTCCGGCGATTCTCGATATCGCCGGTGGCGGCATCGAAATCATAGGCCCACACCGCGCCGGCATGGCTGTCGGAGAAATACATGGTCTTGGAATCCGGGCTCCAGGCGAGCCCGTTGGAGCAGCCGATGCCGTCGATCATCTTGTGCACCGACAGATCAGGATCGAGCCGGTAGAGCGCGCCGATGAATTCGATCGGCTGACCCGGCACCTCGAACATCGAACCCGACCAGAAGCGGCCCTGGCGATCCGGCTTGCCATCGTTGAAACGGGTATTCGGCATATGCGATTCCGGGTCGACGATCGCCGCGAACGTGCCGGTCGCCGGGTCGAAGAAGTGAAAGCCATTGGCCATGGTCAGCACAAGGCCGCCCTTCTCGCGCAGGCCGAGGCAGCCGAGATATTCCGGTGTCTCGAAGGTCTCGTCCTTGCCGGTCGCTGGGTCGTAGCGATGGATCAGCTTCTTCCAGATGTCGATCCACCACAGCACGCCGGCCTTGGGATCCCAGAGCGTGCCTTCGCCGAGTGCGGCCCTGGCATCGACGACGCAAGTGATTTCGACCATGGTCAGCCCTCTTTTCTCCGCAGCCTGCCGCCGAGGCCGGCGAAGGTCTCGCTGCCGATCGAGACCGTGAGCAGGATCACCGCGCCGTAGACGATGAGCAGCGCGCCGCTCGACAGGTTCAGCGCCGGCAAAAGACCAGTGAGGATGGTGAGCACCATGGCGCCGGCGACGGTGCCCAGATAATGGCCGCTGCCGCCGAGGATGGAGGCGCCGCCGATGGCCACCGCCGCGATCGAGGTGAACAGATAGGCGTCGCCCATGCCGAGATAGGCCTGGCCGGAATAGCCGGTCAAGAGCATGCCGGCGAAAGCGGCTGTGAGGCCCGAGATGACATAGGTGAGGATGGTGGTGCGCGCGGTCGGCACGCCGGAGAATTCGGCGACCGTGGCGCTGGTGCCGAGCGCGTAGAGATGGCGGCCAAACGCCGCCTTGGAGAGCAGCAGCGTCGCCACCAGCGTCAGCGCCAGCCAGATCAGCGCGATGACCGGAAAACCACTGAGCCGCCCCACCGACAGGAACTGGATCAGGGCCGGCGCCGATGGCGTGGGCGAACCGCCGGTCAGCACCAGGATCAGGCCTTGCAGGATCACGTTCGTGGCCAGCGTCATGATGATCGGCGGCACGCCGAACTGGGCAACGCCGATGCCGTTGATGAGGCCGATGAAGGCGCCGCCGGCAAGCAGCAGCGGCATGACCCAGACCAGCGGCAGATCCTGCCCGCCGCACAGCAGCGCCATGATGATGGCGGCCGAATTCAACACCCAAGGCACCGACAGGTCGATGCCGCCGCCGATGATGACGAAGGTCTGGCCGAGCGCGACGATGCCGACGAAGGCGGCCAGCACGACGGTGGAGCGCATGTTGGAGACCGACAGGAAACCCGGCGAGAACAGCGCCGTGACCAGGAGCAGCGCCAGCATGCCGGCATAGGCGAGCACGATGAGGCGGTTGCGGGCGAGGAAAGCGCTCATTGGGCACGGTTCCTTGCAGCTTTCTCGGCGACGGAACTGGCCAGCACCGAGAGCAGCAGGATGACGCCGGAGGCGACCGGCTGCCAATAGCTCGACACATGCAGGACGAAGACCAGATTGCCGATCAGGGTGAGCACGAAGGCGCCGATCAGCGTGCCGGCAAGATGGCCGCGGCCGCCGAACAGGCTGACGCCGCCGATGACCGCCGCCGCCACCGAAGGCAGGATATAGTCCTTGCCGATGGTGGGCGAGCCGGCGCCGGTCTGCGTCACCAGGAACAGCGCCGCGCCGGCCGCGAACAGGCCGGACAGGCCATAGGTGACGAGGTTGACCCTTGCGATCGAGACGCCGGACAGGAAGGCCGACTTCTCGTTGGAGCCTGTCGCCTGGATGGCGATGCCGACCCGCGTCGCCCGGAACCACCACCAGAACAACAGCAGCGCCACCAGCATCCAGACCGGGCTGGTCAGGCCGAGGAGCTGTGCGGAAGCGAAGCCGACCCACCATGAGGGAATGCTGCCGCCATCGGTCGGCAGGATGATCATGGCGATGCCGTTGAGGATCGACCAGGTGGCGAGCGTGACCAGGAAGGGCTGCAGCTTGAGCAGCGAGATCAGCAGGCCGTTGAGTGCGCCGATCAGGAAACCGAGCGCCAGGATTATCAGCGCCCAAAGTGCCGTGGTCGACGCATCGTCGGTAAAGCGCGTCGCGGCGATCACCGTGCCGAGGCTGATCATGCCGCCGATCGACAGGTCGATGCCGCCGCGCAGCAGCACGATGGTCTGCCCGGTCGCCGCCAGCATCAGCGTCATCGCCGCCGCCGTGTCGAGGTTGAGCTCGTCCAGCGAGAAAACGCCGGATTGCAGGCTGCCATAGATGCCGACAATCAAGGCCAGCATCAGGCAGGCGACCAGGAACGGCGCCCGGTCGAGCAAGCGGCCGCGCCAGTCGATGGCCGGCTTGGTGGGATTCGTCCCGGCCGGCTTCTGCGCCATCTCCACAGTCTGCTGCACGGACATCACCATGATTCAGGCCGCCCTGGTTTCAAGCATGGCGGCGCGCAGGATTTCCTCCTCCGAAATGTGACCCCCCTCCAGCGTCGCGGCAATGCGGCCGTTGCGCATCACCAGCACGCGGTCGGCGACATGGACGAGTTCCGGCATGTCGCTGGAATGGAACAGGATCGCATAGCCCTTGGCGGCGAGGTCGCGCATCAGCTGGAAGATCTCGCCCTTGGTGCCGACATCGACGCCGCGCGTCGGATCGTAGAGCAACAGCACGCGCGCCTGCGTCAAAAGCATCTTGCCGAAGATGACTTTCTGCTGGTTGCCTCCAGACAGGGTGCCGGCAAGCTGTTCCGGCGTGCCGGCCTTGATACGCAGGAAATCGACCATTTCCTTGACGAGCGCTGCTTCCTTTTGCCGGCTGAGCAAGCCGTTTTCGGTGAAGCGCTTGATGACCGACAGCGTCAAATTCTCGCGCACGCTCTTGGTCAAAAGCAGGCCCTGGCCGCGCCGGTCCTCCGGCACCAGCGCGATGCCGTCCTCGCCGGTCAGCGCCTGGCGCGGATTGCCGATCGAGACCGGCTTGCCCCACAGTTCGATCGAGCCGCTCGCCTTGGTGGCGCCGAACAGCGCCTGAAACAGTTCGCGCTGGCCATGGCCCTGCAAACCGCCGACGCCGAGCACCTCGCCCTCGCGCAGCGCGAAGTCGACGCCGGAAAGCCGGCTGCCGCTCGAAAACCCCTTTACCCCAAGAGCGATGCGATCGGTCGCGGTGGACACACGCTCGGGATAGAGCCGGTCGAGATGGCGGCCGATCATCTGGGTGACGATCTCATTGTCGGACACGGCATCGGCCGCATGCGCGGCGACGGTGCTGCCATTGCGGAAGATGGTCAGCCGGTCGGCGATGGCGCGCACTTCGGCCATGCGGTGCGAGATGAAGATGACCAACCTGCCCTCGGCGGCGAGCTGCCGGGTAAGGTTGAGCAGCCATTCGGCTTCCCGTGCCGGCAGCGCCGAGGTCGCCTCATCGAGGATCAGGATACGCGGGTCCTTGGCCAGGCCCTTGGCGATCTCGACGATCTGCCGCTCGGCCAGGGTCAGCCGCCGCAACTCCTGATCCGGGCGAAGCGCCGGAAAGTTGTATTTTTCCAGCAGCGCCAGCGTCTTGCGGCGCATCTCCGTGCGATTGACGGTGCCGAGCCACGTGCGCGGCTCATGGCGAAACCAGATGTTCTGTTCGACGCTGAGATCAGGGATCAGCGACAATTCCTGGAAGACGGCGGCGATGCCGCGTGCCTGCGCCGCATCCGGATTTGCCGGGCGATAGTCCTGGCCATCAACCAGGATCGAGCCGCCATCATGCTGCACGGCGCCCGACAGGATCTGGATGAAGGTGCTCTTGCCCGCACCGTTCTCGCCAAGCAGGGCATGCACCTCGCCGGCGCGGGCGCTGAACGTCGCCTCGCTCAGCGCGACAATGCCGCCATAGCGTTTGGACAGGCCGTTGACGGTGACAAGGTCCATGCATGCGCCTTCGAAAAGTTCTCCCGACATCTTGCGATGCCGGGAGACAGGGTCGTGGTCACGGATGTTACCTGCTGCCGGCGGCTTCCGCAGCGGTGATCTCGACCCAATCGGGCGTGATCGGCAGCGTCAGGCCGGGCGCCTGGTCCGGGAAGGCATTTTCGCCAATGGCGATCTTGATCATCTTGGTGCCCGGGTAGAGCTTGGACTCGAAGGGATCGGTGGTGACGAAATCGCCCTTGACCGAGACGGAACGCTCGGCCGGCTTCTTGCCGGTGTCGAGAATGTCGACCGCCAGCTTGATCGCTTCCGAGGAGAGATAGGCCGGGTTGGATCCCAGGATGCACTTGGCGCCTTGCGTCTGCGCGCAGGTGACGGCGGCGACATTGTAGGAGAAGCCGACGACCGGGACGATCGGCCGGCCGGCATCCTTCAGCGCCTGGATGGCGCCCGAGCCATAGCCTTGCGTCATGATGCCGTCGATCTTCGGATTGGCGGCAAGCAGTGCCGCGACACCCGACTGTTCCGGTCCGAGGGCATAGTTGCCGTTGTAGTAGCCGACGACCTTGATGTCGGGATATTTGGCCAACACCTTCTCATAGCCCCCCTGCAGCTGCGCCGAGATCGGCGCGCCGGCGAGGCCGCGGTCGAGGATGATGTTGCCCTTGCCGCCGAGCTGCGTGGCCATCCACTCGGCCATGACGGAGGGGATGCGGTCCCAGTCTGAAGCAACGGCATAAGCGCAGGGTTCGGTCACCACCTGGTCGAACGAGATGACGACGATGCCAGCGTCGCAGGCTTTCTTGATGGTCGGGTTCAAGGCCGAGTCCGAACCGGCATCGACGAGGATGGCGTCCGGCTTCTGGCGGATGATGTTGTTCAGCGAGTTGATCTGCGCCTGGACGGTGTTCTCGACATTCTCGATCTTGAGGTCGACACGGCCCTTCAGCGGTCCCTTGTTGACCGAGACGGTGGCGACGCGCTCCATCTGCTGGCGCCAGTCATTGCCCACGAAATTGTTCGAGAGATAGATGGTGTAGGGCTTCTTGTCCTCGGCGTGGCCAGTCTGCATGCCGGCAGCCATCATGGTGGCGGCAAAAGCTGCTAGGCCGATGTTACGGCTCAATGATTTCATGATTTTCTCCTCCCGTTTTTCGTTTCGCGCCTGATGTGGCGCATCGCAATCACCAAATCAGGTTCCCGAGGCCTCCTTGGGGGTGATCTCCACCCAGCTCGGCGACACCGGCAGGGAAAGCCCTGGCGCGAGATCCGGAAATACGGTCTTGCCGAGCTCGATCTTCACCGCCGAGGAATTCGGCGCGTATTTGGCGTCGACCATATCCGTGGTCAGGCCGGGTGAATTGAACAGCACGGTGGTGTCGGCGGGCTTCTTGCCAGTGTCCAGTATGTCGACCGCGAGCTTGATGGCTTCGGCCGACAGCGACGGCGGATTGGCGCCGAGCCAGCATTTGGCGCCCTTGGTCTCGGCGCAGGTGACACCGGTGCCGTTGAAAGCGGCGGCGACGATCGGCACCATCGGCCGGTCGGCATTCTGCAGCGCCTTGATGGCGCCGGTGCCGTAGCCCTGCGAGAAGATGCCGTCGACTTCCGGATGCGCGGCAAGCAGGCTGGCCACGCCTTCCTGCTCGGGTCCGGCGGCATAATTGCCGTTGAAATAGCCGACGATCTCGATGCCGGGATATTTCTTCAGCACGGCACCAAAGTTCTTCTCGAACTGTTCCGAGATCGGCGCGCCGGCGAGGCCGCGATCCATGAAAACCTTGCCCTTGCCGCCAAGGATGGAGGCCATCCATTCGGCCTGGTTGTTGGCCATGATGTCGAAGTCGGAATGCAGCTTGTAGGCGCATTCGGCCGACACGGTCTGGTCGAAGCTGACGACGATGATGCCGGCGTCGCAGGCCTTCTTGATGGTGGGATTGAGCGCCTCGGCCGACGACGCATCGATGAGGATGGCAGCCGGTTTCTGACGGATGATGTTGTTCAGCGAATTGATCTGAGCCTGAACGGTGTTCTCGGCATTTTCGATCTTGAGGTCGACGCGGCCCTTCAGCGGCCCCTTGTTGACGGCGACATTGGCGACGCGTTCCATCTGCTGGCGCCAGTCATTGCCGACGAAATTGTTCGAGAGATAGATGGTGTACGGTTTCGGGGTCGATGTATGGCCCGGCATCGCAGCCATCGAAGCCGCGAACCCGGCAAGCGCCACGAAGCAGGCGCTCAAGCTCCTTAGTCTCATGGTCTTCCTCCCTGTATTTCCTGCCCAGCCGGTGATGGACTGCGCCATCTTAGTCGGATGAAGACGCTAAATTGATACCGGTACCAATCACCTTTGTCAATTTGCCCAGACTTGCCAAAGGCTGCGTCCACGAGCCGAATTCGCCGGAGTTCCCCTCTTGCGACGTCTCCCGTGGCCGACCCTCCAGCCTAGCTATCATGCTATTATAATTTTATGAGCCTGTCTATGCGATGTCAGCAGAAAATCCCGCCTCCGGCGCGCTTCAGGACAGGTCGTTCGGCGCGTCGTAAGTGATGCTGAAGATATCGGCGGGGTGGCGGGCGACCGAGAATTCGATGCTGCGCTGGTCCGCCGACTGGTAGAGCATCTCTACCGTCAGCACCGGACTGCCGAGCGTTATGCCGAGGTCGGCGGCAACCGCCTGGTCGGCGATCTCGGCGCGCACCGTGACATGCGCCACGTCGAGCCGCAGGCCGAGATGTTTCTGCACCGAACGGAAGATCAGCACGTCGGAAAAATCCTCCCGCTTCAGGCGCGCGCCGATGTCGGGCGGGAAATAGGTGGTGATCTGCGCCTTGCGCTGTTCGCCGATCGACAGCACGCTGCGCAGGCAATAGCCGGCCTCGTCCTTGCCCATGCCGAAATGGCGCTGGAGCACGGGCGAAACCTCCTTGCGGTAGGATTTCACCGTCAGCTCGGCATCCTTGGTGAAGGCCGCCATGTCGGCGAAATTCTTGAACTTCCAGCTCAGATTGACCGAGGGGCTGCGCGCCGCGACCACGGCAGGCTTGGCCGAACGCTTGCGGATCAGCCCGTCGGCCTCGAGATCGCGCAGCGCCTGGCGAACCGTGATCAGGCTGACGCCGAAATGCTCGGCGATGGTCGCTTCCTTCGGCAGTTCGCCGCCGACGGGGAAGGTGCCGTTGCCGATCGGCTCGCGCAAAATGTCGGCGAGCTGGCGGTAAAGCGGCCCGTTGGCGCGGCCGAGCGTGCGCCTGGGAAGACTGTCTATGGTCGGGTGGTCCATGTGCCTCGTCGCGCCTGTGTCGAAGCTTTTATAATAGCTTCCCACGCCCGAGGCTAGGCAAGGCTGTTGACGATCAACCGTCTCAGACAAAGAGCCGAAGCGGCTGTTCGATCGCCGATTTCAGGGTCGCGAGCCATGCGGCAGCGGTAGCCTCGTCAACGCTCGCCGCGTCTGTCGTCAGCAGGCATTCGGCATGATCGCCCGGCGTGTCGGACGAAACGGTCAGGCGCATGGTGCGGCCCGGCAGAAGCGGCGTCATCATCGGCCTGATGTCGCTGGCCGGCAGCAGCCGCAGGGATAGGGTCGCTGGAGTTTCCGTCTCATCCCGGCTGTCGGCCAATGCCGCAAGCCGCAAGGCGCGCAGCGATGTCAGGGCCATTTCGGGGATCATGGCGAATACGGTTTGCCGGCCTGCCAGTTCCAGCGCCACGGAAGCGCCACCGAACCTGGCTGCCTGCGGCATCTCGACAAATGCTCGACCGGCGGCACGCAGCAGCACGTCGTCGATGGCGAACACATGGCCCGAGCTCTCAAGCGCCGCCAGCAGGTCTTGCAGCGCGCCGAGGGCAACGGCGGTGGCAAAGGCGGCGATCCGGTGCGCGGTCGGGGATAGGGCCGCTGCCGGGGCGACGGCATTGGGCGAGGCGAGCGGTGCGGCAACCGGAACGAAGCCTTGCACATCGGCGGCCAGGATGCGCCCGCCAGGACCGCTGCCGCGAAGTGTTTCGAGCGGCAGGGAACGCTCGCGCGCCAGGCGGCGGGCATAGGGCGAAACCGCCACCCGGACCTGCGCCGTCGCGATGTTCATTTCAGATACTCCGAATTCACGCAGTTGGTCACCCGTCCCTCGGTGAGATAGGCGTGGACCACCTCGATCGATTTCAGCCGGAGGTCGCGCATCGACGCCGGGCTGTAGAAGGCGGCATGCGGTGTGACGATCAGCCGATTGGCGATCCAAGGCTCGCGGGCGCGCCAGGCGGCGAGCAGCGGATGATCGAGATCGCCGGGCTCGCTCGGCAAGACGTCGAGGCCGGCGCCGGCGACGATGCCCTCGCGAATCGCCGCTTCCAGCGCGTCGAGATCGACGATCGGACCACGCGCGGTGTTGATGAGGACAAGGCCTGGCCTGGCGGCGGCGAAGGCGGACGCGCCAAGCAGCTTGCGGGTCTCCTCGCTGAGCGGCGTGTGGACGCTCACCACATCCGCCCGCTCCATCAATTCACGAAGCGAATGGACGCGTTCGTAGCCGGTCGACAGGTCGACACCGGACAGAAGGTGCGGGTCGTAAAACACCACCTTCATATCGAAGGCGGCGGCGCGACGGGCGGTCGCAAGTCCGATGCGGCCGAGACCGACAATGCCGAAGGTGGCGCCCTTGTGCCGGCGGACCAGCGGCGCCTTGGAGAAATGCCAGCCTTCGGCGCCATAGCTGGAAAGCTCGGCGCCATAGGCCGATGTGCCGCGCGTCAGCGCCAGCATGAGGCCGATGGCGTGATCGGCGACCTCGGTGGTGCCATAGTCCGGCACGTTGCAAGCCGGAATCTTCCGCGCACCCCAGCCCGCCGTATCGATGTTGTCGAAGCCGACGCCGGAACGCACCGCTATGCGCGCCTTGGGAAAGGCCGATGACGCGGCGGCGACATTGTGGGTGGGCGAATAGTTGATGACGGCGTCGACCACCTCGCAGACGGCAGGATCGAGTGCGGCTGCCTTGTCGTTGGTCGAGCGTGCGAGGATGAACTCCATATCGGGATAATGCTGCCGCTCGAGTTCGGCCTCATCGGCGGCTTGCCAGTTGGCGCACAGGATCTTCATGCCAGCCCCTTCGGATTTCAAGTTCGGTGATGGGTTATTTCTTGATGCCGCCGATGCGGCCGCCCATCGGCACCACGGCGCCGACCGGCTGATCGATGGCGTTGAGTGTCCCGCTGGCCGGTGCCTCGATCTCGACCACGGCCTTGTCGGTCTCGATCTCGGCGATCAGTTCGCCTTCCTTGACCTGATCACCGACCGTCTTCAGCCATTTGACCACGGTGCCTTCGCTGACGGTGAGATCGCCGAACGGCATTGTGATCGGCTCGTCGTCGCCGGGAGCGGCAGCCGCTGAAGCGGCGGGCAAAGATCTGGCTGGAGCAGGCGCTGGCTTAGCCGACGCAGCACTTTTCAGGCCGACCGTGTACCAATGGTCCGGCACTGGCGGCTGGCCCGACATGACGTCGCGCACGCCATGGGCGATGCGCGCCGTATCGACCAGCATGGCGCGCTCCAGCACCGGCGCGAAGGGATGCGAGGTCGGCGCGGTGTGCAGCCTTCCCGGTGGGGCGTCGAGCTCGTCGAAGGCGAACTCGTTGATGGCCTGGGCGATCTCGCCGCCAAGGCCGCACATCGCCCAGGCTTCGTCGACGATGAGCAGGCGATGGGTCTTTCGGACGCTGGCGACGATGGTGTCAATGTCGAGCGGCATGATGGTGCGGGGATCGATCACCTCCGCCTCGATTCCTTCGGCGGCGAGCGCCTCGGCTGCCTCCAGCGCGCGCTGCACCATCTGGCCGGCGGCAACGATGGTGATGTCGGTGCCTGCCCGCGCAATGCGCGCGACGCCGAAAGGCACAAAATGCTCGCCGACCGGCACCTCGCCCTTGGAGGCGAACAGCGCCTTGGGCTCAAGCATGATGACCGGATCGCCGGCCCTGAGCGCGGTCTTCATCAGGCCCTTGGCATCGGCAGGGGTCGACGGCACGCAAACGATAAGGCCCGGCATATGGGCGAAGACCGGATGATAGATGCCGCTGTGATGCGGCCCGGAGCTGCGCAGCGCGCCGGCGCCGACGCGCACCACCATTGGCGCGCTCATCAGGCCGCTGGTCATGTAGCGCAGCTTGGCCGCCTGCAGGAAGATCTGGCCGGCGGTTTCGAAGGCAAAGTCGGCGAACATCAGGTCCGAGACGGTGCGCGCACCGGTGGCCGAGGCGCCGACGGCGGCGGCGGTGAAGCCCTGCTCGGAGATCGGCGTGTCGACCATGCGCTCGGCGCCGAATTCCTGCCAGAGGTTTTTGGTGTGAGCGAAACTGCCGCCGCGCTCGCCGGTGCCCTCGCCGAAATAGAGGATCGCCGGATTGGCGCGCATTTCCTCGGCGATGCCGTCACGTACGGCCTCGAGCCATCCCTGCGTGCGGGTCTCGCCGACGGCTCGCCAAGCCAAGGCGGCGGGCGGATTGATCGGATCGGCAAAGACATGCAGAAGCACCGTCGCCGGATCGGGCTCGGGCGAGTTGCGGGCAAAGGTCAGAGCCTCCTCGACCACCTTCTCGATCCTCGCTTCTATTGCCGCGAGCGCCTCGGCATCGGCGATGCCATAGTCCTCGATCAGCCGCTTGCGGAACATGTCGATGGGGTCGCGCTTGATCCAGGCGTCGAGTTCCTCCTGCGTGCGATAAGTGCCGATGACCGGATCGCCCTCATGGTGACCGACGGTGCGGTAGGTCTTGGCCTCGATCAGCGTCGGGCCCTTGCCGGAACGGGCGCGCTCGGCGGCCTCCTTCATCGCCAGCCAGACGGCGAAGACGTCGTTGCCGTCGACCGCAACCCCAGGCATGCCGTAGGAGGCGGCCTTGGTGGCGATCTCTGGGTTCAGCGTGATCGACTTCAGCGGCGTCGCCGTGGCGTAGAGGTTGTTCTCGCAGATGAAGACCGCCGGCGCCCGCTGCACGGCGGCGAAGTTGAGCGCCTCGTGGAAGCCGCCATGGTTGGCGGCGCCGTCGCCGAAGAAGGCGACGCCGATGTCGTCGCGGCCCTGCTGGCGGGCGCCCATGCCGATGCCGACGGCATGGCCGATGCCGGCGGCGACGATGCCGTTGGTGCCGAACAGGCCGACCGAGCGGTCGTAGAGATGCATGGTGCCGCCGCGGCCGCCGCAAATGCCGTCAACCTTGCCGAACAGCTCGGCCATCACCCGGCCGGGATTGGCGCCCTTGGCCAGCGCGTGGCCGTGGCCGCGATGGGTCGATGTCACCCAGTCGGTTGGCCGCAGATGCGCGCAGACGCCGACGCCCGTCGCCTCCTCGCCGATATAGAGATGCAGGAAGCCGGGTGTTTCGCCCTTGCGGCAGGCGATCTGGGCGATGCTTTCGAAACGGCGCAAAAGCACCATGCGTTCGAACAGATCGAGCAGGATTTTTGGATCAGGCAGGTTTGGAGCGCCCTTGAAATCGTCGCGTGCGCGCGCCGCAGACATTGCCACCAGAGCCTCCCTGAAATGCGTCCGACGCCGGGCGGCAGAGCGCCGGCGGCGAGCTTGTTGGCCGCTCGCTTTGGCGCATCATAGATTATAATAGCATAATGTCTACTGACTTCGAACCGAGCCGTGCGATGGCTAGAGTCTGGTGATCCGAACGGTCGCGTCGGGCCGCTGAAACAGCTCCGGCCGCAGGCTGAGACCCAGCCCCGGCCCTTCGAGCGGCGCAACGTGGCCGTCCTTGACCGGCGGAATGTCGGCGACGATCTCGGTGTACCAGCCGGTGAAATACGCGCGCACCGCCTCCTGGTAGTTGACGTTCGGCAAGGTCGCCGACAGCGCGCAACTGGCGGCATAGACGATCGGCCCAGTGCAATCGTGCAAGGTGACAGGCAGTTCGCTGGCCTCGGCCATGTTGGCGATCTTGCGCGCTTCGGAGAGGCCGCCGCACCAGGCGAGATCAATCATGATCACGCTGGCCGCGCGCTTGTCGATCAGTTGCTTGAACATCTGCCGCGAGGCGAGCCGCTCGCTGGCGGCGATCGGTATTGATGTATGGCGGGCAAGCTCGGCCATGGCGTCAAGCTCGTTGTAGCGGATCGGCTCCTCCAGCCAGGCGACGTCATGGGCTTTCAGCGCCTCGGCGATGCGCAGCACCGGCGGCAAGGTCCACAGCCCGTGCAGTTCGACCATGATTTCCATGTCGCGGCCTACAGCGTCGCGGATTTTCTGGAAAGGCTCCAATGCCTTGTCCAGATCGGTCAGCGAAATGCGCGTGCCATTCGATGCCTCGGCGGCGATGTCGAACGGCCAGATCTTCATCGCGCCGATGCCTTCCGACTTCAGGCTCCTGGCGAGATCGCCGGCATTGTAGCGCCAGGCGAGCAGGTCCTCGTACGGGCCTTCGTTGGAATCGCCAGGCTTGAGCGACCAGTCCTCGCCGCGCTCGAACAGGGCGTTCCTCTTGGTGGCCCGGACGTGCTTGTAGCCGGCGCAGGTGTTGTAGACCGGCACGCTCTTGTGGGTGCGCCCGCCAAGCAGCCGCCAGATCGGCTCGCCGAGCGCCTGGCCATAGATATCCCATAGCGCGATGTTGACGGCGGAATTGCCGCGCAGCTCGGCGCCGGAATCGCGGGCGCCGACATAGACGCTGCCCAGCATGCGGTCGTGCAGTTCGATGTCGCGCGGATCCTTGCCGAGGAGATAGGACGCGACATTGTCGTGGATGTAGGCGGCGACCGGCCCCGGCGCCCAGAACGTCTCGCCGGTGCCGATCAGGCCGGCATCGGTGTGGACGCGCAGCCAGAACAGGAAGGGGAATTCCGCCAGCTGCAGCGTCTCGAGCGCGACGACTTTCATTGTTTTCTCCCCATTGCAGCGAACCATGCGGTCGGCGGGACAATAGCACATCGCCGTTGACAGCCATTTATGGTACCGGTATCAATCGCGTCAAGATGGCCACCGGGAGGGTTTTCTTGCCAGCCGAGAATCACAACACGCCGCCACGAAGGGCACTTGTCACCGGTGCCGCCGGCGGCCTCGGTCGCGAGGTGGCGATCCAGCTGGCGCGGCGCGGCTGTGTCGTCGCGGTCACCGACATCAATGGCGAGGGACTGGCCGAGACCGCCACGCTGGTCGGCGAAACCGGCGCGGAAAGCGAAAGCATCGTCAGCGACTTCACCGGGGAAGGCGCGCCGGAGGCGGCGGTGGAGAAAGTGGTGGCGCGCTGGGGCGGCATCGACATCCTCGTCAACAATGCCGGCTATGGCGTGATCGAGCCCTTCCTCGACGCCACCTTCAAGGCCTGGACGCGCACGCTGGCGCTCAATGTCACGGCGCTTGCCATGGCCTGCAAAGCGGCGGGCCGAGTGATGCGCGAGCAGCGTTCGGGGCGCATCATCAACATCACCTCGCCGGGTTCGCGCATGGCGCTGCCCGACTACACCGCCTACACGGCGAGCAAGGCTGGGGTCGATTCCATTACCCGCGCCGCAGCGGTAGCGCTGGCGCCCTATGGTGTGCTGGTCAACAGCCTGGCACCGGGCATGATGGACACCGAAATGCAGCGCTCGACCGAGGTCGACCTGGCCCGCGCCAATGGCCGAAGCGACCTGCAGGCCTTCCTCGACGAGCGCACCCGCCGCATCCCGCTCGGCCGCCGGGCCGAGATTGCGGAAGTCGCGGAAGCCGTCGTCTGGCTCTGTCTCGATGCGCCCAAATACATGACCGCCGAGCGGCTCAACATGTCGGGCGGGCTCGACAAGGACTGATCAGATGCAGCGAAACTCCCCACCCGGCAGCGCCGATATCGGCGCGCTCGAACGCAAGGCGATACAATTGCGCCGTCACATGCTGACCATGGCGCGCGGCCAGGGCCAGGGTTATATCGGCCAGGGCCTCGGCATCGCCGATGTGCTGGCCGCGCTCTACTTCCACGAACTGCGTTACGATCCACACAATCTGGCGTGGGCCGACCGCGACCGCTTCCTGCTCTCGACCGGGCATTATTCGATCGCGCTGTGGGCAGCGCTGGCCGAGGCCGGCATCATCCCGGTCGAGGAACTTGCCACCTATGGCGCCGACAACAGCCGGCTGGAGATGTCGACGCTCGACACGACGCCAGGTGTCGAAGTCATCGGCGGCTCGCTCGGCCATGGCCTGGGGCAAGGCGTCGGCCAGGCGATGGGCCTGCGCATCGACAAATCCGAGGCGCGCGTCTTCGTCGAACTGTCCGATGGCGAAATGCAGGAAGGCTCGACCTGGGAAGCGGCGATGTCGGCCAGCCATTTCAAGCTCGATGGGCTGGTGGCACTGGTCGACTGCAACGGCATCCAGGCCGACGGGCCTGTCGTGCTCGACATGGAGCCGGTGGCCGACAAATGGCGCGCCTTCGGCTGGCAGACATCGGAGATCGACGGCAACGACATGAAGGCGGTGATCGGCGCGCTGGCCGATGCGCGCGAGCGCAACGGCAAGCCGAAGGCGATCGTGCTGCGCACGCTGCCTGGCAAGGGCGTGCCGCGTATCGAAACCGCCGAGAAATCGCATTTCTTCCGCATCGACGTGGCGCAATGGGACGGCATCATCGCCGAGTTCGAAAAGACCGTGGGAGCAAGCCAATGAGCGGCACGGCGACGGAGGCGGGCCGCACGCTGGCCATGGGTCAGCACGAAGCGGTCCGCGGCGGCCGGCAAAGCGTGGAAGCGCCGTTTGGCAAGGCGCTGACGCGGCTCGGCCACAGCCGTCCCGACATTGTTGGGCTGACCGCCGACCTCGGCAAATACACCGACATCCTGCCGTTCCGTGACGCTTTCCCCGACCGCTTCTTCAATGTCGGCATGGCCGAGCAGAACCTGGTCGCTGTCGCCGCCGGGCTGGCGCGTACCGGCAAGGTGCCGTTCGCCACCACCTATGGCGTGTTCGCGACAAGGCGGGCCTATGATTTCGTCGCCATCGCGCTCGCCCACTCCAACCTTAACGTCAAGATCGTCGCCGGCCTGCCGGGATTGACGACCGGCTATGGCGGCACGCACCAGGCGATCGAGGATCTGGCGCTGATGCGCATGATCCCCGGGCTGACCATCATCGACCCCTGCGACGCGACCGAGATCGAAGCGGCGACCAAGGCGATCGCAGAGCGTCACGGGCCGGTCTACATGCGGCTGCTGCGCGGTTCAGTGCCCGTGGTATTTGAAGCCGGCTATCGTTTCGAAATCGGCAAGGCACGCAAGCTTCGTGGCGGTTCCGATGTCGGCATCATCTCGACCGGCTTCATGACCGAGCGGGCACTGGATGCGGCGGACGCGTTGCGAAAACAAGGCATCTCCGCCGGCGTGCTGCACGTGCCGACCATCAAACCGTTCGACACCGAGGCGGTGGCCGCGTTCGCGGCTGGCGTCAGCCACATCGTCACCACGGAAAACCATGTTGTCGTCGGCGGCCTGGCCAGCCTCGTTGTCGAGACCTTGTTCGACGCCGGCATTGCGAAGAAAGTCAGCCGCATCGGCTTGCCCGACCGCTACATCGAATGCGGCGCGGTGCCGACCCTGCAAGCGAAATACGGCCTGACATCAGAAGCCGTCATCGCCGCGATCATAGCCCTGGCTTAGGACGACCGCATGAAAATCACCGAAATCGAGACCTTCGCCGTCGGTGCCGGCTGGAAGAACTGGCTGTTCGTCAAAGTCCATACCGACAACGGCATCCATGGGATTGGCGAAGGCACGCTGAACGGCTTCATCAAGACCACCGAAGCCGGCGTGCACGAGCTCAAGCATCTCGCCATCGGCCAAGACCCGCGCCGCATCAATGCGCTGGCCAAGCGCATGCTGGACAGCGTCTCGCTCGACGGCGGCCACATCCACCGCACGGTGATCGCGGCGGTCGAGGTTGCCTGCTGGGACATTCTGGGCAAGAGCCTCGGCGTGCCGATCCACCAGTTGCTCGGCGGCCAGGTGCGCGACAGCGTGCTCGGCTACGCCAATGGCTGGTACCGCATCGAGCGCACGCCGGAGGCCTTCCTCGAAGCCGCCAAGGCGGTGCTGGCGAAAGGTTTCAAGGCGTTCAAGCTCGACCCGTTCGGCACCGCGCAAGGTTTTATCTCGCGCGAGGAATTGGAGCTTTCCTACGCGATCTGCCGAAAATTGCGTGATGAACTGCCTCGCGATACGCTGATCCTGATCGACGTGCATGCGCGCTTCACCGAGATCGCCGCCCTGCAGGCCGCGCAGAAATTCGCCGATCTCGACATCTTCTGGTGGGAGGAGCCGACCTCGCGCGACCGGCAAGAGGCGGTGCACGAAGTGGCGCATCGCTCACCGATCCCGGTGGCGACCGGCGAAATGTACGACACGGTCGGGCAATTCTACACGCTGGCCTCCGGTGGGGGCGTCAACATCTTCCAACCCGAACCGATGTCGCTCGGTGGCATTGCGCCGTCCATGCAGGTGGCCAACCTCGCGCTTGCGCATGGCAGCCACATCGCCCCGCACCAGAGCGGCGGACCGGTGGCGACGGCGGTGTGCCTGCAGCTGGCGGCCGCGGTGCCGAACTTCCTCATCCAGGAGCACTTCGACGCTTTCAACGACCCATGGACGCGCGACCTCGTGACCTGGCACCCGACCGTCAACCCGGCCAATGGCCATCTGTCGCTGCCCGACGCGCCAGGGCTCGGCATCGATCTCAACATCGAGGCGATCAAGAACCACCCTTACGATCCCAACGCCTATCTCAACGTCCACGCGGAGGGCTGGGAAAAGCGCCTCGGGCGGCGGGAAGAGACGGGGCGGCGTGGCCTCTAGTCCGTCACGCGCTTTCGCGATCGACGATCTCGAAGCCGAGGCTGGTGATGGTCGGCACCTTGGTGTCGCCGCCGAGCCTTGCCAGCAATTGCCGCACCGCACGGCGGCCCATTTCGTAGCGGTTGACCTTCACCGTGGTCAGCGGCGGATAGAGCTGCGCGGCGAGATCCATGTCGCCATAGCCGGCGATGGCGATCCTGCCCGGCACGGCCCAGCGCCGGCGGTGGCATTCCTGCACGGCGCCGACCGCGAGCGTGTCGCTGGAAAAGAAGATGGCATCGATATCCCGGTGGCGGGTGGTCAGCGTCACCAGCGCCTCGGCACCGCCCTGCGCGGTGATTGGCACTTCGACCTCCATATCGGCATGGTTCTTGATGCCGAGCTCCGTCAGGGCGGCATGGTAACCGGTGCGGCGCTGCCGCAGGCGGTCATTGCCGTGGATCGGCGTCGAGACGAAGCCGATGCGCTTGTAGCCCTTGGCCGCCAGATGCATGGTCATGGCATAGGCGGTCTCGAAGTTGGAGACGCCGACCACCATGTCGATCGGCTTGCGGCCCTTGATTTCGGAAATTTCGACCACCGGGGCGCCGCTGCTCTTCAGCAAGGCACGCGCCGCTTCGCTTTGCACGAAGCTCTGCAGGATCATGCCGACCGGGCGCCAGCCGAGCAGGTTGCGGATCGACTTCTCCTCGGCCTCCTGCGTGAACTCGCCCTGCACCAGGAGCATCGAATAGCCGCTCTCATGGCATTCGTCGGACATGCCTTGCACCTGTTCGGCAATGCCCGAATTGATCAGCGGTGGCACCACCGTGCCGATCATGCGGCCGTTGCCGCGCATGCTGGACGCAAGCCGGTTGGGTACGAAGCCGGCCTGTTCGATCGCCTCCAGCACCTTGGCGCGCGTCTCCGGCGAGACCATGTCGGGATTGGACAGCGCGCGCGACACCGTCATCGGCGCCACGCCGACCCGCTTGGCGATCTCGCGGACGCCGAGGCGTTGCGGCTTCTTCTCGTCCGCCGGCGGCTTATCGACCATCACCATGCTCCAAGAAAGCGCCATCCGCCAAGGCAATGTCCTGCGGATCACGCCGAAACGTCCATTCATAGCGGTTGCCGCGAGTGCTTGCCAGCGATGGACCCAGCTATGCACCGCCAGATAATTTCATCGTTGACAAGTTATAATATTATAATCTTAATGGTTGAGAGGAGCGCGCCAGGATCGGCGCGGGCGCATGGGGCCGGCCGCAAGAGCCGGCGACGGTCGCTGCCAGGGAGGTCGGGATGAACAGCGCGGCTGAGGTGAGCGCGTCGCCCAGGGACGCGCGTTCGTTCCGGCGGCGACTGATCGGCTTGATTGCCGTCGGCGAGGTCGGCGTGCTGGCGGCCATGGCTTTGCTGATCGCCTTCTTCTGGCTGCTCGAGCCGGCCTTCCTGTCGGAGCGCAACATCCGCGCCATTCTCAACGTCGTCTCCTTTGTCGGCATCATCGCCATCGGCCAGACCATTCTGCTGGTCGCCGGCGAGTTCGACCTGTCGGTCGGCTCGGTGGCTGGTCTCTCCGCCGTGGTCGCCGCCAAGCTGATGACCGCGGCCGCCCTGCCGGTGAGCGTCGGCATTCTCGGCGGCATAGGCGTCGGCGCGCTGATCGGCCTCCTCAACGGCCTGATCGTCGTCAGGCTGGGTATCCCTGCCTTCATCCAGACGCTCGGCATGCTGTTCATCGGCCAGGGCCTGATCCAGGTGGTGACGGGCGGCTATCCGGTCTATCCGCTGCCCGAGGCGATCAACACCATTGGCGGCACCGATCTCGCCTTCGGCCTCGGCTGGAGCTTTGCCTTCTTCATCGTCGTCGCCCTCCTTGCCGACTTCGTGCTGCGGCGCACCGTGCTCGGGCGCAACATGTATGCCACCGGCGGCAACAAGGAAGTGGCGCATCTCGTCGGTATCAACACCAGCGCCTACAAGATCGGCGCCTTCATCACCGTCGGCGCGCTGTCGGCGATCGCCGGCATGTTCGTAATGGCCGATCTCGGCAGCGGCGGCACTTCGATCGGCAGCGGCTGGGAACTGACCGTCATCGCCGGCGTCGTGGTCGGTGGCGTCAGCCTGTTCGGCGGCGCCGGCACGGTGGCCGGCGGCGTCGTCGGCATCCTGATGCTGAAGGTGGTGCAGAGCGGCCTCGTCGTCATTGGCGTCAACTCCAACTGGCAGCAGATCGCGGTCGGCGCGATCATGGTCATGGCTGTCGGCCTCGACATAGTGCGCCGCCGCTACTTCATCGCCGGCGCCTGAGAGGCCGCTTATATTGCGCCGGCAAAAATGCCGGCGAACCAAGGGAGGTAAGGCATGAAGACCCATTTGAAAAAGCGGCTGATCCGAACCGCATTGGTGGCGGCGGCACTCGCCACCTCGCTCGGCTCGGCGAGCCTGGCCCGGGCGGCGGACATTCACCTGCTCTGGGTGCAGGCGATGAAGGATCACCCGGTGCATCGGCTGATGCAGGCGGGCTTCCTCAACAAATGCAAGGAACTCGGCTACACCTGCGAGGTGGTCGGCGACCCGAGCGCCACCAACTGGGATATTCCGGCGACCTTGCCGCTTGCCGAGGCCGCCCTTGCCCGCACCAAATACGACGCGATCGGGGTATACGGTCCCGATCCGGCCATCTATTCCTACATCTCCAAGCTGGCCAAGGAAGGCTTCCCGATCGTCACCTGGCACGTCCTGCCGCCCGAAGGGACGGTCAACGGCCTGAAAGCGGCGACGGGAGAGAACATCGCCGAAGCGGGAACCAATGCCGCGATCGCGATCGGCGACAAGCTCGGCGGCAAGGGCACCGTGGCGTTGACGCAAGGCGCTTCCAACGACACCGAAAACGCCATGTCGGATGCCTTCCGCAAGACCATCGCGGCGAAATATCCCGGCATCAAGGTGCTCGACACGCAGATGGAAGGCTTTGAACCGTCGGCGGCCGAGGCAAAAGCGGTGGCGATCCTGCAGGGCAATCCCGATGTGACCGCCGCCTTCGGCACCACCGGCAACAGCATCCAGACCTGGTCGGGCGCCGCCCGCAAGGCCGGACGCGATGTCGTCATCGTCGGCATGGACTATATCAGGCAGAATCTCGATCTGGTGAAATCCGGCGCCGCCTACGGCATCGTCGCGCAGCCGCTCTATGAAGAGAGCGCCAAGGTCGCCGAACTTCTCGGTGATCTCGCCCAGGGCAAGACCGTGCCCTACAGCAATCCGCTGCCGGCAAAGGTGATCACCGCAGCTGATCTCGATCCCTATTACAAGATGCTGGACAGCGCCGGCCAGTAACACCTGCCGCCGGGCCCGCGCCTTGCAGGCCCGGCGCTTTCCGAAGGGATGCGTCTTGTCCATCACCACCCCAGCGCCGCTGTTTTCGGCCACCGCTATCGCCAAGAATTTCGGCGGCGTGCAGGCGCTGCGCGGCGTCGATTTCGATGTCGTGGCCGGCGAGATCCACGCCTTGCTCGGCCAGAACGGCGCCGGCAAGTCGACGCTGGTCAAGATCCTCAACGGCGTGCATCCGGCCGGTTCCTACACCGGCACGATCCAGCTCGACGGCCGGCCCGTCAGCTTCGCTTCGCCGGCCGATGCACGATCGAACGGCGTCGGTTACGTGCCGCAGGAAATCGAGGTGCTCGAACAGCTGTCGGTCGCCGAGAATGTCTTTGCCGGCCGCACCGGGCTGGGCACAGGCATGCTGGTCCACCAGCGCAAGCTCGAGCAGCGGGCCGGCGAAATCTTTGCCGACCTCGGCATCGACATCAACCCCAGGGCCTATGTCGCGTCGCTGACCTCGGCGCAGCGTCATCTGGTGATGATTGCGCGTGCCATCGTGCTGAAGCCACGCGTGCTGATGCTGGACGAGCCGACGGCCTCGCTCTCCGGCACCGAGGTCGATGCGCTGTTCGCCGTGCTGCGTCGCCTGAAGGCGCAAGGCGTGGCGATGATCTACATCACCCACCGCCTGCCCGAGGTGCTGGCCATCTGCGACCGCGCCACGGTGCTGCGCGACGGGCAGGTGGCGGTACGGATCGCGCGCGAGGATTTCGATGCCGAGACCTTCATCTTCTCGATGTCGGGTCAAAGGCTACAGCGGCTGTTTCCCGAACACGCGGCACCCGTCGGCCGGCCGACGGCGCTGGAGGTTCGCCATCTCACGGTCGCCGGCCACAGCGGCGCGGTCCATGGCGCCAGGGATATCAATCTCCGCGTGGCGGCGGGCGAAATCGTCGGGCTGGCCGGGCTGCTGGGCTCCGGCCGCAGCGAGGTCCTGCACGGCATCTATGGCCGCGTTCCGGCCGACGGCGAAATCCGCGTCGCCGGCCAGAGCGTGTCGATCAAATCGCCCAGGGATGCCCGCGCAGCCGGCATTGCGCTGCTGACCGAGGATCGCAAGCGCGACGGCCTGCTGTTCAACCTGCCTGTCGGCGCCAACATCACCATCGGCAATCTCGCGCCTCTGTCGCGGCATGGCATGGTGCGCGGCGGACTGGAGCGAAGCTCCATCCTCACCGCCATGCGCGCGCTTAACGTCAAGGCGTCCTCGCCGCAGGCTTCGGTCACCCATCTGTCGGGCGGCAACCAGCAGAAGCTGCTGTTCGCCCGTGTGCTGATGCGGGCACCGAAAGTGCTGCTGCTCGACGAGCCGACCAAGGGCGTCGACGCGGCGACCCGTCATGAAATCTACCGGCTTGTGGTTGAACTCGCCGAGAAAGGCGTAGGCTTGCTGATCGTGGCTTCCGAATTGGAAGAGCTGATCGGACTTTGCGATCGCTGCGTCGTGGTCGCCGACGGGCGCATCGTCGACGAATTTGGCCGCGGCGACGGTGGCGAGGATCGGGTGCTGCGCTCGGTGACGGCGGCGCAAGCGGAACGCCACGCCATCGCTTCACAGGCCTCAGCATGATGTTCGCCGACAAACGCATTTTCGTCACGGGGGCTGCCACCGGCATTGGCCGGGCGACGGCGGAGTACCTCGCCGGCGCGGGCGCCAGGGTTCTCGGCGCCGGACTGGACGGCGAAGAGGGCAAGGCCCTTGCCGGCCGCTATGACGAAAGCCAGTTGATCTTCCGCGAGAGCGATCTCACCCGTGAAGAAGAGGTTCAGTCGGCGGTGACGGCAGCCACCGAACGGCTTGGCGGGCTCGACGCCGTCGTCAACTGCGCCGGCATCTACCCAACCGGCAAGCGGCTTGAAGACGTTTCCGACGCGGAGTGGGAAAAGACCATCGCCGTCAACCTCACAGCCATTTTCCGCGTCTGCCGCGCGACCTTGCCGCTGCTGCGCGCGGCCGGCGGCGGCTCGATCGTCAACATCGCGTCCGTGCACGCCGATGCCACGGTTCCCGGCGTGCCCGCCTATGCCGCGACGAAGGCGGCGGTCGTCGGCCTGTCGCGGCAGATGGCGCTCGACTATGCCGTCGACCGCATCCGCGTCAACGCCGTGCTGGTCGGCTCGGTCGCCACCCGCATGACGCTGGACGGGCTGGAAGCGGCCGGCGGCGCCGACGCGCTGGGCCTGTCCTTCGAGCCCAACAGAATCGCCCGCATCGCCAACCCTTCGGAGATCGCCAGCGCAATCGGCTTCCTGATTTCCGACGCCGCATCCTTCGTCACCGGCAGCGCCATGCAAGTGGATGGCGGCCTGCTGGCGCGGCTTCTCTAGGGTTCAGGCGCAATCGGCTGGTTGACTGAAGATCCGATTATACTGCCTCTTCAGTTTGCCGCGCACAGGCGCTACCCTACCGGGCACAGAATTCCGCAGCCATGGCTAGCGGGGGGGCAGGCCACCATGAACATGGACTCGACCATTGCTGGTCCGACATCACATTTGACCGCCCCCGCCATCGGTAGCGAGCTTGTTTGCATCGTCGATCGCAGTTCGTGTTTCCACGGCGCGATTCACGTTTCAGGATTCACTTTTTCCGCAAAATCCCCTGTCGTTGGGCTCGCCTTGCTTCTGCCGGATGGCCGCACAGTCGTCCTGTCGCAAACTGGCCTTCCCAGTGCGGATTTGAGTCGACTCTATGGGCGGCTTGCGGCGTCGTGCCGGTTTGATGAGCGGGTCTTTACAGGGCTGGACAACGCTCAGATGCTGGATGTGAAACTCGAAATAAGATTGGCGGACGGGTCGAAGGAAGTGCGCCCGCTCGCGGCGGCAGATCCAAACGATTCGGTACTGCCCCTGGTAAACAGATTCTTTGCCGAGTTGCGGTCACGTTCCGGCGGGCATTTGCTGGAGATCGGTTCGCGCAACCGGACTGGTGCAATGTGGCGCAACAGCCTGCCGCCGGACTGGGTCTACACCGGTTTCGATATTCTTGACGGCGAGAACGTCGACATCGTTGGAGACGCTCATGAGGCGAGCCGCTTTCTGCCTCGCAAGACCTATGACGCCGTCATGTCATTTGCGGTGTTCGAGCACCTCCTGATGCCCTGGAAGGCCGCGATTGAAATGAACCGGGTTCTCAAGACAGGCGCTCTGGGGATTATCCTGGCGCCACAGACATGGGCTCTGCACGAAGAGCCGTGCGACTATTTTCGGTTTTCGAGTCACTCCTGGAAGGCCTTGCTCAACAGATCGACCGGGTTTGAAATCATCGAAGCCATCGATGGTGTGCGGGCATACATCGTGGCCCGAGTGCACAACATATCGACGCATTTTGGCGAGATGCACACCGGAGCGTTGATGTCGGCCGTCCTGTTTCGCAAGACAGGTGAAACAAAATTGGATTGGCCGGTTTCGCTTTCCGACGTTGCCGAAGATCTATACCCTTTTTAGACCCTTTTTTGCGGTTGGCAGGGGCCGTGGTTTTTCATGCGTAGCCTTGGGGCTGCGCCTCGCCAGGATCGACAGCGACGGACCATGCTCGTTGTCCGGCGTCTCGTGTGCGATCGCCAGATCGTCGAACCCCAGTTTGGCCAGGCCCCACAGCAGATCGTCGCGATGTATCCAGCACGGTACGCGGTCCATGCCTCCGCAAAATGTCGATGCGCCAAGCGGTCCGTAGGGGCGCGGATAAAGCGTCACCGTTCGGCCGTGCCAGTCGCGTTGCTCTGGCGCTCCAAGCGCCGCGCGCCGCCGGTCGTCGGTCGGCATCGCATTGTCGTCGACGACGTGAGTCCATAAAAACAGGCGATCGGTTCGGTCCGCCAACAAGTCCAGCACGTGCAGCGGGTCCGTCATATGATAGAGAACACCGCTGGCAACGATCAGCGGCCAATGCTTTGTTTCGCTCTCCAGGAACGGAACAAAATTACCGAGCCGAAAGGTCGCGTCGCGCAAGCCAAGAATTTCCTTCGCGACCAGACAACGAAGAAAGGCATCGCGATTGGCCTCGATGGCCACGACCGACCCTGCACCTTGCGACAACAGAGTTGCGGTATGCGCCGCCTCCAGGGGACCCAGTTCGAGGACTTGCTTCCCGTTGAGCCAGCCATCCAGTTTCTCCGCGAGCCAAAGTATGCGTGGGTCCTCGTGCAAATGGGATGTGCCCGCCTGCAAGCCTTGCGCTGCCGGGAACGCGGTGACCCATTGGCCCTTGAATGCATCGATCGCATTTTGAGCTGACGGCGCTGATCCGATGTACACGGGAGGATCGACGACGGCCGCGGCGATGTGTTCAGGCCCGGCTTCGTTGATCGCGTCGAGCGCCAGGGCCAGTCTGTCGGGACCATGCGTCGCCGGCTTGGCGGACATTACCGCAAAGAACTCGCACCCTACAGTCGGGTAAAATTGCTCTTCACGAAGTCCCAGGACTCCTGCTGCGTGCAAATCCGCCATGGCCAGGCGGAAACTGGATGGCGTGAAGACCCAGGCGTGACAGTCGACATAGTCGTCTCCATGCCTGGTTGCCATCGCGTAACCTGCTTGAGGCGTTCCGGCGAAAGCATACTCTCCCTTGAACCCTTCCAGCCAGACCTGCACGCCTCCGCGCGTTCCATGCGATGCGTGGTGATCAAACATGGCCGCCGTGCCATGCCTTTTTTGCCCTGCCATATAGGCGGCCAACAGATGGCCCGCGGTACAACTGGGGCGCAGATAATCGAAGGTGTATCGACGATCCGGAATCAAGAGATACACCCGCCCACCCGGTTTGAGTGCCCGTTCGCAGCGTTGGAGGAAATGAACAGGGTCCGTGAGATGCTCGAAGACGTGACTGGCCACTATGAAGTCGAAGCCCTCGCCAGTCAGGTCGAGTTGTCTGAATTCGCCGCCATCGTCGATGGCGTCCACCGTTTCAAGCCGTGAAACGTCGACGCCGATCGCAGCGTATTTCGAACGCAATCCGTCGGCATCGGCATGATCGACAACGAGCGTTTTGTAACCTTCGGCCTTGGGCAATATCGGCGAGTATGAAGCGCCAATCTCGATGCCGCGTCCATTCTTGCCGATTGCAGTCCGGATAGTCTTTCGGAAGTCCAAGTTCGCACCCCCAGCACCGAGCGTTGCACGTCATGAGTAAACCATTTCACAGCTTCGACTGAAGTGTTATCTGTCGGGGCCGGGAGGGGGCGCGGCCATGAAAAAGATCGGGCAAATTGCGAACTGGGCGGCCGCAGGAGCGTATGTTCTGGCCGCCAAGACAATTCAGTTCCCAGGCATTCTGGCCGAACGCGAGCCGCGATTTGCTTCCGATGAGACCGTGACGCCGGCAATTGGCAATTGTTATGCGATCGTCGTCAAATATCACCTCATCGGGATTACAAGCGACTTTCTCGACCTCCTGGCGACGCTTCGTCGCCAGCACGTCAACGCCATTGTTGTCTGCAATGGCGATCTTCGTCCGGATGAACTCGCGACCTGAAGGACATTTGCGCACCGCATCCTTGTCCGTAACAACATTGGGCGTGACTTCGGAGCCTACCGTGCCGCGACCTTGCATCTGGCGCTGGAGGAACTCCGACCCGAACGTATGATTTATCTGAACGACAGTGTCATTTATATTGCCGGACCTGGCTTGGACTCAATGATCAAAGCTCTGGTTCAGAGCGACTATGACGCCGTTGGCACCTACGAGAACCATGAGTTTGCCCATCATATGGGCAGCTACGCATTTAGTGTAGCCGGCAAAGTATTCACCGATGTGCAGATTCGGCGGTTTTGGCAAAGGTACAGGCCCTACGACATTCGCCCCCACGCGATACGGAAGGGAGAACTCGGCTTTTCGCAATGCCTAGAGCGTTGTGGCTACCAGGTTGATATTGTCTATTCCGCCGACAAGCTCGCGCTTAGGCTCGACAAGATGTCGATCTCGGAGCTGGTAGCAACACTTCGTTACGTCCCTTATGGCGCGCTTCGCGGCTACGATCTTGGCCCGCTTCTGAAAGGCGCTCAAAGAACCGGACAAATGCTGGCGGGCAATCCCAAATCAAAAAGGCGTAGACAAAAACGCGGAAAAGACCCTGCCATTCTCGACCAGGAATCGCGAACGCCCACAATATCCGAATTTGGCAGGTTTTCGGCCGAAACAAAGGCCCGGCTTGAGGAAGCCGAGAAAAATGCGTCCGTGGCCATTCAGATTAGACAAGAGACGCTGGTCAATCATATGATTGGGACCATCATCAATGGCAGCCAGATACACTTCGGCTTCGGGCTCTTTCATCGGGTGATGGATAGTCCTTTGGTGAAGCGCGACCTACTTATTCGAGGGATTTTGCTTGAACATGACTGTGCTCGTATCCTCGAACATCTGACGCCGCCACGGCGGGAGCCGATCATGCGCGAGTTGTTGAACCGTGGGCGGGCCGTCAACGTGCGTGGCATGCGCCGCTTCAAACTCAGGAATGGGCTTATTTAGACGATTCGTCTTCGTCAGGCGCACCCGCCTTATGCCCCGCCCTCAAGCGCAAAGGGCGTGAAACAGACGGTGCCGGCGGCACTTTCACCCTGGGCGAGGACGATGGCGCCCTCATCCGGATCATCCCATCGGCCGCGGCTGAAAGCGCCGGAGGCGTTGGTCTGCGGCTCGACGCAGAAATATGGCTTGGTCGGATCGGCGTAAAGCATCAGGTGCTTGAAGATCGGGTCGGCCCTCATGCGCAGTCCCGCGCCCCGTGCCGGGAAGCGCAGCGTCGCTTTGCCGCCCCAGCCGCCATAGTCGTTGTTGCGCCAGCCGCCCGGCAGGGGTCTGCCTTCGGCAAAGTCGAGTTCGGGCGGCAAGGTGACGGGATCGCCCGAAATGCCATCGGGCTCTTCGAGATAGAAGCGCTCGGCCTTGAACTGCACTGTTACGTCCGGATCGCGATCGAACCAGGGATGCAAACCAAAACCGAACGGCAGGGCGACCGGACCGGTATTGGTCAGCGTCATGGTCACGCTCAGTCCCTCGTCCGAAACCGCGAAAGCCTGTGTCGCGCGGTAGGAATAGGGCTCGGCTCCGGCGGCGATGACCAGCGACAGGGTTGCGTTGGCGGGACCTGACCCGGTGACCGTCCAGGCGTGTTGCCAACCGCTGCCATGGACGTTGAATTTTTCGGGCGGATTGTTGGGCAGGACCCGCCAGCGTCTTGCCCCGAAGTCGAAGGCGTTGCCGGCGATGCGGTTGGCATAGGGCGTCATCGGAAACATGGCGACGCCAAGCACATTGCCGGATTTGCGATCATCATCCGAGAGCCGGCGCATGAGATCGATGCCGCGCCAGCGCAACGCGCTCACGCTGCCGCCGATTTGCGGCACCAGGGCAACTTCGAGCGCTCCCGATCCGATGCTCAGCAATTCAGAAATTGCGGCCATAGCCTGCCGTCCATCCACCGTCGACGGCCAGCATCTGGCCCGTGGTGTAGGTGTTGAGCGGATCGCAGAAGAACAACACGGCCGCGACCGCTTCCTCGATGCAGCCGGCGCGGCCGACCGGCGTGTGGCTGAGCATCGCCCTGTCGCCCGAGACCATGGTTTCGTCCTCGACCGCGCCGAAGCCGACGGCATTGACCAACACCCTCGGCCCGAACTCCATGGCCAACGCACGCATGCCGGCCAGAATCGCCGCGTTCTCCATGGAAAAGCGCGGATGGCGGCGCATCGGCATGCCGGCCGTGGCCGAGACCAGGAAGACGATGCGCCCGCCGCCGCGCTCGGCCATGGCCACGGCTGCCCTGCGCGCATCGGCATGCTGGCAGCGTGGATCCTGCATCGTCGTTCCCGGGCGCAGCGGATTGGACATCAGCAGGATGTCGGCGGCATCCCCTGCTTCGACGACCGTGCCGCCATTGGCACGCAGCGCGGCAAGCACGGCGTCGACGATCGGGTTGGTCTCGCCATCGAGGGCCACCGCGGCGCCGTTGAGATCGATTTCCATCGCGCCACTCACATCATGTATCCCGCCGTCCAGCCGCCATCGACGGCCAGCACCTGGCCGTTGACGTAGCTGGCGGCCGGCGAGGCCAGGAACAGCACCGCCTCGGCGATCTCCCGCGGCTCGGCCGGACGGCCGAGCGGCACATGGGCCAGGAATTCCTGCGTGCGGCCGGCGAACTTGCCGTCATCGCCGTAAAACAGCTTGGCGGTCAGCGCCGTCATCACCGAACCTGGAGCGACCGCGTTGGTCAGGATGCCCTTGGCGCCGAGTTCGATCGCCATCGACCGCGTCAGATGGATGATGCCGGCCTTGGCGGCGACGAACGGGCTCTGCAGGCGCATGGCGGCAAGGCCGACGACCGAGGCGATGTTGACGATGCGCCCGCCCCTGCCGGCGGCGAGCATGGGACCGAGTGCCGCGCGGCTCATAATGTAGAGGCCGTCGAGATCGATGCCGGTGATGCGGTCCCATTCCTCGGCCGGGAATTCGTCGATTGTGACACGATGCGCCAGCGTGTTGACGCCGGCATTGTTGATGAGGATGTCGAGGCGGCCGTAACGCCGCATGATCGCGGCGATCGCGCTGTCGACCGATGCGCCATCACGGATGTCGGTGACGCAGGCCATGGCATCGGTCAAGCCGGCCGCGACCTGTCTTGCGCCCTCGCCGTCGATGTCGGCGACGACGACCGCGGCGCCATTGTCGGACAGGCGCCTGGCAATGGAACTGCCTATGGCGCCCCCCGCTCCCGTGACCAGCGCCACCTTGCCTCGCAAATCGCAGCGCATGTCCCGCACACCCCCCGAGCAATACCGGGTTATGCTATTATAATATCTACTGGAGTCGGGCAAGCGGCAGCGTTGCCGGCGCGATTATTCCGCCGGCGCGCCGGCAACGTTCTTGCGGGCGGCATCGACCATCAGCCGCCGTGCGCGGAACACGCCCCATTGCTGGTCGACGAGGACGCCGATGAGAATGACGCCGCCCATGACCGCGAAGTTGAGGGAGGACGGGATGCCGAGCAGATTGACGAGGTTCTGCAGTTCCTGCAGCAGCACGGTCCCGAGGATGACGCCGATCAGCGAGCCTTCGCCGCCGCGCAGCGAGAAGCCGCCGAGCACGGCGGCGGCAATGGCGTAGAGTTCATAGAACTGGCCGTGGCTGGCCGGCGAGATCGAGCGTGTGTACATGGCGAAATAGATCGCCGACAGCGCCGTCAGCACGCCGCAGATGACATAGGCGGCCATGACGATGCGGCCGGTGCGGATGCCGGAATATTTCGCCGCCTCCTCATTCTTGCCGATGGCGTAGAGATAGCGGCCGAACACCGAACGGTGCAGCACCACCCACATGACGATGGCGATGACGATCAGCGCGATGAAGCTGTTCGGCACGCCCCAGGAGCGGCCCGCGGTGAGGAATTCGAGCTCGGGAAAATTCTGGCCGAAGGCGAAGCCGGCGGTGCCGTCGGCGGTGTAGAAGCGGGCGACGCCGCGATAGATCAAGAGGCCGCACAAGGTGACGACGAAGGGCTGCAGCTTCAGCCTGGTGATCAGCCAGCCATGCACCAGGCCGATGATGGCGCCAAGCGCGATGATCAGCACGAAGGCCAGAGGCCAGTCCAGTTCGCGCACGGCGATGAAGTCGATGAACAGCGTTCCCAGCAGCGCCACCACCGAGCCGACCGACAGTTCGATGCCGCCGGTGATAATGACGAAGGCCTGGCCGATCGACAGGATCCCGAACAGGCCGATCAGGTTCGAGGTGTTGGCAAGGTTGATCGGCAAGAGGAAGCGCGGATTGATGATGGCCACGATTGCGCCGACCACCAGGATCAGGATCAGCAGGCCGAGATCTTTCTTGCTCATCGTCTTCTCCCCAATGCCTGCCTGAGCAGGTTGCGCGGTCTCGCGACCCCGGCGCAAAAACTATTTCGGCTGCTTGCCCACCGCCAGCAGCAGCACGTTTTCCTGGCTGAACTGGTCCTTGTCGAGAATGCCCGATATCTGGCCCTCATGCATGACGGCGATGCGGTCGGACACGCCGATCACCTCCTCCATGTCGCTGGAGATCATCAGCACGGCGACGCCGGCATCGGCCAGCGCGCGCATCAGCCCGTAGATTTCCGCCTTGGCGCCGATGTCGATGCCGCGCGTCGGCTCATCGAGGATCATCACCTTCGGGTTCATGGCCAGCCATTTGCCGAGCACGACCTTCTGCTGGTTGCCGCCCGACAGCGTGCCGGTCCGCGTCTGCACCGACGGCGCCTTGATACCGAGATTTTTCTTCTGTTTCTCGGCGGTTGCCGTCTCGGCGCTTGCCGACACCAGTGAGCGCCTCGCATGCGCCGGCAGATTGGGCAGCGAAATATTCTGCGCGATCGACAGGTCGAGCAGGATGCCGGTCAGCTTGCGGTCTTCCGGCACCAGGAAAATGCCGTGCGCGACGGCATCGGCCGCCGACCCCAGCACAAGCGTCTTGCCGTCGAGCTCGAGCGTGCCGCCAAGGCTGCCGTCGATGCCGAAGAACACGCGGGCCAGCTCGGTGCGGCCGGAGCCGACAAGGCCGGCAAGGCCGAGGATCTCGCCACGCCGGATATCGAGGTCGACCGGCCGGCTGGGATAGGTGGGGGTGCGGATGGCCTTGGCCGCAAGTGCCGTGGCGCCGGGCGCCCGCGCGGCCTCGGAGGCCTTTTCGCGTTCCTTCAGCATGCGGCCGATCATCAGCTTGACCATCTGGTCGTGATTGATGTCGCGCTTGCCCAGCGTGCCGGCCAGCATGCCGTCGCGCAGCACGACGACGCGATCTGCGACGCGCTCGACCTCGTGCAGGCGGTGCGAAATGAAGATGACGCTGATGCCGTCGGCCTTCAGCGCCTTGATGACGTCGAGCAGTTTGTCGGTCTCGGCGAGCGGCAGGCTCGATGTCGGCTCGTCGAGGATGACCAGCCTTGCCTTGATCGACAGCGCCTTGGCGATCTCGACCATCTGCTGCTGCGCCAGCGACAGGTCGGCGACCTGCGCATCGGCGGAGAAATTGGCGCCGACGCGCTTCAAGAGCGGCGCCACCATCTCGCGCAGCTTCGAGCGGTCGACGAGTTTCAGCGGCCCGGCGCGCAGCGGCTCGCGGCCGAAGAAGATGTTGGCGGCGACATCGAGATTTTCGAACAGGTTGAGTTCCTGGTGGACGAAGGCGATGCCCGAGCCCAGGCTGCCTTCGACGGTCAAGCTGTTGTGAGCGGTGCCGTCGACCGTGATCGTGCCGGTGTCCGGCGTGGTGACGCCTCCGAGGATCTTCATCAGGGTCGACTTGCCGGCGCCGTTCTCGCCGACGAGGCCGATGACCTCGCCCGGCCTGACCTCCATCGAAAACCCGTCGAGCGCGACGACGCCCGGATAGGTCTTGCGCACGTTCTCGAGGCTGAGAAACGGGGTGATTGCCGCGATGGATGTATCTGAATAATTCATCATGCCTGACAGGGATTGGCGGGCCGACTTTTAAGGCAGACTGACGCTCCTCGCGGTGTTCGTCAATGCGAACAGCCGGCTCAAGCAAGTTGAGCCGGCTGAACTGCCTGTGGTCTTAGTTTCCTGCCATCGCCTTCAGGTTGGCGGCGTAGGCGTCGACATCATCCTTACCGATGATCTTGGTCGGGATGATGATGAGGTTGCCGGCCGGGATGCCCGACTTGTCGCCCTTGAGATAGGCAGCCATCAGCTTCATGCCCTGATAGGCCCATTCGAAGGGCTGCTGCACGACGGTGGCGGCAACGGTGCCTTCCTTGACGCCGCCCAGCGTGATCGGATCGTCATCGAAACCGACGACCGTGATGGAGCCGAGCTTGCCGGCATCGCGCAGCGCTTCATAGATGCGCGGCGTGTTGTAGGAATAGAAGCCGACCATGCAGGTGACGTCGGGGCTGGCGACCAGCGCGTCCTCGACATTCTTCTTGGCACGCGCCTGGTCGATATCGTCGCCGCGCACGTCGACGAGCTCGATCTTGGTGCCGGCCAGGCCATCTTTCATGCCCTGGATGCGCTCCTTGGCGTTGTCGGCGCCGAGCAGGCCGACGAAGCCGAGGCACTTGCCGCCATTGGGCATCGCCTTCTTGGCGATTTCGGCCGCCTGCTTGCCGGCGTCGACATTGGACGAGCCGATATAGGCGACGCGCTTGGTCTGCGGTGCGTCGCTGTCGGTGGTGAACAGCGCGGTTTCAGACGCGATCTTGTTCAGGCCATCGGTCGAGGTCTTCGGGTCGACGGCCGAGACCATGATGCCCTTGACGCCGGCCGTCACCAGATCGTCCATCAGCCGCTGCTGGATGGCGACCGAGGATTGCTCGGGATATTTGAGTTCGAGATTGTAGTCGGGCAGTTCGCCCTGCGCCTTCTTGACGCCAGCTTCGGCCGCTTTCCAGAAATCGGAAGCGCCGTTGACGACGAAAGCCAGTGTCGGCTTGTCGTCGGCGCGCGCGATGGCCGTCGCCGTCAGGCCGACAACCAGGGCCGCGGCGGCCACGGATGCATTGCGTATCAAGGACTTCATGTTCAACCTCCCGTTTGGGTCCAGCCGTCGGGCTGGACCGTCTTGCTCACTAGAATTGCGTGCTCACCTGAATTTGCCGTTTGCGGCTTGGATACCCCTCCTCCTCAGGGTTTCCCGGCACTCACAAGAATGGCCTCGTTCCAGCCACGGCCACGGACTTTAGAGACTCATTCTGCGTTCGTAAATAGTCCGATTTGTCTGACATATCACTTATCCGAGACAGAGCTTGCGGAGGCAATCCGCTCGCCATCGGGTCATCGCGTTCGCTTTCCCGCCGCCCCGAACCCTACAAGGCCGGACGCGACGGATTGACGTTACAGCGCATTTTTGTATTAGTAAACACTATTAGTTTTCAGCCAATATCCGGGCACATCGTGGCACCACAGTGAACGAAGCGCTGGCGAGCCCATGCCTTGGCCGCTCGGCATACAAAGCCGCGCAGTCGTTGCTTTCCTCCCACATAAGGAGCCTGATGATCGATGGACCGCATGGCCACTAATAGATATAAACGAAGCGGCGGTTTCTATAAGCTGGCGCCGCCGCGCCATCTTGTCGGGCCGGCAGGCTGCCGCTAGACAGGCCGGGATTGGGGACAAGACTGCCATGAGCGAAACGACGGATCCGGCCATCGAGACGATCAAGCGCCGCAAGGCGCCGGCCAAGCCCAAGGGGCGGGTCACCATGACAGACATCGCCCGAGCGGCCGGCTGCTCGCAGGCGACGGTTTCCTTCGTGCTCAACAATTCGCCAGGGATCAAGCTGTCGCAGCAGACCCGCGAGCGGGTGATCGAAGCCGCGCGGGCGCTGGGTTACAGCGCGCCCGCCTTCTCGGCGCTGCGCAAGCCGGTTGCCGCCTTCGACGGGCTGGACGGAGTGATCGGCTTTGCCGTCGACCAGCTGGCGACCAGCCCTGAGGCGGTGGTGGCGATCGAAGGCGCGCGCCAGGCCTCGTGGAATGCCGGCAACGTGCTTCTGGTGGCGCAGACCATGGGCGACGCCGTGATGGAGCCCCGCGCCATCCAGGCACTGACCCGGCGGGGTATTTCGGCGCTGATCTACATGACCATCTTCACCCGCGAGATCACCGCGCCCGACTTCCTCTACAGCCTCGACATTCCGGTGATCCTGCTCAATTGCTACACGGCCGACTACGCCTTTCCCGCCGTGGTGCCCTCCGAGATCGCCGGCGGCCAGAGCTCGACCCGGCATTTGATCAGCCACGGCCACCGCCGCATCGCCACCATCACTGGCGAGCCGTGGATGCAGGCCGCGCAGGATCGGCTCAAAGGCTACCGGCGCGCGCTCGCCACCGCCGACATCCCTTTTGACCCGGAGCTGGTGGTCGAGGGCGACTGGTCGGCAAGTGCGGGCTATGCCGCGACGGTGAAGCTGCTGGCGCTCAAAGACCGCCCGACCGCCATCTTCTGCCAGAACGACCGCACCGCGATCGGCTGCTACGAGGCGCTGAAGGAAGCCGGCCTGCACATTCCCCAGGACATCTCCGTCGTCGGCTATGACGACGAGGAAATCGCCCGGCATCTGTTCCCGCCGCTGACCACCTCGATCCTGCCGCATATGGCGATGGGCCAATGGGCGATCGAACAGCTCGAGGCACCAACGGCGCCCGGACACGGGCGCTATCCCATTACCAAGCTGGAGTGCCCGCTGGTGGAGCGGGAGAGCGTGCGGGCGGTGGCGGGTTAAGGCAAATTGAGGCAGTTGGCGCACCCGACAGGATTGGAACCTGTGACCTCTGCCTACGGAGTAGAAATCCGGAGCTTACCAAAAGATTGCTCTTTAGGCTGCAGCTCCGGCTTTCGGCCTTTCTCGCGGCTGTGCTGGGCAATGCAAATCAGCCACTTGCTCTGGTCGAGAGGATGTCGAAGTAAATCTCGCCAAAGTTCAGTCAAGCCGAACGCCTAATGCATCGAATACGAGATGGCGGCCGGTAATGAGCCCTTTAGGATGGACCTTCCTCACTCCGGACCTGCACCCTGCAACGCACGAATGCGTCTTCAATACGGTCTGCCAAATTGTGAGGAAATCCGCTCACCTACGCCTTTTTCAGGAACTCTGTCCGCAGAACCAGGTTCTTGACCTTCTCGGCTCGACCCTCGACCTCATCTTCATTGCCCGTGAGGTGGATGTTTTTGATCAGCGTTCCGCGTTTCAGGGTGACGGACGTGCCCTTGACTTTGAGATCCTTGATGAGCGTGACGGAATCTCCTTCGCTCAGCGGAGTGCCGTTGCTGTCCGTGGCCTTCATGATTTCGCTTCCTGCCTTTGTGCATTCAATCCGTTGAGGAGATCGGCAAGTTCCTCGGCGTCGTGCCGGTTCATTCCAACGATGGTTCGGCTGCCCATCTCGGCGGGCCGTCCGGTCCAAGCATCGTTGACGGTCCAGGTGCCGGTCGGCTCCTGAAAAGGTTCGTAGCGTTGAGTCATGCGGAGACGATAATTGCCGAGCCCCGTCGTGCCAAGGGCCGATCAATATTTTCTCGCTTTGTATTGATGTTTCATACGTCAATGATACCATGGTGGATATCATTTCTCATATTCAGACGCTGATACCCAATGATCACTGCTTCCCAGCTTCGTGCTGCCCGCGCCCTTCTCAACATCGACCAGAAAACCCTGGCGGAAATGGCGAGCGTCTCGCTCCCGACGATCCAACGAATGGAGGCCAGCCAGGGCAATGTGCGAGGCGTTGTCGATAGCTTGATGAAAGTGATCAACGCCCTGAACCGCGCCGGCGTCGAGCTTCTCAGCGAACATGTGCGTAGCGACGATGGCGGCCGTGGTGTCAGGTTCCGCCATCCAGACACGCTGCCGGCGGGCAAGCCAAACTAGGCCTACAAAGCACAGCATCGACGCCACGCATTCACCGCCCCCATCTCCAGAAACACTCAATGAGCCTTTCCCGGCACATCAGCTTGCGGTCCTGCTTTTCCGCATGGAAAGACACGGTTCGCTCATGATCGTGTATCTGCGTCGGTTGACCGGAAAGGAACGAAGCGAAAGAACCGATCGGCACCTCGCCCGTTTCCTGACGTTCATCGCAGGAGCCGCCAACGCTGGCGGCTTCCTGGCGGTTCAGCAGTACACGTCCCACATGTCCGGCATCGTTTCGTCGATGGCGGACCATCTGGCACTCGGCGATGTCGGGCTGGCGCTTTCCGGGTTGGGGGCGTTGTTGTCGTTTGTCACAGGCGCGGCCTGTTCGGCAGTCTTGGTCAACTGGGGACGGCGGCAAGGCCTACAGGGCGAGTACGCATTCCCGCTTGTCCTGGAAGCGATCCTGCTGATCTGTTTCGGTCTGCTCGGCGGCCATCTTGCGCGTCATGAAGCGCTGTTTGTGCCAATGACGGTGATGCTGCTTTGTTTCATCATGGGGTTGCAGAACGCCATCATCACCAAGCTATCGGAAGCCAGAATCCGGACGACGCATGTCACGGGCCTGGTGACGGATATGGGCATCGAACTCGGCAAGCTGCTTTACTGGAACATCTCAGGCAATGACTCGGACAGACTGTTCGTGAAAGCAGATCGGAGAAAGCTGAGACTGCTTGCGTCGCTCGTAGCATTGTTCTTTATCGGCGGCGTCATCGGCGCTGTGGGTTTCAAACACATCGGCTTTGCAGCGACATTGTTTCTTGCCGCCATTCTCCTTGTGCTGGCCTCCATGCCAGTCCTGGAGGATGTGTCCATCCGCATGAAGCGGCTCTGGCAGTAGCGCGACAGGGCTTTGCCACATGCCGGATTTGGCGGCACATTCGCGATGGCTGGCGACAAGATTGGTGGCCAACACGGTTCGCCTGTTATGCCGTTGCCACCTCCGAAGCGTTGCAGCGGCCCGCAGTGTGCCACCTTCGCAACTGGCTGGCGAGAGAAGCAATCGAGAACCCAGTATGACTTGGCGTTCGGCTCATGCTTTGTCAGTGGCGCCGCACCTTAGGCAGCTCGTCGTGGTACATGCCAAGGCCTGAACGCCAGGAGGCCAAGCTCCTGTTCGATCTCCTCGGCTCCGACGGACGGCGGCATCAGCAGCACTGGCTGGACGAGATCTCGTACCTTGCCTGCCATGACGAGTGCGTTGCGATCCGAAGCGCCGCGGATATCGAGCAGTCTCACATCCGCCCAGATATTGGCGAGCTTTACAGCAACGCAATCCGGCATGATGTCGAGGTCGTGACGAGCATGAACGTTACCGATCAGAATACCGGAAGAATTCTTGAGACGCGTCTGCGCCAAGCCGAAGAATGTCTCGGCGCACAAATGATCTGGGATGCGCCGCCCGGAATATGCGTCCAGAACGATAGCGTCGTAGCGGTGACGGCCGGCGCGCAAAAAATCCCGCCCGTCGGAGATGAAGGAGTGAACTCCACGAGGTAACCCAAAGTATTTTCGGGCGATCTGGAAAGCCTTTGGATTGATGTCGACGATCGTAACACGCACACCAACCCTATCCAGCATCGTGCCCAGGCTGCCACCGCCACAACCGATCATCAGGACATCGGACACTCGCGCTTGTGCGAGGAGACCAAAGATGGCGTGTATATAGGGCACGACGCTGACGCCATTCGGATCGCACTCGCTTTGATAGCAGCCACCTTGGCGATAAATGAACGAACCGGAGTCCTTGGCCCGCAGAACCTCGATGTTGCCGAAATCGGTATGATATTTCGCAACCCGGATCATGACCTTGTCATCACAGCCAATTCCTAAATCCGCCGCTCGGCTGGGTTTCCGTTCGTTGGCCCCTTCATGCGGAGCCGAGGGGGTTCGCCCGTCATTTTGCAGCGGGCAGCTCTTCGCAATTGCAGGGCACCAATCGGCGAGGCTCGGCGCCTCCCAACTCGTATCTCCCAGTTTTCTACAGCTTCGAGACAGATGCGTCACGCATCATTATTTGAATGCGCCGCATTTTAATATATGCTGCAGCGCTTAGAGATAATACGTCAAAGCTGATCAAAAAGGGGATGCGACCGTGATAACTGCTCCACAGTTGCGTGCCGCGAGGGCGCTCCTTGGCATCGACCAGCGCAGGCTTGCCGAATTGTCCAGCCTTTCGGTGCCGACAATTCAACGTATGGAAGCCAGTGAGTCGATTATCCGGGGCAATGTAGATTCCCTAATGAAGCTGATCGGGGCGCTTGACCTCGCCGGCGTCGAATTGATTTCTGAAGGCGCCTCCAGCCAAATCGGCGGGCGCGGCGTGCGGCTGAAAGCAGATTTTGATCCCGCCAAAATTATGGGCGGGGTTGATACGGACGCCAAAGTCCCTGTGAGGAGTGTGGCGTGATTTCGGGGGCTGCAGTCCTCCTGTGGGGCGTTGCCGCGCTCCTGGGAACTGCGGTGCTTGCGATTGCGTCAAGCCACGGATCGGGTTCGGGAACACGCCTGATCTACGGCCTGACGCTAGGCATATCGGCGGCCGTGCTCCTGGTTCTCGCGAGCCGTGTCGCCGATGATCCCGTAACCCCGTCGACTGCCGAGCTGCCGCTTGGGCTGCCATGGATTGGCGCCCATTTCCGTCTGGATGCGCTCTCGACCTTTTTCCTCGTCGTCGTCAATTTTGGCGGCGGCATGGCCAGTCTTTACGGCCTCGGCTACGGCAGGCATGAGTCTGCGCCGCATCGGGTGCTGCCGTTCTTCCCTGCCTTCCTCGCCGGGATGAATCTGGTCGTGCTGGCGGACGACGCCTTCACTTTCCTGCTTTCCTGGGAATTCATGTCGCTCGCTTCCTGGGCGCTCGTCATGGCGCACCATCGCGAGCAGGACAATGCGAGAGCGGGCTACATCTATCTCGTGATGGCGAGCTTCGGCACGCTCGCGCTGCTGCTTGCGTTCGGCCTGCTGGCCGGCCCGAGCGGAAACTACACGTTCGAAGCGATGCGTGCCGCCGCTTCCGCCCCGCTCGTCGCTGCTTTCGTTCTGGCTCTGATGCTGCTTGGCGCCGGCTCCAAGGCTGGCCTGGTACCGCTGCACATATGGCTGCCACTCGCTCACCCGGCCGCGCCAAGCCACGTCTCGGCTCTGATGAGCGGCGTCATGACCAAGGTCGCCATCTACGGCTTCATACGCGTCATTTTCGACCTGCTCGGTGAGCCGGCATGGTGGTCGGGCGTTGTGGTGCTTTTCCTGGGCGGCCTGACGGCGGTTCTCGGCATTCTTTACGCCTTGATGGAAAAGGACCTGAAGCGGCTTCTTGCCTATAGCACCATCGAAAACGTCGGCGTCATTTTCGTCAGCCTTGGCCTTGCTCTGGCCTTCAAGGCGAACGCCATGCCATCGGCCGCGGCGCTGGCGCTCACCGCCGCGCTGTTTCACGTCCTCAACCATTCCTTTTTCAAGAGCCTGCTGTTTTTCGGCGCGGGCGCCGTACTGACGGCAACCGGAGAGCGGGACATGGAGAAACTGGGCGGTCTCATCCACCGTATGCCGTTGACCAGTTTTGCCTTTCTCGTCGGCTGCGTGGCGATCTCGGCGCTTCCGCCCTTCAACGGCTTCGTCTCCGAATGGCTGGCCTTCCAGGCCGTCCTGCAGAGCCCAGATCTGCCGCAATGGGGCCTGAAGGTCATGGTGCCCGCCGTTGGCGGTTTACTGGCGCTCTCGGCGGCCTTGGCGGCTGCCTGCTTCGTGAAAGCGTTCGGGATTACATTCCTCGGCCGGCCACGCTCGGCCGCGGTGGAACTGGCGCACGAGGTCGACCGCTATTCGCTAGCGGCAATGTTCACCCTGGCGGCTCTTTGTCTCCTGGCTGGCATTGTGCCGGGTCTCGTCATTGACGGTCTCTCAGCGGTGACACTTCCGCTGCTTGGCAGCCGGATGCCTGTGCAGATGGCTGAGCCATGGCTGTCGATCGTGCCAATCGCAGCGAGCCGCAGTTCTTACAATGGCCTGCTGGTGTTCCTGTTCATTGCTGTCTCCGGATCGTTCGCGGCATTCGTCATTCACCGCTTCGCCTCACATGCGCTCCGCCGCGGCCCGGCCTGGGGTTGCGGCTTCCCGGACGTAACACCCGCCGCGCAGTATACATCGATAAGCTTTGCACAGCCCATTCGACGCGTCTTCGGCGCGTTCGCATTCCGCGCGCGGGAAAAAGTCGAAGTGCCGGCGCCTGGCGAAACTGGCCCGGCTCGTTTGACGGTCGAAATCCACGATGTGATCTGGGAAACGTTTTACCTGCCTATCGGCAGGGCTATCGACTTTGCGACCGACCACCTGAACCATCTGCAGTTCCTGACGATCAGGCGCTACCTGACTCTTGTATTTCTCTTTCTCATTGTCCTGCTTTTGGTACTCGCACTATGGCCCTGATCCTTGAGTTGGCCGTTCAGGGCGCACAGATGATGCTGGTGCTTTTGCTGGCGCCACTCCTGACCGGGTTCGTGCGCAAAGTGAAGGCACGACTCTTGCGCCGCCAAGGTCCATCCCTGATCCAACCCTATCGCGATCTCCTGCGGCTAATGCGAAAGGAAGTCGTTCTGGCGGACAACGCATCCTGGCTGTTTCGCGTGACACCTTATCTGATCTTTGCCGCCACCTGGGTCGCGGCCGCGCTTATCCCGACATTCGCAACCGGGCTCACTTTCAGTTGGACCGCGGATCTCATAGCTATTGTCGCGCTGCTGGGAAGCGCCCGATTCTTCCTGGCGCTCGCAGGGATGGATGTCGGCACGAGCTTCGGCGGCATAGGCTCAAGCCGCGAGGTGATGATCGCTTCGCTGGCCGAGCCCGCCATGCTGCTCATTGTGTTCAGCCTGGCGCTGGTCGCCGGAGCGACACAGTTGTCCACGGTCGCCGCCTTCATGGGCTCGCCGCAGGTCGGCCTGCGGGTATCGCTCGGAATGTCGCTCATCGCTCTCGTGATGGTGGCGGTCGCCGAAAACGCCCGCATACCAGTGGACAATCCATCGACCCATCTGGAGCTCACCATGGTCCACGAGGCGATGATCTTGGAATATTCCGGTCGTCATCTGGCGATGATCGAGTTCGCAGCCTTCCTCAAACTCCTGCTTTATGTGTCGCTGATTTCCTGCGTCTTCCTCCCCTGGGGGCTGGCTGGTGTCGAGGCTGGGCCGAAATCATTTGCTCTGGGTGCCGTGGCCTATCTTGGCAAACTTGCCTTGTGCGGCATTCTCCTCGCCGTGTTTGAGACTGCGATCGCCAAGATGCGCGTTTTCCGCGTCCCGGATTTTTTGGGCGCAGCACTCATGCTGGCGTTGCTCGGCACGCTCTTGCTGTTCGTCTCACGGAGCCTCTGATGAACGGCCTCACCTTCGACATCGCTCATCTGCTCGCCGGCGGCCTGGTGCTGGTCAGCTTCATGATGCTGTACCAGGATCGCCTCTTCGCCCTGATCAACGTTTTTGCACTTCATGCAATCGTGCTCGCCCTGTCCGTGGCCTGGCAGGCCTACATCCAGGACGCCCATCACCTCTATGTCACGGCGGCGATCGCCCTCATCTTCAAGGCGATCATCATTCCTGTTGGCCTGCACCGCATCATCCAGCGGCTCGGCATCCATCGCGACATCGAGACCGCCGTCGGGATCGGTCCAACCATGCTTGCCGGAATAGGTCTGGTGACCCTGTCCATGGTGCTGATGCTGCGGGTCACTCCCGACGCCGACCCCCTCGCCCGCGAGGATCTTGCCTTTGCGCTGTCCATCATACTGCTTGGACTCCTGGTGATGGTCACCCGCCGGAACGCCGTCAGCCAGGTTGTCGGATTCATGTCGCTCGAGAATGGCCTGGTGCTGGCCGCCACGGGCGCCAAGGGCATGCCGCTGGTTGTCGAGATCAGTGTCGCCTTCTCGATTCTGATCGCCTTCATTGTCATCGGCGTCTTCCTGTTTCGCATACGCGAGAGATTCGACTCGGTCGATGTCGGCGCGCTCGACGACTACAGGGGGGAACATCGTTGACCGCGTTTTCCCTCGATGCGGTGGCCGCCATCTTGCTGATACCGGTCGGCGCGGCCGCACTCCTGGCGACCCTGCCGAACTATCGGATAACGGCTGGCCTCAATGTCGCCGCGAGCTTGCTGACCTTGCTCGCTGCGGTGTCGCTTCTCATCACGGATCGGCCGCAGCCCGGTCAGTATTTGCTCGTCGACGATCTCAATATCGTTTTCATCGTGCTCAACACGTTCGTCGGCTTCACGACCAGTGTGTTCAGCGCCTCCTACATTGCGCACGAACTGGATACCGGACGGCTGACGGCGACGAATTTGCGATTTTATCACGCAATGTACCAGATCATGATGTTCGGCATGAATCTGGCGTTCGTGTCGAACAATATCGGCTTAATGTGGGTGGCGGTGGAACTTGCTACGCTGACTACCGTGCTGATGGTCGGCATCTATCGCACGCATGAGGCGCTGGAGGCGGCTTGGAAGTATTTCATACTCGGCAGTGTCGGCATTGCGCTTGCCCTCTTCGGCACCATCCTCGTCTACATGGCCGCGCAGCCGATTGTTGGCGAAGGCACGAATGCCATGGTCTGGACAGTGCTTATCGAGCACGCAGCGCGCTTCGACCCGGCGCTGCTGAACGTCGCCTTCGTCTTCCTGCTGCTCGGCTATGGGACGAAGGTTGGTCTTGCGCCTTTGCATGCCTGGCTGCCCGACGCCCACGCGGAAGGCCCGACGCCGATTTCGGCGGTGTTGTCAGGACTGCTCCTCAACGTCGCGCTCTATGCGGTACTGCGCTTCAAGCTGCTGCTCGCGGCTAGCCCGGACGCGATCGCGCCTGGACCACTGATGATCACGATGGGGCTCACCTCCCTCATCTTCGCGGCCTTCATGCTCTACCGCCGCCGCGACATCAAACGTCTGTTCGCGTACTCCTCCATCGAGCACATGGGCATCATCGTGTTCGCTTTCGGCATGGGTGGCCCGCTCGCCAATTTTGCCGGACTGCTGCACATGGTCATGCACAGCCTGACCAAGTCGGCGATCTTTTTCACGGTCGGCCACATCGCCCAGATCAAGGGGACACAGAACATCGCCGAGATCCGGGGGCTTACGGAAACGCATCCGGGGCTTGGCTGGGCGCTCGTCATCGGCGTCGTTGCCATTGCCGGCCTCCCTCCGCTCGGCATCTTCATGAGCGAGTTCCTGGTCGTGAGTTCGACATTTGCAAGGCACCCCCTTTTGGCGATGCCGTTGGTATTCGGGATTCTGCTCGCTTTCGGCGCCCTGCTGCTTCGGTTGACCGGCGTCGCTTTCGGCGAACCGCGAGGCAGCACCGCGCCCGCCGAGGCGTCCTACGTTCCGATGTATTCCCACCTGACGCTTGTGTTTGCCGCCGGCATCTATCTGCCACCACCGCTGGTCATATGGTTCCAGCATGTCGCCAACCTTCTAGGATGAAGCGGATGGGAGAAATGACATGCCCGCACTGACCGACCTCATCCTTGCTGGCAAGGGTGTCGACAACCATTTCCCGTGGTCGCGCGCAGTGGTGACTTCGAAAAAATGGAGCTTTGCCGTCGAGCAACTGGCTGAGGGTCACTTGAGCTTGCTCGGTCTTTGGGGCGAACCAGGCACCGTCCACATGGCGCTACTCGACGAGGCTGCCGGGAACATCGGCGTTGTCAGCCTGCTATGTCCGGATGGACGCTACCCATCGGTCGGCCTGCTGCATCCGCCCGCATTGCGCCTTGAACGTGCGGCCGCGGACCTGTTCGGGCTCTTGCCACAAGGCGCGCCCGATACGCGACGGTGGCTTGATCATGGCTACTGGGGCATCAGCTTTCCGTTGAGTGCCCACGTCCGGACCTCTGTTGCGACGGCGCCCCCCTACCAATTCCTGCCTGCCGAGGGGGAAAGCCTGCATCAGATCCCAGTCGGGCCCGTGCATGCCGGCATCATCGAGCCAGGGCATTTTCGATTTACAGCCAGCGGCGAAACGGTCGTCCGGCTGGAGGAACGCCTAGGGTACACGCACAAGGGCATAGAAGGCTTGATGGCGGGGTCCGATATCGACCATGCTGCCAAGCTGGCGGCCAGAACCTCTGGCGACAGTACCGTGGCATACTCCCTTGCTTTTTCCCGCGCGGTCGAAGCGGCCCTTGTTATCGAGGTTCCTGCGCGCGCGGTCTGGCTGCGAGCGCTCATGGCCGAGTTGGAGCGTCTGGCCAACCATCTGGGCGACATCGGCGCCATCTGCAACGACGCCGCCTTCGCACTCATGCATGCCCACTGCGGCGTCCTGCGCGAGCGCGTATTGCGGGCAAGCGATGCTGCCTTCGGCCATCGTTTGATGCGCGACCGCGTCGTGCCTGGAGGAGTGGCGACCTACCTGAACGACGAGGGGACGACAGCGATCTGGTCTCTGATCGCAGAGATCAGGCAGCGGTTTCCGGCGCTTGTGGAACTCTACGACAACACCGCGTCGCTACAGGATCGGACAGTCGCAACTGGGCGGCTGAAGGTGGAACTCGCTCGACAATATCGTGCCGGAGGGTATGTCGGCCGGGCCTCCGGTCGGGACTTTGATGCGCGACGCAGTCTGGCCTATCCTCCCTATGACGCGCTCAACTTCAATGTGCCTCTCCTCCAGGAAGGCGACGTGAACGCCCGTGTCTGGATTCGCATTCACGAGGTCGAGCAGAGCTTGTCCCTGGTCGAGCAAATCCTGCGACAGCTGCCGGGTGGACCGATCCGCGTCGACTTGGCACAGACAGGCGGCCCGCATGAAGGCATGGCGCTCGTCGAGGGTTTCCGGGGCGACATTCTGGCCTGGCTGCGCATTGGTAAAAGCGGCCTGGTCGAGCGCTGTCACCTGCGTGATCCGTCATGGTTTCAATGGCCGCTGCTGGAAGCGGCCATCGAAGGCAACATCGTCGCCGACTTCCCACTATGCAACAAATCGTTCAACTGCTCGTATTCAGGACACGACCTCTAAGGGTCCAAGGCAAGCCATCATGCGCAAGCTCCTCTTCGAAAGCCTGATACGCCCGCCGCTGACCGAGCGTCCGCCGCGAGTGAGCGACGCGGCGGTTGACGAGCTCGCACGCGCCCTCAATGGGGTTGCTCATAGAAGATTGGGGCGAAGTCTGTCGATCCGGGCAGTCGATGCCGGTTCCTGCAACGGTTGCGAACTCGAGATGCACGCGCTCAACAACGCTTTCTACGATATCGAGCGTTTTGGGATCCGGTTCGTCGCATCGCCGCGCCATGCCGATGTCCTGCTTGTCACTGGGCCGGTGACCAGAAACATGCGTGAGGCATTGAAGCGGACCTACGACGCAACTCCCAACCCCAAATGGGTGGTCGCGCTCGGCGATTGCGCCCAGAATGGCGGCTGTTTCGCCGGCAGTTACGCCGTGGTGCGCGGCGTGTCGGAGGCGTTGCCTGTCGATCTGCACATTCCAGGCTGCCCGCCACCGCCCATCGAAATTCTGAAAGGCCTGCTCGCCTTGCTTGAGGGAGTGAATTCAAAGGCCGGTGTTGCCCGAAATTGACTATCGATGTGGAGGGGTTTTCCGCCACTAGGTAGCAAAAGCCCCCAGACCTAAAAGGCATCCCGACTGCCCAGGTTTCGATGTGAAAACGGAGCCTTGAACGATCGTAGCGTGAAGCAGAAGCAGGGCGACTTGGTCGAAGGGCTGCCGCAAATTGCAAGGGAGCAGGCCGAGATCCGGAAGTGTTGAGCGCGCTGGACCGGGTCAGCCAAGCGGCCAGGAACCATCACCCGCCGGCAGATAGCTTCCGCTGTTCCTCACGGAACCCATGCCCTCCGCCGTGAATCGTCGACGAGATAGCGGCGGCAGGCTTCAGTGCGAACGCTCAGGCGTCCAAGTGGGCCTTATGAGTTGGCCGATCATCTGAAATGACAGTCCGCAACAGGCGTGCATGGTCAGACCGTGTCCATCTGATGGCGCAGCAGCCGCAAGCTGACGCTGGACCCATGCAGCATCATGTCAGACAGTGGATATATAGGTGTTGAAACATTGAGTGTCATGTATTATACATTATCATTAATGGACAAAGGAAGCGGTAGATTTGCACGACCGACCCTGCCAGCCGCCCTTTCACGAGGCTTGGTGGGCCGATGCCCTAATTGTGGTCAGGGGAAATTGTATCGCACCTACCTGAAGCAGGTGGAGCGTTGCGCAGTTTGTGGAGAACGCTTTGGTGACATAGAATCTGATGACGCGGCGCCTTGGTTCACTATCCTCATTGCGGGCGTCTTTGCAGCCCCCCTGTATTTCTTGTTCCAAGGGCTTCTTCTGTCATACTTCGCCGTCACAATGGTATTGATCTCTCTTATTATTGTGGCGCTGATACTGCTTTTGTTACCTTGCGTAAAAGGCGCTTTGATCAGCGCGTTCTGGTTTTCGCGGCTTAAAAACGACGAGCCGGGATGAACACTCTACTGATCACAAACGCCGTTTTTCCATACGCCGTCGCGTTGGTCGATGACTGTTTCAATACGAAGCAGCCGTAGTCTGGAGACCAAAATGTGATTAGCGCTTCGCAGATTCGCGCAGCCCGGGCATTGCTTGGAATTGACCAGAAAAGCCTGGCTGAGCGTGCCGGCATCTCGCTGTCAGCCATCCAACGAATGGAGGCCGGCGAGAGCGATCTACCAGGCGCGTTCGACATGCAGAAGAACGTCGTAATCGCCCTCAGAGCAGCAGGGATCGAGCTGATTGGCGATCATGAGCGCAGTGGCGGCGGAGGCCGAGGCGTGCGCCTGGCGCATCCTGTCGGCCTGGCAGGCCGGACACATTGATTGCCTCGACGGCGTCGGAAAGCCGGTACCGATCAATCGGCGGGTTTCAACCGTGAAGCAGGAAAGATGAACACGTATCATCCATTGGACCGATGAAGCGACGATATACAGAACATCAGGAGCCAACTGGTAGCTGGTCGGTTTTAGATACTCAATTCTCAGGCTGAAGCACCACGACCTGTCGATTGTGGTACGGCGCGACGTCCGGCCCGGGATCGGTCGTCAGCATGGTAAAGGTGGCCGGCTTGTTGCCGACAGCTTCGCGCCAAAGCCCAGCGACGGCCATGAATGGACAGCCGTTGAGCGTGAAGCGATGTTTCGCCTTCGGATACTTCGTCCCTGTGAATTCGAAGAACGCGGACGCAGGAACGAGGCAGCGTTTGCTGTTCCCGAATTGCCGCCCTTCGGAGCGGAAGTTGAACACAGGCCCGCCTTTTGGTCCGGCCGGCGCGAATCCGAACGTCATCGATGCAAGCTCGATCGTGTCATCAGCGGCGCGCATTATTGGTGCCGGGTCATTAATGCGGACGTCGTCCACCTGAGGCAAATCGAGTTCGGTTTGGTGGGTGGGGGACTTTGAGCGCCAGCGACGCCATCATCCGGCAATACTCAGCCCAAATAAAATAATATGCTGCTCGTAATCGTTGCACATGGACGGCTCCAGACTTGGGCGACCTCTGTTGATATTAGGGCAAGCGAAGGCGCCATGGAAAGCGGCGGGTGATCAACCCCACGGGTCTCGCTCAACCAGAATATCCGCCTCCTTTGCAGCCGCAACAAAGGCCTTCCGAGCGGCGCGGGTCTGTTTGATCCGCTGCCTGAGCTACCCGGTCCACGGTTTAGACGGTGTTCCACGACCGACCGAGCGCCACTCGCACCGGCTTCTCAAAACCGCTGGTGCTGCAAAAAACCTCCCGTGTCATCGAGCGCCCCCCCGCTGAGGCGACGATCGAATAGCGTGTTTGGGGCCGTTTCCAGACCGTCCGCTTCTGTTCGGATTTGACGATTAGCTGCCGTTTGGCTTGCCTGTAGAACGCTGCGTGCCCGTTAGAGGTGCTCCGCCGTTTGGCATTGCCGTCAGTCTGCGTAGAGGGTGTTCCGGGCTGGAACCCGACCGCTAAACGACATCGGCACCCCTTCGTAAGGAACTCGGCACGAATGGACCTGGCGCACTCCGACTATGCGCGGCGCCGTAGAATCGAATAATAAACCCGCTCTTGGCCGCACGTGCTGAAAGCGTGCTATCTAACGATCACAGCCTATCAAGCGGAGCGAAACATGCTGAAGACGGACACCCGCCAGGCCAACTGGCGACGGGCCAATCCCGGCAAATACGAAGCCCATCTCGCGGTTCAGCGAGCCCTAAAGGCAGGCGAGATTGATAGGCAAACTTGTGAAGTTTGCGGTGTCGAAGCCGTCGACGCCCATCACGATCAATACGAGGAGCCGTTGACGGTCCGATGGTTGTGCCGCCGCCATCACACCCGGCTCCATCACTACGGTGAAGACATGTTTCCAGTCAGGGAGTGCCGTTGAACGAATACCCGAGACATCTGTCTTTCGCTCGAAATGGCGTGGGTCAGCGGGAGGCGAGATGGATCTGCTCGCGGATCCATTGCTGTCCCTGATGCGCGTGAGTGCGCTCGTGCCAAATGAGCTCCACTTGAAACCGCTCCGAAAGCCAAGGGACGTCTATCCACGCGACTTCAGCTAAACGGTCGCGCATCAGGCGGCGCGGCACCAGTGCAACGAGCTCGCTGCTGGCGACAATGCTCGGAACAACAAGGAATGAGGCAGCGGACGCGACAATGGCGCGGGAGTGACCGAGGGCCTCCAGGGTGGCGTCGACGGGGGTCGTAAATCCGCCTCCAGAAGGCGAGACTATCACCTGTTCAAGCGCGGCAAACCCCGCTGCGGTCGCCCCTTCATTGATACGTGGGTGGCCGGGACGGCCGATAAGGATATAGCTCTCCTCAAACAGGTGCCAGGTCCTCAGGTAAGCTTTCCCGGTGTCTGGCGTGGCGATGGCCAGGTCGACATCGCCATCCGCCAGTTGCTGCGTTAACTTTGCCGGGGCCAAGCGGTGCACCGCAACCCGTATTTTGGGCGCCTTGTCGCGCAGCGCCACGATCAGAGGCGCCACCACCACAGCCTCGACGTAGTCGGTGCAGGCGATCGAGATGGTTAGCTCGGCTGTCGCGGGGGAAAAGCTGTCATGGCCCTGGAGGGTTCCGCGGAGCTGATCCAGGGAAGCTCTGAGCGGTCTGATCAGCTCCAGGGCCTTGGCGGTCGGCACCATGCCACGATGCGCCGGCACGAGCAGGGGATCCTTGAACAGGTCGCGAAGGCGGTTCAGTTGGGCGCTGAGCGCCGGCTGGCTCATATGTAGCCGGGCTGCGGCCCTTGTGACGTTGCGCTCGACAAGCAGAGCTTCGAGACTGACGAGTAGGTTGAGGTCGATACGCTTCATATCCATGGCATGGATACTAGCGCATAAATCAATCGATTTCACATATGGTCTACAGGGTGCGATTTAATCTCCAGGGAGTGCCGTGCTGCGCTGCTCCAGGAAAGTGATGGAGATACACATGTCGATCGATCAAAAGCCTACCATTGTCGTCGCAGGCAGCCTGAGCAAGCAGGGCCGGAGCGTGACGGAGTCGTTGTTGGGGAGTGGACGGTATCACGTTCGTGCGCTGACAAGTCGTCCAGACTCGCCTGCGGCCCTCAAGCTGGCCGAGCAGGGCGCTGAGCTCATCGCCGTGCCGCTTGCGATCAACCACAGGAGCGATTTTGTGAAAGCGTTTCGGGGAGCGCAGGGCGCCTTCCTGATGACTCCAGTCGTCGCCCCGCCGGAAACCTACGAGTTCGATATCGGTAGGGATCTCGCAGATGCCGCGGTCGAGGCAGGTGTCGAGCACATCGTCTTCAGCACCCTGGAAAACGTCGATGAGATCACCGGAGGTTCGAAGTTCGCGCCGCATTTCACGGACAAGGCGCGCGTCGGGACTTATATCCAGGGTCTTCCTGTTCGCAGCTCATTCGTCGAGCTCGCGTTCTTCTACACGAACCTTCTCGAATATTATACGCCGCGTAAGGAGGGCGACACGCTCGTCTTTCCGATCTATCTGCCGGAGCATTTCCGAGCACCCTTCGTCGATCCGCTGACGGCGACAGGGCCAGCCGTTCTGGAAATCTTCGACCATCCCGACATCTATGCCGGGCAAACGCTACCGATCATCGGGGACGTTCTATCACCGGCCGAGATGATCGAGACCTTCAAGCGCGTCACGGGCCGGAAGGCTGTGTATGCATCAGCCTACACCCCTGATGAGCTGGTTCGTCATTTTCCGGAGTTCGGGGAAAATCCCGAGCTCGTTCGAGAAAACATCGGCATGGCGGAATACGCGGTCGAATACGGATATTTCCGGAAAGACCGGGATCTCTCGTGGAGCAGGCGGATCAATCCCTCCAGTCTCACCTGGGAGCAGTTCCTGATCAAGACCGGTTGGGACGGCGAAAAAAGGGCGTTCGGTCTCAGCTAGTGAACCTCGGTCGCTCGCCGCTCGTTTACTCGCACGTCGAGCGCCGGAACCATTATCGGCAAGAGGGATTTCGAACACAGATCCATCTGAAAATCCCGAAAAACGTACTCGATGTTCACAGGCTTCGAGCTCACAACCATCCAAACATCACGCGGTCAGATCCGGCTGAGGAAGGGAAGGGAGGGGAGGGGCCGCCCGTCCTTCTCCTCCACGGTTATCCGCGGACACACATGCCATGGGGGCAGGTGGCAGATCGGCTGGCTCCGTCGCTCACCGTAATCTGCCCGGACCTACCGGGCTTCGGGCAGTCGTATACCTTCGGCCTTCGTCGAAGCCACTGTGAACGCCGTCATCAGCAAGCGTTTCTTGTGGCCCTTCGGCATGGAGCGCCGGCTCGGCCGGGAATTGCGGGGGCCGCAGCGGGCCTAGCGTCAGCCGGGATAGCGGCGACGTTCTATGCCGCAAATTGCAACGACGACAGCCCGCTCTTCGTCCTCCTCTGGTATCCGATCGCCATATCCGTTGTTACAGGAATTGGCGCTCTGGCCGGCCATAAACTACTGCGGTGGTAGATCTTTGAATTGGTGGCATCACAGTGTTCTGCCCCCTATCCGGCGCGGCCTCGTTTCACTGATTGCCATCCGAGACACGTTCTCCCATAGCTTGGAACATCTAGCCAACTCCGAAGTAAACAACCATAGAGGTCTAAATGACGCCCGAGGAATTCCGACAACGAGGTCACGAAATCATCGACTGGCTCGCGGACTATCATGCGAAGATATCCGACTACCCGGTCCAACCTGCGACACGGCCGGGCGACGTGAAAGCGATGCTTCCGGCCGTCCCGCCGGTGGAAGCTGAGGGTTTCGATCAGATCATCGCCGATCTCGATTCGGTCGTTCTTCCGAATATCTCGCATTGGCAGCACCCGCGCTTTTTCGGCTACTTTCCCTCAAACTCGCTTGGCTCAGGTATCCTGGGCGACCTGGTGAGCGGCGGACTGGGGGTGCTGGGTCTGTCCTGGCAGTCATCGCCCGCTGTAACGGAGATTGAGGAGGTCACGTTAGACTGGTTCCGGCAAATGGTTGGCCTGTCTTCCGCCTGGTTCGGCGTTATCAACGACACGGCATCGACAAGCACCTTGGTCGCCCTGCTGTGTGCCCGGGAGAAAACAACGGGGTTTTCGCTTGCTCGCCAAGGCCTGCAAGCGGAACTTAAGCCATTGACGATCTACACATCGACAAGCGCTCACTCGTCGGTGGAAAAAGCGGCGCTGCTGGCAGGCTTCGGTCGTGAGAATGTCCGCATGGTCGATGTCGACGTCAATTTTGCAATGCATCCAGCGGCGCTCCAGGATGCCATCGATGCGGATATCCGCTCCGGATTCACCCCTTGTGCGATCGTCGCGGCCGTGGGCGGGACCGCTACCGTGTCCATTGATCCGGTATCCAAGATCGCCGACATAGCGCGCAGACACGGTCTGTGGCTCCACATCGACGCTGCCATGGCCGGAAATGCGATGATCCTGCCGGAGCTGCGATGGATGTGGGAAGGCATCGAAGAGGCAGACAGCGTAGTCATCAACGCGCACAAATGGCTCGGCGTGCCTTTTGACTGCTCGCTCTATTTCGTGCGTGATGAGCCTCACCTGCTTCGGGTTATGTCTGCTGATCCAAGCTTCCTCCAATCCCAGGCCGACGAGAAGGTGCGCAATCTGCGCAACACCGGTATTCCCCTCGGGCGAAGATTCAGGGCGTTGAAACTGTGGTTCGCCATACGGGAGCAGGGGGTCTCCGGGCTACAAGCCAGGTTGCGGCGAGACATCGGCCTGGCCCAAGATCTCCGCTCGAAAGTCGAAGCAACACCGGATTGGGAGGTCGTCGCACCCGTCGTTCTGCAAACCGTATGTCTTGTGTATCGTCCGAAGTCTGTGCCGTCCCATCGTCTCGATGATTTCACGCGCGCATGGGCGAATGCGGTGAATGCGTCGGGCCAAGCCTATGTCACCCCCGCCACCGCGGCCGGGCATTGGATGGTTCGTGTATCGGTCGGCACGATATCGACGGATGCACACGATACCGAGGCGGTCTGGGGCGCGATGCAAAAAGCGGCAGCCGCGCTCGTTCCGGAATTTTCGTGAAGGGCCGACGAGGCTCGCCATGGCCGTTGTCTACCGGACGAGCGACGTTCGATGGGCTGATTGAAATTACCATATGATCGCGAAGCTGCGGAGGTGCGTCCGTCTCCTCCGTCTGTCTCCCTGAAGTGGAGAGCATGAGGAATTGTGTGGCAATCAGGCCGCTGCGGAATTGTTGCTGGGCTCGTGATTGTCGTTTGCCATGCCTGGATACCAATTCTCGAAGCAGATCGGTGGACGCCCTTTCCATCGAACCGCATCCCAGCTTAAGCGGAGAACATCATGATTTCACCCTACACGATCAACATCCCTGACGAACGGCTCGCCACGATCAGAGCCAAGGTCGAGGCTTATGACTGGAGCCAGCTGCCGGATGCGGGAGGCTGGTCGGCGGGGGTCAGGGTTGATGACCTCAAGCGGCTCGCCGCTTATTGGCGGGACAGCTACGACTGGCGTGCGGTCGAACGGCGGCTCAACGCACTCCCCAACTTCACGGCCGACGTGGAAGGCGAGCACCTCCACTTCGTTCATGTGAAGGGCGACGGCTCCAAGCCGCCCATCCTGCTTCTCCACGGCTGGCCGGGCTCGTATCTCGAATTCGAGCGGCTCTTGGAGCCGCTCGCCGCGGACGGGCACGATGTTGTCGTCCCCTCGCTTCCTGGCTTCGCGTTCTCCAACCCGATCACGGGCCCGATCGGCCCGCGGCGGGCTGCTGCGCTCGTGCATGGGCTGATGATCCAACTGTTCGGCGACGCGCGGTATTTCATTCAAGGGGGCGATTGGGGCCACGCCCTCGCGGTCTGGGCAGCGCATGATCGACCGGACGCTCTGCTCGGCATCCATATCAACATGATGACCGTGCATGCGGAGGATGCCGCTCCGACGACCGACGAGGAGAAGTCCTTCGCCGCCAAGCGGGCCGCGATTGCCGATCGGGAGAGCGCCTACTTTCACGAGCAAGCAACCCGTCCGCAAACGCTCGGCGTCGCGATGGCCGACAGCCCGGTCGGAGCGGCGGGCTGGATACTCGAAAAGTTCGGCAAGTGGGCCGATCTTCCGACAACCGCCGATGGCGACCCCGACATCTGGAGCAAGTTTTCCGAGGAGGAACTCCTCACTAACATCATGCTCTACATCGCGCCCGCATCGTTCGTGACTGCAACCTGGATCTACTACAGCAGCCGGCTTGAGGAGTCGCGGATGCTTCCGGCCGGCACCCGCATCCAGGTGCCGACCGGCGTTGCGGCCTTTCCCGATCCGGTGTTCTTGCCGCCGCCGCGCTCGTTCGCGGAGAAGACCTACAATATCGTGCATTGGACCGACATGCCGCGGGGCGGGCATTTCGCCGCGCTGGAAGAGCCGGAACTGATGCTGGCCGACCTGCGCGCCTTTATCGCGACGGTGTCGGCAGCGCGCTCCTAAAGGTGGAGATCTCCGTTTCCGAAGCGGGGGGCGGGCGCTGTCGGCGCAGGGCTTCAATGCCCTGCGTCGTCAAGACCGCATCGGCGCAGGCCAGCTGTGAAGGGCGATCGACCGTCTTGGCCTGCTACCAATCTACAGCGCCAAGACCTGCGTTAACTAACCCGTAACGCCATCTATACGCCGCGACGGCAGGCGTGGCGCATGCGACAGGTTATGGTGGAACTGTGGCGCTGCAAAGGGCTCTTGGTCGAGTTCTTACTCGCATTCGTCCTGTAGAAAGCAAACTCTCTTGAATACCGCTTTTTGGCGCAATCGCGACCTATAACGCAATCGCCGCCATGTCCGCTTTCGGGAAATCGCAACGCCGGCCTTCGCGACCGAGATGAGGCGCGAAGCCGTCGTTCGCGTCTGGAAAACGTACGTCGGCTTCGGGTCAGACTTTCCGTTCCCACCGGTCTTTGCAGCACTGACCCAGATTCGTCACGGAAAATATCGCGGGGTCTCCGAATGTGGGGAAAGGCGGCAGCACTCTCGCGCTGCCATAATCAAGCAAGCCAATCTCATGAGCCGATAGATCCTATCCCCCCGAAATGGGCAGCCTTCGGTCACCGCGTCATCGTCGAGCAGAGTTCCATGGCATTTTTTCCACAGGAGGGTGCGTCGAAATTGGTCCGATCTCTTGTGCTTCCGTAGTTCTTCCGCGCAAAAAACGCGAGGGCACTTGCGAAAATCATGATCGGGTAACTATTTGATATTTATGTTGAAACTGGCGCACCCGACAGGATTCGAACCTGTGACCTCTGCCTTCGGAGGGCAGCGCTCTATCCAGCTGAGCTACGGGTGCTTCCCGGCGGGCCGGAAAACGAACCAGCCGGTGAACCGGCAAGTCACGGCTTCTTAGCGGAAGCCGGCGCGGGCTTCAACGGGCAATTGGCGATTGTGCGCGCGCGGCCGGCCCTTCGCAGGCTCCGTGCCCTTATGGGGCGTTCAGCCCCTTCAAAAGGTTCACTGGACCTTTTGATCCGCCCAACGGCGGACCGGGTCTTCACCGTTCGGGATTCGAAAAGCCAAGCAATTGGCTTTTCGTCCGCTTCGCGGATCACGCCTCACTCCCCCGCCTTCACCACCCGCCTGCCGCGCACCGCCCGCTTCACCTTCTTCGTACCGGCAAGCTCGTTCATCGCGTCGAGCTGCATCTGCTGCATCTCGGCCAGGCGCGTCCATTGGCGGGAGATGAGGTAGTCGAGTTTTTCGTGCAGATGGCGCACTTCGAGCTCGGCCTTGAGGTTGACGCGGTATTCATTGAAGGAGCGCAGGCGGTCTTTCACCTCCTGGCGCTTCTGGCTCATCATGATGACCGGCGCCTGGATGGCGGCGATGCAGGAGAGCAAGAGGTTGAGCAGGATGAAGGGATAGGGGTCGAAGGCGCCGCCGATGCCCTCGAACAGATTGACGCCGATCCAGACCAAGAGCACGGCGGCAAACGAGATCAGGAACCACCAGCTGCCGCCGAAGGCGGCCATGTTGTCGGAAACGCGGTCGGGGAAGGTGCGGTGCTCCTCGAACTCTTCTTCCGAGTTTTCGGAAATCGTGTCCTGCCGGGCGATCGATTCCACCACCTGGCGGTCGAGTTCGGAAAATTCGCCGTGCTCCTGCTGCAGCAGCTCCTCCATGTAGCGCATGCGGTAGCGGCCAAGCTCCTCGCGGCTGATGCGGGCGCCCCTGGGCAGGTCCGGATGGTCGGAGCGGATGCGGTCGGCCAGGCTCGGGCGCAGCGTGTCGATGCGCACCAGGTCGCGCTTGTGGAATTTGCGGCCCGAGATCGCCGACGGCTTCTTTTTCGCCTTTATGCGCGACGCACCCAGGCCGGTCGGTTCGGAATCCGGCACTTCGGGCGTGTCGAAATGCTCTTCCGAGCCCTCGTGCAGGTCTTCCGGCGTGATCGGCGCCTCGAAATATTCGCCGCCGCTGTCGTTCTCGGTGTCCGCCGCCTGCTGCTCGGGTGCCTTGGGAACGGTGCTCATGGTGCGGGCTCCTGCTGTGGCGCTGCTGTATCTGAGGATACGCCGAGGCGACGGGGCATATCCACTGTCGGATTGCGCTGCCTATGCCATGGCTTCCAGACGATTGCGTGACAATCGGATAACAATAGCCGGCTGCGGGTTTTTTGACTGTTGGGGGTTGGGCGAGGTCTCCTCCAACGTCGTCATCCGCGGGCGGAGCGAGGGGCGGCAGCGGCGTCGCGAAGACCCGAGGATGACGAAGTGAGGGGGAGGCTGCGCTCTTGTTATTGCTGTTCGGCGAACATCAGCCTGGTCTTGCTGTCGGCCGTGGTCGGCGACAGGCTGCGCTGGATCAGCGCCTCGACATGGTCGTTGCGCTGGCGGGCTGAGTCGGCGCCCATCACCACCACGATCAGCTGGCGGCCATCGGCATTGTAGGAGGTGACGATGTTGAAGCCGGAGGCCCTGATGTAACCGGTCTTGATGCCGTCGACGCCGCGCACGCGGCCGAGCATGTCGTTGTGGCCGCGCACCAGCCTGCCGCGGAACATGAAATCGCTTTCGGAGAAATAGTGGAAATGCTGGGGGAAGCGCTGGCGCAGCGCCATGCCGAGCACCGCCATGTCGCGGGCTGTCGTCATCTGGCCGTCGTCGGGCAGGCCGGACGCGTTGCGGAAGGTGGTGCTGGTCATGCCGAGCGCGCGCGCCTTTGATGTCATCATGGCGGCGAACTGGTCCTCCGTCCCGCCGAGATATTCGCCGACCGCCACCGCTACGTCATTGGCGGATTTGACGACGATGGCGCGGATGGCGGAATCGACGTCGATCGTTTCGCCGCGCCGGAAGCGCATCTTGGTCGGCGGCTGCGAGGCGGCGTGGTCGGAGACGGGGATCTGCGTTTGCTTGGTCACGCGGCCGGACTCCATCGCCTCGAACAGGAGGTAGAGCGTCATCATCTTGGTCAGCGAGGCCGGATAGCGCTGCGCCGTCGAGTTGACCTCGAACATCTGCTTGCCGGTCCTGACGTCGACGACGATGGCGGCATATTTCTGCGGCGGTGCAGGCACGGCCAGCACCTGGTCCGGCGGGGTCGTGGTCGAGCAGCCGGCGACCATCAGCAACAGGCCAAGGGCGATGAAAACTCTCTGGAGAAGCGGGAAGGGACGCAATTTGGACAAGGGCGGGTTGGACAA
>NZ_NSFU01000024.1:0-81344 GCF_002294875.1 Mesorhizobium sp. WSM4312 | reverse complement strand
CACCGTGCCGGGCTGGTCCGCACCGACATGGTCGTTCGCCAGAACGCCATTGGCCGCGTTCGCCACGATCGCCGCGCCGCCTTCCGTCGCGGACTGACCGTCATTCACCGCAACCGGTATGTCGTCGACGACATTGACCTGAACCGTTGCGCTCGCCTGGCTGCCGTCCGTATCGGTGGCGACCACATTGATGCCGGTCAGGTTGATGACGTTCTGCCCACCCGCGTCGGGATGCGGGAAGTTGTCGAGCAGCGTCACATTGACTGTGGCGAACCCGTCGGTGCCCGCCAGGATCGGCAGCGACGATGCGACCAGGTCGATATGGATGGCATCGACGCCGTTGATCGAACCGGTGATCTGCGTCGGGCCGACGAGCGTCCAGACGATGTCGGCGCCGGCAACCCCGTTGACGTCCGCCGTGATTCCGGCGACCGACGTGAACGCCATCCCGGTGATGTTGTCCGAACCGGCATGGAACGATACCGTTCCGCTGCCGTCCTCGACATTGGTCGCGGCCGCGCTGCCGGTGGCATTGACGGTGCCGAGCCCTGCCTCGTCCACGGTGATGATCGCGTTCGTCAGCACCGACGGGTCAACCCCGTCGCTGATGGTGATATTCAGCGTCGTCTGCGAGGTGTCGCCGTCGCCGTCCTTCAGCGTGTAGGTGAAAGTGTCCGTCACCGGCGAAGCGTTGCTGATGTTGGCATTGGCAACGTAGCTGTAGGTCCCGTCCGCGCTCAGCGTCAGCGTGCCGTACTGGCCAACGACATGGAATTCTCCGCCCACCACCGTCGTCGCCCCGGCGCCGGTGACGCCACTCACCGAAGCGCCATCGGCGCCCTTAGTGTCGGCGCCAGCCGGATTGCCGTCGCTGCCAAGCCCGGCAATCACGTTGCCGTTCACCGTGCCGCCTTCCGTAACGCTGTCCGTATCGGCAACCGCCGTCGGCACGTCGTCGATGATAGCGACGGCAAAAGTGGTACTGGCCGAATCGCCGTCAACATCCGTAACCGTGACGCTGAAATTGTCGGGAACCGTGTCGCTGGGATCAAATCCGGTTGTCTGATCGGGATGGGTGACCGAATGGGTGACCGTATAATCGTAGTCGATGTGGCCGGTGTTGGGATCGAAGGAAAGGATCGTGATGTAGCCGAACTGGCCTGGAATCTGCTGGCCGGCAGCGGTGACGGCGACGCCGTTGATGACGATTGACCCGACCCCATCCGGCGCGTTGACACTGATCGATCCGACCCCGGAGGTTTCCGCACTACTCGCCGCGTTGCTACCCGGCGACTGTGACGGGCCGCCGTTGAGGCCGGTTTCACTGGCCGCCTGGTCCGGGGTGAGCAATGACGTGGCCACCACCGAAACCGGCCTGTCGACCAAAGACGGGAACAACTCGCGATGATCCGGCTGACCGAACGCCAGATCCGTCGGCGGCAATAGCGCCGAGAGACCGAATCCGTCGCCGATACCGCCGGGCGGAATCGAGAAGTCTCCGCCGGCACTCGAGGGTGAACCGCCAGCGCCTGCCGATATCGATCCGTCGGCGCCGAAGGCGACGTCGACATGACTTGCTTCCAACGCCGCGATCAAGGCAACGCGCGGCACTTCGACATCGCCGATGATGAAGGTCGGCACGTTGAGGGCGCCGTCCTTGATGACGATCACCGAACCGTCCGCCTGCTCGAGCACGAGGTTATGGCCGTCGACCTTGATGTTGTCGATCGAGACGTTGGCCGGAAGCTTCACCACATGGTTGGCGTCGGCCACATATTCGTGCGGCGCGGCTGCCGCCGGGGCCTTGGCCTCCGCGGGTGCTTCCGGTTTGACGGGCGTGCCGTTGCCGACATCGACGGGAACCGGTTCAGCGGCGGCCGGGGCGGCCTTTTGCGCCGGGCTGGCCTCCGCGACCTGCATCTGCGCCTGCGACGGCAGGCCGTTATGTTGAGAGTGCTCGTCCCAGGAATGAGAGACGGTGTCCAAATCGTTACTGGTGGTCATAGCCAAACCCCTCCGGCATTTCCCGGAAAGAGACATGGGCCACTTCTACTTTGCAACTGTCCCGCAATCCGTTTCATATATCCTGGTATGCAGGCTTCGGCATTTTTTATGCGTGGTAAACTCGAAACATATAACCTGATATACATTGGCCAATGTGCAATCCGCTTGGCGGGGTCTGGCTTTGGTCGCTTGGTAAACAGAAGTATAAATTTGTATAAAATTTTACACAAAACAACTGACATGAAGTACAGAAAACTTATCCACCTTCATTTCCAATAATTTGAGACGAGATTGGTAGCGTCCACAGTCAAAGGTGGGCGTTATGACAAAAGAAAAATCTGCCCTGGGGGCAACCGGGCTCAAAGCGCTGCTGCTGGCAATCGGCATTTTCGGCCTGTCGCATCCATCGCTCGCCAGCACGTTCCCAGCCGGCGCCGATCGTGTCGATTCGCTGCTGGCGAACGTCGAAACGCCTCCTGCCCTCGGTGGCATTTCGCTGCTGCGGCCGCAGCCTTGGCAGCCGGCCTCGGCCTACAGCATAGGCATGGTTCTCGGCAGCTACGGTCCAGCCGCCAGCGATCAGGAAACCGGCCCTTCGGCGGTGCAAGGCAATGCCGGTATCGATCCCATCCAGACGGCGGCGATCATTCCCGGCGTGTTCGGATCGGTTGCGCTGTCCATGCATAATTTTCCGGTCTCCGCGCGTTGGGCGCCGGTCTACAAGGCAATCGTCGACTGTTCCGCGGGCACTGCGTGCGACGGCAAGAACAGCATCTTCACCGCGATCGTCAACGCCGCCTCGGACAAGCGGTTTGTCGACAAGCTGTCCTTCGTCAACTCGAGCATAAATCACGCGATCGCCTACAAGAAGGACAGCGTGGTTTACGGCAAGCTCGACTACTGGGCCAAGCCTTCCGAAATTCTCGAGCGGCGGGCGGGCGACTGCGAGGATTTCGCCATTCTCAAGATGGCGGCCCTGCTGCGTGCCGGCATTCCGGCGCAGAGCATGTCGCTCGTCGTCCTGCAGGATCGCAAGCGCGGTTTCTTTCATGCCGTGCTGTCCGTCAGCACCGGCAGCGGCGTCTTCATTCTGGACAGCCTGAGCAACGTTGTCTCGCGCGACAGCGATCTTCCAGACTACGTGCCATTGTACTCGTTCAGCACCGACCGCGCGTGGATCCACGGCACCAGGCCCGGCGCGGCCCAGGTCGCCGATATCAAGGGTGGACTTGCGACGGTCGCACCTGGCGAGGGCCTGCAGCCATAGCATAGCCAAGCGAAGCACCCGGTTCGGCACGCCTGCGCTCTCATGTCGTCTCCCCGGAACTGGGGTCACTTTCGGGCGATATGCACTAGCCGCCGAAAACGAAGGCCATCAGCAACTCCGGTTCGAGCACCGGCGCTCGCGCCGCATTCAATTGCCCCCGGTAGCGGCGGTCGCCCGCGCCGATGACGAAACCGGTGGCGACCGGGGTTTCGCCATTGGCGTCGAGCCGCGCGAATATGTCAGCGACGTTGAGATCCAGGGCAAGCTTCAGGTCGTGGCGCGCATCTTCGCTTGGCGCGACCGGCAATTGACGCCTGACCAGTTGCTGGAACGGCGCGTTGAAGGTCAGGATCCTCTTCGACGATGAGAGCGCAAACGCCGGCGACGGGCAGGCGACCAGAATGGCGTTGATCGTCTTGATCGACGCAAGCCTTCGCAAGGTTTGGTTTTCGTCGGCCAGTCCGCGCATGCAGGCCACCCGGATTGCCGATGTCAGGTTTCCTGTGTGGGCATGGCTTTCGGCGATCTCGTCGATCAGCATGCCGATCGTGCATTTGCGGCTTTCGGCCATCTGCTTCAGCGTGGTCCAGAATGCCCGCTCCAGACGAATGCCGCGTCGCGTGCCGCCACGCGCCACAACCCGGAATTCCAGCTCGAAATCCTCAGTCGCCATGGGTGGCAGTAGCCGCTCGCGATCGGCGGCGGGAGAGCTGATGTTATCGTTCACTCATTGCCTCCTCGCGTGCCTTGTTGATCGGCTTCAGCAGATAGGTGAGGATGGTCTTGCGTCCGGTCTTGATATCGACCGAACAGATCATGCCAGGGATGATCGAATAGGTCTTGCCATCCCGTGTCAGCGTCGACCTCTCGGTTGCGACGCGCACCTGATAGTAGGGCTCGCCCGTCTTCTGGTCGACCAGGCTGTCGGCGGTGATGTTGGAGACCTTGCCCTCGATGCCGCCGAAGATCGAGAAATCATAAGCGGTAATCTTGATCAGCGCGTCCTGGTCCGGCCGGATGAAGGCAACATCGCGCGGTGAAACCCGCGCTTCGACCAGCAGGGTCTCGGATGTCGGCACGATCCCGGCCACGACCGCGCCGGGCTGCACGAAGGCGCCGACCGTGTTGATGTCAAGCGTGTTGACGATGCCGTCGACAGGCGAGCGGATGTCCGTGCGCGCCACCTTGTCGGTGGCGCCGCGTATGGTCTCATCCACGACCGAAAGATCGGCCAGCGCCTGGGTCAGGTCGCTCAGCGCCTCCTGTTGCAGCTGCAGGCCGAGTTCGTTGACTTGAAGCTGGGCTTCGGTGATGGCCGCCTTGGCTTTCTTGACGGTTTCACCGGCGAGGTTCAGCTGCCCATGCAGTTCGGTCTGCTCCCGCTCGACGCGGATCTGCTCGGTCCTGGCCATCAGCCCCTTCTTGACCATGGATTCGACCAGCGCCGTTTCCCGGTCGCTGACTTCGAGGTTCTTGGTGAGGCGATCGAGATTGGCGTTGGCTTCGTCCAATTCGTTCAGGCGCTGATCGAGGCGCGACTTGAGGACCGACAGCTTGACCTGGAAGTTGTCACGGCGCGCAACGAGCAGCTTCTGCTCGTTGTCGCAGATTTCCGGCGCGACCTTCTGGATTTCGGCCGGACAGGGAAATGGACCGTCGATATTGCCGGTCTGCTCGAATTTCAGCCGTGCAATGCGCGTCTGGAGCGCCCGTGCCTTGGCCTGTTGCTCGCCGAGGCTGGACGTGTTCATCGTGTTGTCGAGGCGGATGATGAGATCGTTCTTCTTGACGATCTGCCCGATCTTCACGGCAATTTCCTGAACGACGCCCGGCTCGCTGGCCTGGATGATCTGGGTCTTGGAAGCCGGTATGACCTTGCCTTCGCCGCGCGCGATTTCGTCGACCTCGGCAAAGGACGCCCAGGCGACGGAAGACACAAAGAGTGCCCCTATGATGAACAAGGACGCCGACGCGAAAAGCGGCGGCCGGTCTTCCCTTGCAAGCATGTCCTAACCCCAACGCATTGAATGCGTTCAATAAGTCTGTTTTTCAGGTGCTTGTTTTCTGCAGCGCCTGTATCACTTGGTCCTTTGGTCCATCGGCAACGATCTTGCCTTGCTCGATGACGATAAGACGGTCGGCCAGTTCGAGCATGCTGAAGCGATGCGTTGAAATGATCAGCGTCGTGTTCCGGTCGAAAGCCACTTTGAGCTGCTTGATCAGCTGCCGCTCGGAGGCCAGGTCCATCGAACCCGACGGCTCGTCCAGGAAGACGATTTTCGGTCTGGTCAGCAACAGACGGGCAATCGCCATCGTCTGCCTTTGGCCGCCCGAGAGATTGGTGCCGCGCTCGCCGACATTCATGTCGTAGCCACGCGGGTGACGGGAGACGAAATCGTCGACGCCGGCAGCCTTTGCCGCTTCGACGATCTGCTCATCGGTCGCCTCCGGACATGCCATCAGGAGGTTTTCCTTGATGGTGCCCGAAAACAGATCGTTGGCCTGCGCGACGATCCCGACCGCGGCGCGAACCTCCGAAGGGTGGTATTGGCGGATGTCGATCCCGTCCAGCAGCAGCTCGCCTGACGTCGGCAGGAAGAGCCTGCCGATCAGCCGGCCCATCGTTGTCTTTCCCGAACCTATGCGGCCGATGATGCCGATGCGCTCACCTGGCTTCACCGAGAAATTCAGACCGGTCAGGACCTCGTTCTCGGAGCCCGGATAGACAAACCCGACATTCCTGAACACCATGGCGCCGTTGCGAATGGGCCGGTTGACGAAACCCACCGTATCCGGGCGATCCTCCGGCTGCGCCATGATCGAGTTCACCATGCGCAAGGAGAGCATGGCCTGGCGAAGCCTGGACAAGGTGATGGCGATCTGGCCGAGTGGAGACACCGCCCGGCCGGCCAGCATCACGGTGCCGATAATGGCTCCGGTGGAGACGTGTCCTTCCGAGAAGGCGTAGGCGCCTGCCACGATCAGGGCGACGGTGACCATTTGCTGGATGGCCTGCGTTATGTTGCCGGCCGCCGCCGAAAGCTGCTTGATCTTCTCGGATGTGTTGGACGCGTTCTTGGAGTGCTCTCCCCATTTTCGCAACAGATACGCCTCGGCCCGCAGCGACTTGATCGTCTCCAGTGTGGAGATGGATTCGACCAGTAGGGCCTGCCGCTGCGAGGCCTCGTTCATGGAGGCCGCGACACGCTTGCCGATGCGCCGTTGCGTGATCAGCCCGACGATCACGGAAGCCACGAAGGCCAGCGCCGGTATGATGACCAGCCATCCGCCAATCGCATAGATGACCAGGAGAAAGACGAACACGAAGGCGGTGTCGATAAACACGCTTATGGTGTTGGACGTGAAGAATTCGCGCACGAATTCATACTGTGTCACCCGATTTGCATATTCGCCTGTCGAGCCTGGCCGCGCCGACAGGGACGAGTTCAGCACTTTCTCGAACAGCAAATAGGAAATGCGCAGATCCGCCTTGCGCCCGGCATAGTCGATGAGGGACGCTCTGGCGGTCTTCAGGAGCAGGTCGAACAGGATCACCGCGGCGATCCCGATCGACAGCACCCACAGCGTCGATATCGCCTTGTTCGGCAAGATCCTGTCATAGACGTTCATAGTGAAGATCGGCGAGGCGATGGCCAGCATGTTGATGAAGATTGCCGCCAGGATAACCTTCGAATAGGTGCGCCAGAACGGACCCATCGTCCCCGTCAGCCAATGTCGCCGCTCGATCTTCGGCGCCGAACCGACATTCATCCCTTCGGCAGTGTTGGCGTATGTGATCGAGAAGGAAACGCCGCCACTGATGTAGCTGGCGGCCAATTCGGATTTCGTGATGGTTAGGCGGCCGTCTTCCTGGGGAGCGGTCGTGAATGCGCCGTCCTCCGTTTCGGCCAGCAGGGCAACCGGCAATTGACTGACGCGAAACACGATGGCGGGGAGGTCGATGCGTCCCCGAAGAAACTCGCGATGGCTGAATTCGGTGATTTCGAGGCCGATGCGCTCGGCAATATGCCGGATGGCTTCGATGTCGATATGCATGTCCGACAGCGGCACGCCGGCGAACAGCACCGTTTGCGCGCTCGGCCTGCCGAGATACCCGGCAACGGCCGAGAAGCAGGCCTTGAACGCCTCCTTCGGGGAGAGGATGTTAGGTTGCTGGTTCACGATCTGCCCTTAGGGACTTTCGATCGGTCCTTACATTCGCTTACTTTTTCCTGACCGGTGCCAGGATATCGAATGGCAGGTCGTTCTTCTGTTCCGACGGCGTGCGCGCATAGGTTTCCGTGTCGGCCGTTTCCGGTGCGCCGAACTCGGTCCGCGCATAGGCCGCGGCCTGTTTTGGCGGGCGGATGTCCATCGTTTTCAGCAACTGGCCGGTGGCCGCGAGAAGCCGGTATTGGGCAAAGAGAGAGGCGTAGGATGCTGTGTCGGCCAGTGTCGCCGTGTTGAAACGCGTATTCTGCGCATCCAGCACATCGAGCAGCGAGCGCTGCCCGACCTTGAATTGCTCGCGATAGGACGCGACCAGCTTCTCGTTGGAAGCGGCCTGCAGCTTCAGCGTCTTTGCCAGGTCGGCTTGCCGGAAGCGGCGATCCCACGATGTACGAACGGCTTCTTCGATTTCCCGCAGCACCTGGTGCTGCGCAAGCCGCTGCTCGCTGGTGCGGCGGATCTGCTCTTGCTCATTGGCCTTGTCGATGCCGCCCCTGTAAAGGTTCCACCGCAGCACCAGGCGTGCCTGCAGGTCGGATGTGTCGCCATTGTCACCGTCGATGTCATACCCAGCCCGGGCGACGCCTTCGGCGACGACCGAGGGGCCGTATTTCGCGCGAGCCGCATCCACCAGCGAGGCCGCGGCGGCGATATCGCTGTTGGCCATATGGACGCGCGGATTGCTCTCCCGCGCAAGGCCAATCGCATCGTCCAGCGACCTTGGCAGCGCGCCGGAAACATCGACCGGCCTCGATGCATTGGTCAACGGCTTCCCGACGGTCTTGAAGAACCGGATCCTCGAGGCCTCCAGCTCCTCCGACGCTTCCTGCATGCGGGCCTTGGCCGCGAACAGGCGCTCTTCGGCCTGTTGCCGGTCGGCCTCGTTCAACCCGCCGCCAGCAATGCCTTCCTGGATGTCGTGGAGGATTGCTTGGTGGAAGCCCAGGTTCTTCTTTGCCTCTGCCACGATCGAAGCCTGAAGCATGTATTCGAGGTAGTCCTGGACAACCGAGAGTCCGATGAATTCAGACCGCTCCAGCACACGAAACGACGCGCCGTCGACGCGCGAGGCCTGGCGGTTCAATTCGGCCCGCCTTGCGCCGCTGTCGTAGAGCGTCTGCGAAACCGTCAGATCGGTTTCCGCCGGATAAAGTGCGTCATGCTCTATCGAGAGCGCGCGCCGGGAGGAATTGTCGAGACGGCGAGCCCCGGCCGACGCTTCCACGTCGACGCTGGGAAGATAGAGGCCCTTGGCCTGACGCAGCTCGAACTCGATTGCTTCGCGATTTTCTATGGCTTGGCCGATTTCGGGATTGGATTCGACAGCGACCGCCATCGCTTCCTTGAGCGTAAGCGCACTCGCACTTGCGCAGGTCAGCATCGTAGCCGCCATCAAAAGACCAAGGCGCTTGCTCACAGTCGAGATGCTTCTCGTATTCATTTTAACCCGCCCCAACATTTCCCCTGCGCCCTTTTGCGGGCGCTGATCCAAGCCTGACCTTGTCTCAGGCGACTATCCAACAATTTCAAGAAAATATGTGAGTTATTATTAATATAGGGGAGCCTGAATCGCTCATCTGAGCCATAAGGTTGGGAAATGTAGCAAAAATGGCACAAAAATGGGTTGGCTGCGGCTTCAGCCAATCGCCGCCTTTTGTGGAAAAGTCCAGGCGCACATACGGCTCGATGCCGGCAGAATCGTATGAAGCCTGCATGGGCCGGAAGGCAGCCGCGGAAATTTGGCGGCGTTCGGCCAAGATCATGCGACCACGGCATGAACGGCCGACACTGAATTGAGGGCTGCCCGAATGAACTGCCAAGCACGGCCATAGTGGCGCCCTCGCGTTAAGCCTCGCTCAATCTCTGCAATCTATGCTGATGCCAGATTGTAGAGGTTAAAATGAAGCGCAGGCCGATACTACTCTTCGCTTTTCCGGCTTTCATCCTGGTGGTTTTGGCCTGCGAGCGAATGGCGACCATGCTGCTCGGGAGCTATCCCGCCAGCCCCGCCATGTGGAGGATCTGGCTTGAACTGCGCCCCTTGTCGGCGATGTTCTGGCAACAGATCGACCCGTATCTCTACGGTTCGATGGCCCTGGATGCCGTCATCCTGGTTGCCGCGGCACTGGTGTTCTGGAGCGCTTGCCGTGTGAGACCGGCGGCCGCCTTCTTCCTGGCCAACCACGTCGCCTTGCTCTTTGCCGGACTGATGATCGCGTCCAGCAGTCATTCGGAGACGGCGAGCACGGTCGCGGCATTTCCGATGTCCAACGGCCTCCAATTCGCCCTGAAGATCGATTTTACCTGGCAGAACAGCCTGGTGCTCGTTCTGGGCTTCGCGGCCTGCGCGTACTGTCACGTCGCGTTCCTTCGCGAGACGCGACTGCGCGGTGAGGCTCTGGCCCTGCGTCTCATGACTTTGGGACGGGATCTTTAGTCTGGCATGGGGCGTTTCGAAAACGTCCGGACGTCGGCAACCGCATGAGGCTCGGCTCCGTCCGGCTTCACCGGAACCCGATACGCCTCAATTGATCTTGCGATAATAGACCTTGCCGTCCGGCGTTTCCGTTCGCTGGTAGGCGGGGTTCGGGCCAGGGGGCGCGGCGGCAACCCTTCTCTTGGGTGGCCGCGGCGTATCGGCAATTGCAGGTTCCGCCGCGACTTCGGTGTCCGGAGAAGCTTCCGCCACGGTACTCGTCGTGACGACGGGCTCCGGTGCGCCCGAGACGTCAGCGTCGCGCGCCGAGGGCGGGTTTTGTTGCAACCGGGCTATGCTGCCGTTGATTTCGTTGAAATTGCCCTGCAATTGGCTGTCCAGCTTTTCGAACCGGCTCTGAAAACCGTTGTTGACCGTATCGAGCCGGGCGAAGATCCGCTGCTCGAACGCGCCGAGCTCCTCGAGACGTCCCTCCACGGTGCGCAGGTCGCTGATGCCGCGATAGAGGTAGATGGCGGCGGTTGCGTTCAGTACGGCAAACAGGGTCAATCCAACGCCGACGACGACCGCCAGCCGCGACCGGCTCGCATCCCTGCCGAGCAGTTGCGGTTCAACCGGCTCGGCCGAGACAGTCGGTACATGCGGGTCGCTGATCGTCGTCATTGAACCACCACCTTGGTGCCAACTGGCACGCGCTTGAAAAGATCGATCACATCCGTGTTGGTAAGGCGAAAGCAGCCCGACGTGCCATCGAATCCCACGCCCGAGGGATCGTTGGTGCCATGGATGCGATAGAGCGTATCGCGTCCGTCCCGCAGCAGATACAGCGCCCGCGCGCCCAAGGGGTTATAGGGACCCGACGGCACCAGCTCCGGCAGTTCCGGTTGGCGGGCGCGCATTTCCCGGGGCGGGCGCCACTGCGGCCATTCCGTCTTGGCGCCGACCTTCACCACCCCGGTCCAGCCAAATCCGTCACGCCCGACGCTGATCTGGTAACGCAATGCCTGGCCCTGGCGGGTCACCAGGTAAAGCGCCTTCTCGCTCTTGCGGATGATGATCGTTCCCGGCTGTTCGGTGGTCGCGAAGGCAACCGCCTTGCGCAGGCTGGGCCCCATCGCCGGCAGCGGCGGCCGATCCGAAAGCCCCGACCGCGCCTCGGCGAAGCCCTGGGCGGACATCGCCAGCACCAGGCCGAGCACGCAGGTGCCGGCCAGCCTGGCGACGAGGCCATCTCTACCGGGCAGCGTCATCGAGCCGCTCTTTGAACATCTTCTTCAGATCCTTGTTGAAGCGCGCCCGGCCATCCACTTCGGAAGGCAGGATCGCCCGGTTCAAGGCATCGGTCAGAAGAGCGTTGTCCAGCGCGACCGATTTGATGTGCGGCGCCTTGAATATCTTCTCGAGCTCGCTGCGCGAAAAATGGTTCCCGAACCATTTGCGCTTGTGCTTGTTGGCGACGAGGGTGATGCTGACCGCATTGCCGCGCAGTTCGCGGATCTTCTTGTAGAGCCGCTTGCCTTGCCGCAGCGAAGCGACGTTGAGTTCGAAGACGATGAAGATCTCGTCGCTGGTCGACAGCACCGAATTGTGCCAGGGCGTTTCGATATTGGGCAGGTCGATGACGATGTCGTCGAAGCGGTAGGCGACGAGGTCCAGGAGCCGGAAGACGAAATCGCTGCCGTGCGGCTCGAAGGGCAGTTGCGGCCTCTCGAACGCATAAAGGGTGAGACCGGAGGGGCGCGTGAGCTTGATGACATCCATCAGCTCGACATCGAGCCTTTCCGGCTGATTGATAATGCCCGCCAGATCGAACTGGTTGAACAGATTGAGATAGGCGCCGCAATTGGCGCTCTGGAAGTCGAGATCGACCAGGCAGGTCGAGGCCGCGCGCTCAGTCGATTTCGAGGCGAGGAATTCGGCCGCCGAAAGCGCCAGCGTCGTGGCGCCGGCGCCGCCGCTGGCGCTGATGAAGGTGATGATCCGGCTTTTGGTGCCCTGGTTGCCGGTATCATGGAAGGTCACCGCATTGAGCAGTTCCTTGCCGTCGAGCGGCTTGTGCAGCCAGTCCGAGGCGTTCATGCGCACCAGCACGCGCGTCTGTTCCGACGGCAGCTCATCGGAAACCGCGATCAGCGGCACCGTCGCCCACAGCGCGCGCGCCTCGACGATGCCGGGCCTGCCGAGCAGTTCGCCACCGCCGAGATCGAGGATGACGATGCCGGGACGCGTATCGGCCGGCGGACCTTTGAGAAAATCATCCGTCTCGGAAACCCTGACGTCATAGATCGCCAGCGCATCGAGCCGCGTCGCCACGTCGCGCTTGAAATTCGGATCCGACGAGAACAGCGCCACCTGCTTTCGCTTGGTCGGAGTAACCTTGGTGTTGATGGCGTTCATGGAAAGGTGCTCTTCAGATCTTCGCCCGTGACCGTGCTCAGCATGGAGGGCATGGTGATGTTTCCGAACCCGAGCAGTCCGCCCAGGAAAAAGAATTGGAAGGGATGCCCTACGATGCTGACCGTGATGGTCGGCACCGGGCCATTCGGGCGTGTCCAGTAGCCAAGGCCGGACGCCTGATATTGTATCCTAACCTCGGATTTCTTCAGGTTAGGTAGGAATTTCTGCATTCCGGCGCGCCCGACGCTGCCTGTGTAGATGAAATCGAAGGAAGCTTGGCTCGCCGTAAGGCTCTGGCATGTGCTCCCGGTTCCACAAACACATGACACCACACCGGCGGTGGTGGCCGTGCATATATAGTTGTATGTATTGGCCGGCACGGCGGTTCCAACCAGCGTCGCGTCACTAGGTGTCTTAGCCTCCAGGGTAAGACCACTGGCGACCGGTGTTGAAATCTGCGCCAGCCTGGCGCCCATCTGCACCGCCTTGTTGGCGGCGTTCCACTGGTAGAAGGCATACCCGAAGTCGACGAAACCAAGCAGAAGGATCAGCAGCAACGGCATGACGATTGTCGTTTCGACCATCGTCGCGCCGGACTGGTCCGAGCTAAACCCAACGCGTGCCATCACCATCCGAAGACGCGCTCCTGATGCGATGCCGTTATGTTGAGGGTCCCGAAACCCAGATAACCCCAGAGCCCGATACCATTGTAGGGTACTGACGTGCTGACCGTGACGACATCCACATTGGCGCCGCTGCTGAGATAAAGCTCTGTTCCGGTGGCGGCGTCCACAGCAAGCGTATGGCTCACATTGACCGCCACCTGCGGCGTCGTCCAGTTGGGAACCCTTGCGCTGCCGCCCGTAATCGAGCCACTCACCGCAAGGTTCGTTCCATTCAAAACGCAATTGGCCCAGGTGCTGTCGTTGCAGCGCGCCATGTAACGCGCTCCATCCTCGACGCCGGCTTCGAGCAGCAGGCGCGTGTTTAGTATGTTGGAGAATTCGAACACGCCCGCCGACAGCAGCAGCACGAACGGAGTTACGAGCGCCATTTCAACCATGGCGGCGCCTTGTTCGTCGCCTTGGAACCGCCGGATGAATTGTCTGAGTGTGGTGAACATGGGGCTACCGGTACAGTTGGGCTTCGTTGCGCTGAAGTTTTTTCAGCGTGTTCTGACCGACGACCGTGCTGATATCCTGCATCTCACCATAGATGTCTGCATCAGGTGCCCCGCCTGCCGGCTCGGTGATGAACACGCTGCCAAAGGCCTGCACCGGCAAGGTCTGTCCGCCGCCCTGGACCGAGTTGGCCGTGCAGTCGATGATCGCGACGTAGAGCAGCCGCCTGTCTGCCCCTTGCGTGGTCGTATTGCACTGCGGCGCCGTCACCTCCTGGCCGCTCTTCAAGGCCGGATTGCTGATTTCATACTTGTAGACACAATACCGGCTGGGGCTTGCGCCGCAGGCCGTCAGCACCCCGGAAGTGCTCGCATTACCATGGTTGACGGTCCAGTATCCGGAGAAATCCCAGTTGCCGTCGCCGAGTACCCCAGCCTGCGCACAAGTTCCAGAGGTAAAGCAATTGTCCCTGGGCAGTGCCTTATAGTTTTTTGCCTGTCCGCTGTTGGGTGCGCTGTAACTGCAATTACTCTTGCCTGCGTTTGAAACAACCATGCCCTTTCGAACATTCGGCGCCGGCGGATTGATCGAGGGATCGGTTTTGTACGGGCCGCCATTGTCGTAAATGTCGAAGCGAGTATTGATGCCGGCATCCACGGGAGGAATGTTGCCTGGGCGTGTCGTTACTCCGTTCTGGCTATAGCAGGCGGGCGGATTCGTAACGGCGAACATTTCGGTAATCGCGGCCGTATTCTTGTCTCCCTCCGGCGACGACAGAAATCCGTAATTGCCTGGGCCGTATTGGGCACTGGCGCCGCCTTGTTGCTCCTTGAGCCAGATCATCGGCTTCTTGGTACCCGACAGCGCCGTCTGCAGCGCGCCGATATTGGCGTAGGGATTGCAAATGAACATCGGCGTGAACTGGCACAGCGCGTTGGTGAAACCTGCCACAGCTTGCGTCTGCACGTTGAAGCCATTGCTGCCGCCAAGAAAGCTTGCCGGAAAGATCGCAGCGAAAGCCGTTGGTTTCACCGTCACTTCGACAAATTTCGCCACTTTGGGGTCGGTGGTGCTCCAATTTTGGCCATTGGCGTCAACGCCCGCAGCGCTGAGCGCGATACCGTCGTCAGCGGGTATCCCGCTCAGGTATGTTACGGTCAGGTCAGCCGGGACAAGTTGGTGATTGCCCGAGGTGGAGAATTTTGTCGTGTTGGCGTTGACGTTGGCGAGGAGACTGTCACGTACCCGATTGGCTCGAGTGATCGCATCGGGGTTGCCGTCCAGCTCTGCCGCCATGGCAAGCGCATAGGCGTCGGCGCCCTTCTGCATGTCGTTATGCAGTCCGTTGGCCCGGCTCATGTCGATCGCCAGTAGCGCGAAGCCGATCAGCACGGGCAGCATGATGGCCACCAAGATCATCGCTATGCCGCGTTGATCGTTCCAGAAGGCACGAATGGTCCCCAACATGACCTTACTCTCTGCTTTCCTGCGCCAGGGCCTCGCATGCCCGGCGCCCCTCCGCATCCTTCCGTTCAGTTCACTGCTGTGTCGTCGTCACACCCGATCCACCGACATTGACCGTAATCGCCGGCGGCGGCGGTGGCGGCGGCGGATATTTGTAGGCTTGGGCAACGGCGGCAGCGCGCGCACCGTCGCCTTCGATATGCGTGTTCCTGGACGCCGGATTGAGCGGGTCGACCGTCTGCAGCAGCGAATTGTGCTTCTGCGTATCGCCGGCCGCCAGCGTCACCGTGTCGTAGTGGTTCAGATAGTCCGCGGCACAGCCCGTCAGCAGGCCGGTGCACAGGATGAGGATCAAGGCGCTATTTCTTGACATAGAGCATCTTGTCCTTCGATTTGAAGTTGAGCATGTGGCCATAGGGGCCGGTGACGCCGTCGCCCGTCTCATATTTGCGGATCATGTCCTTGTTCACCTCCAGCTGGCCGAGCACGAAGAATTCCGGATCGTTCGCGGGCCGTGTCTTGTCGAACGGCGTCTCCAGTTGCTCGCCGGGCTTCACCGGGCGCACAAGGTGCGGCGTGACGATGACGACCAGTTCGGTCTCTTCTTTCTGGTTGCTCGAATTGCGGAACAGAGTCCCGATGACCGGCACCTGGCCGAGCCACGGCACCTGGTCCTGCAGCTTGGTGGTCTTGCTCGACAGAAGCCCGCCGACCGCGAAGCTCTGGCCGTCGCGCAATTCGACGACGGTCGACAGCTTGCGGTTGGTGAAGATCGGATCACCGGCGGTGGTGAAGCCGGTCAGGTCGCTGACCTCCGGCGCCAGCTGGATGTGGATCTTGTCGTCGTCAAGCACGACCGGCGTGAACAGAAGGTTGACGCCGAATTGTTTGTATTCGATCTGGACCTCGCCATTCTTGTCGACACTGCGGATGGGGACCTGGCCACCGGCGTTGAAGCTGGCCGGCTCACCGGAAAGCGTGGTGAGATTAGGATTGGCGAGCGTGCGGACAACGCCCTTGCTTTCGAGTGCTTGGATAATCAGGTCGACCTTAATGTTGCTATCAATGACGCGGGTGATAAGTGCTGCGAATGGATTGGTCCCTGACAGGACGCCGGCGACCAGGTCTCCCGGCCCGAGCACTACTTTGTCACTGTCCACGGCAGCTGTGCCCGTTCCAAGGCGGGTTGTGCCGCGGCTGTTGGTGCTTCGGATCGACACGCCGAGATCGCGGCCGGCATTGCGCTTGGCTTCCAGGACGCGAACCTCGAGATTGACCTGCTGGCTGTCGTCGACGGTGACCGAGTTGATGATAGCGTCAGGACCATATTGCTGAGCCACTTGCATGATGGCCGCCAGCGTTGCGCCGTCCTTGACATGGCCGCCAAGCCTGACCCTGCCGTTGACCGAGCCGATTTCGATACGCGACCTTGGCGCCACCTGGCGGATCGCCTGCGCCATGTCGCTGACGTCGACACCGACCTCGATCTGGATGACGCCGAGCGAGCGCTTTTCAGGTGAGAACAGATTGACTGTTGTGGTGCCGGCCCCCTTGCCGATGACATAGAGCGTACGGTCGGTCATCGGCTGGGCATCGGCGATCTTCTCGTCGCCAACGACGATATCGCCCAGATTGGCATTCACCTGGATGGTCACCGACTGCGACATCGGCAGGAAGATCTTATGGACGCCGGGATTCGATACGTCGACGAAGCGGTCGGCTGCCTCGGCCGAATGGTTCGATAGCGTTACCACTGCCAGACAGGACAACGCGGCCGCAGCCAACCTTACGCAAAACCCCTGCATCCCCGTCTCCCCACTGCTGCTACCGCTGGCAGCCCCACCTCATTGGCCGCATCTTATCATGGTTGTCGCGGCACGTCATACGTCTCAAGCTTCACACCTCTGAAAACGCCCACAGACACATTCTTCGGCGGTTCCGGCTGCACAAACTTGACCACTTCCTTGACGACCTCGCGCACTTCCGGCGCCGATGCCACGGCTGGAGCCGGCTTGACCTTACCCAACTCGTCAAGGCGACTTCCCACTTTCTCAACAGCCTGGGTCAGCCCAGCAATCTTGTCATCCGCGCGCTTGCGCTCCTCGGCGGCCGCGGCTTCCGCCGCTGCCTTCTTGTCGAGCTCGGCCTGTCTTTTGGCGACATCGTCAGGCGTATCGCCGGTCAGATCAGAGAGCGTCACACGTTCGGTCGTCTCGCCCTTGCTGGCCGCGGCCTGGCGAAGCGCCAGCGACAATTGGCCGGCTCCGGCGGCGAGGGTCAGCTTCTGCGCGTCCTTGGTGCTGGCCTCGAGCGTTACCGATTTGACGACTGTCGGGCTGTCCTTGCTCTCGTCCGCTACCTGATCGACGGCGAGGACCTTCATGCTTTGCAGCAGCACATCGACAAAGCTCTTGTCCGCACCGTCACTGTCGCGCACGGTTCGCGTAAGAAGGACGTCGACGCGGTCGCCTGGGAAGACGAAGCCGGCGACGCCAAGCACGTCATTGACCCTGATGGAAACGGCTTTCATGCCCTGGCCAAGCACTGCCGAGAGCGTGGCACGCTGGCCGGGGCCGGTGATCTTGCTGGCGAGGATAGGCTCGTTGGCGCTGATCGCCTGAAGCGCTTGCCTTGCGCCGTCGCCAGCCAGGGCTTCCTTGGTTGTCTTGAAGGCACCGGCCGGAACCGCGCCCGCCGGCCATGCGATTTCACGCAGCTTGTCTGCACTCAGCGCGTCGCCGAATTTCAGCGCGACAGCAGCAACCACAACCGTATCGCGCGGGACACCGCTTGTGTCAGCCATAGCGCTGCGCTGGCCAGCTAGCCAGATGTTGACCAGAACCACAGCCAGGATACCGAACACGCCGGCGAGAACGATCATAATGAGGGTGTTAGCACGCATTAGCCCCACCTCTTCGCAGCATTGCCTCTGCGAGCGTTCCGTCTAGGAAATATTAGGAAACGGCCAGGCCCAGGATTCCTGTGCCCGGCCATATCCGACTCAGATCAGCCTGCCGCTGGGCACGTAACAGCGGTGCCGAGGTTGGTGCACAGCGTGCTCCAGGCGGTAGTGACATAGCCACCCACCACGACAATGAAACCAATCACCGCCGCCGTGATGATACCAATCAGGATCGAGTATTCGACCATGGCAGCGCCGTTTTCGTCGTCGCGGAACTGCCGGGTCATCGTCATGAGCTTCTTCATGTCAATTTCTCCCTTTGGAGGTTTGAACCCGACGAGACAGAGCCAAGGATGAACCCCATACCCAAGCATCCCCCGTCATCTCGATCCTAGGTCTCGAGAAATTGCGGAGTCAAACGGGATTAATGGTTCCTTAACTTTCCAATACATCAACTCTGGTGTTCAGCGCGGCTTTGAATTTCAGCAAGAGCTTGATTCGTCTAATTTTTCAAGCGTTCTTAACCATTCGTTCACAATTATGTCGCCTGGCTAATTGAGGTATCTCTATTTTAGCAATATGGCATATTCCTTTATATCTAAGGGGTTATAGCCGATTATGGGATGGGTGTTGGTGTTAGAGCCCGCTAGGGACTCTGGCCCCCGAACCTTGCTGCTCCACTCATGTTTGACGGCGCGGGGGCCGGAAACAAAAACGATATTCCCCAGCGCCGTTTCTTAACTATGTTGAAAGTATTGGCCGATCGTGACGCACCTCGGCGCTTGTGCGTCGCTTGGTTAACGTTTAGTTTCCGCTAATGTGCGCTAGTGGGGGTATAAGGGATTATGCTGGGGCGGTTCATCAAAGGTGGCGAGGCGCGAATCGAGCCAAGGGTTGAGTCGATTGCGACCCTTCCCGCTGTCAACGGACCCCCGCCTGTCGCCGATCTCGAACAACATGGCGACGAGTTCCTGGCGCTGAAAGTCGATCTGCATCGACATCTGATTGATCGGTTCAACCTTGCGTCGCTCGAAACTTCGTCGAAGGACGAAATCCTGAACGAAATCCGCCCCATCGTGCGCGAGTTCGTGCGCGGCCGCAGTGTACCGCTGAACGCCCGCGAACTCGATCAATTGACCAGTGACACTGCTGACGAAATGCTGGGCCTGGGGCCTATCGAGCCGTTGCTCAAGGATGACTCGATCGCCGACATTCTGATCAATACCCACAAGCGCGTCTTCATCGAGCGATATGGTGTGATCGAGGAAACCGCGATCCGCTTCCGCGACGAGGCCCATCTCCTACGCGTCATCAACAAGATCGTCTCGGCGATCGGGAGGCGCGTCGACGAATCGGCGCCGATGGTCGATGCCCGTCTGGCGGACGGCTCACGCGTCAATATAGCTGTCCGGCCGATCTCGGTGGACGGGCCGCTGGTCTCGATCCGCAAATTCTCCAAAAACCCCTTTTCGCTTGATCGCTTGATCGCATTCAATTCCATCCGCCCGCCGATGGTTGATCTGCTGCGCATCGCTGTGCAGGCGCGCAAATCGATCCTGGTTTCTGGCGGCACCGGCAGCGGCAAGACGACCTTGCTCAACGCGCTGTCGAGCTACATCCCGTCGAGGGAGCGCCTGATCACCATCGAGGACGCGGCGGAGCTTCAACTGCAGCAACCGCATGTCGGGCGTCTGGAGACGCGCCCACCCAATGTCGAGGGCAAGGGCGAGGTTCGCCAGCGCGAGTTGCTGAAGAACGCACTACGCATGCGGCCTGACCGCATCATCGTCGGCGAGGTGCGCGGCGAGGAAGCCTTCGACATGCTGCAGGCGATGAACACCGGCCATGAAGGCTCGATGACCACCATCCACGCCAACACGCCGCGCGACGCCATATCGAGGCTCGAACAGATGGTCGGTATGGCTGGCATGCCAATGAGCAACGATTCCATCCGGGCGCAGATTGCATCCGCCCTCGACATCATTGTGCAGACGCAGCGTCTTTCGGATGGCGGCAGGCGCGTCACCTCCATATCGGAAATCACCGGCATGGAAGGCAACGTCGTCCAGCTTCAGGAAATCTACCATTTTGTACGGCGCGATGTCACCGCCGAAGGCAAGATCGTCGGCGAATTTCGCGCTACCGGGGTCCGTCCGCGCTTTGCCCAGGAAGCGGCGACCCTCGGCCACCACTTTGCCAAGGATGCTTTCAATCCGCAGGTTGCGCTCTGATGTTGACCGGCCAGTCACTGCTTTATTTCATCTATATGCTCGCGGCAGCTTCGGTCATTCTCGCTGGCGAAGCTCTCTATCTTTCCTTTGCCAAGCGCCGGTCGCGCGTTAATGTCATTAATCACCGGCTACGGCGATTGGCGGATGAGGTTCCGGCCGAGCAGGCGTTGCAAGGCCTGCTGCGTGAACGCGGGCTAACCGATGCGGGTGATTTTCTGTTTCGTCTGGTTGGATTGAACAGACTCTACACACAGTCAGGCATTACCGGAAACCCACTGTCTTTCGCTGCGATGTTTATCGTGGCTGGTCTTGCATTGGCGCTGCTGTTGTTTCTTGTTCTGCGCTTTTCCGCTTTTTCCTCCGTCCTGATTTTTGTGGCGATCGGATTTGTGCTGCCGCTTCTCGTTCTCCGCCGTGCCCGAAGCAAGCGAATTCAGAAATTTGCCAAGCAATTGCCAGACGCCCTCGACATGATTGTCCGTTCGTTGCGGGCCGGACATCCGGCTACCGTTGCGATCAGCCTCGTTGCGCGCGAGATGCCTGATCCGCTCGGAACCGAATTCGGCATCGTTTCCGACGAAATCACCTTTGGCCTCAGCATTGAACAGGCGGCGCGGAAATTGTCGCAACGGGTCGGCTTCGAAGGCCTTCATTTGCTGTCCGTGTCGCTTTCCATTCAGGCCAAAACGGGTGGCAATCTGACCGAGATCCTTTCGAACCTTTCGTCGGTGCTTCGCGAGCGGCAGAAACTTCGTTCGAAAATCAAAGCACTCTCGTCCGAGGGACGAATGTCCGCATGGATCATCTCACTGTTTCCACTTGTGATGTTTGGTATCCTTATGGTCGTGGCCCCGAGTTACTATGGCGGTGTGTGGGATAGTCCATTGATTGTCCCAGTATTTTTCACCTTCGGTTTGTGGGCCTTGGTGGGGGACTTCATCATGTATCGCATGGTCAATTTTGATTTTTGATGGGAGGCTCGCCATAAACCTGTTTACAAATGCGGATAGCCTGAGCCTTCTGCTCTCCATCACTGTCTTTGTGGCCGCAGTGGCGCTCTTCCTGTTCGGAGCCATCGTCTTCTTGCCAGCGCTGCAGACGCGAAGGTTGGTCGCGCAAAGCCTGGTCGCCGAAGGTAGGACCGACCGCCGGTCGATCCTGGGGCAGGAGCAGCTTGCCAAGATATCGGCGCAGCGTCCCGTCGAGGCATATTTTCGAACCATGGAGAAGGAGAGGAATGAGCCAAGCGCGCTTGAGGCAAAACTATTTCGCGCCGGTTTCTATCAGCATAGCGCTCCGCTGATCTATACGTTATCTCGCCTGGCTGCGGTCTGTGTAGGTTTTGTTTTGACCTATACAATCCTGTCGAAGCTGCTGCCATCTCATCTGCCGGGGGTCATTACTTTTGCTGGCTCCGCGCTTTTCGGGTTGGCCTGCATAGTCATCCCAAGTATCGCGTTGGACAGGTTCGAGAGTAAGCAAAAGCAGATCTATCGTCGCGGCTTTCCCGATTTCATGGACATGATGATCACCTGTGCCGACGCCGGCATGAGTCTGGAGGCGGCGGTCGAGCGTGTTGGTAGCGAACTGGCCGGCACCCACAAATGGCTGGGCATCCAGCTTGCGATCATGAATCTGCAGTTGCGCGCCGGCAAACCGCTGCGCGAAGCGCTGCGCGAACTGTCTGACCGCGTTGGACTTGAAGAGGCACGAGCCCTGGCTGTGCTCTTCCGGCAATCCGAGGAACTCGGCACCAGTTTGACGGACGCTTTGCGCGTCTACAGCGACGAAATGCGAGGGCAGAGAATCATGAATGCCGAGGAGCGTGCCAATTCTCTACCGGTCAAGATGATGATTCCATTGGGGCTTTGCATCTTCCCAACGGTGATGATGGTCATCATTTTGCCAGCCGTTATCCGGATGAAGGGCATTTTCTTCTAAATGTTTATATGCTTTGGTTCCAAAACGGAGTCGGCGGACTCTTGGGGGATAAAATGACAGGGCCAATGCGCCTCGCAGCCGTAGCCGCGGCCAGTCTTTTGATGGCGCTTGCCGGTTGCCAAACGAATGGTGCGGACAGCACCGACGGTGTCGTGCGCACCAACGAGCCGTCGAAAGGCGACGTCACGTCCTTTGGCGATGCCTTCGACGGGCTGAAGACAGTCGGCAACGTCGAGTACTACGCCTCGGACCAGGCCGTGGCCGAAGCCACGAACCAGTTTCGGGCGGAAAATTACGGCAACGCCGGCGCGCTATTCTTCAAGGCGACGCAACTGGCCCCCAATGACGGCGGCGCCTGGATGGGTTTAGCCGCTTCGTGCGATCGCATCCGCCGCTTCGACCTCGCCGACCGGGCCTATAGCAGGGCCTTCAAGCTGGTTGGCGCGTCACCCGAATATTACAACAATGTCGGTTATTCCTACCTGCTGCGCGGCAAGCTGCAGGATGCCCGCGCGAATTTCCTCAAGGCCTATGAATTGGCGCCCAACGATCCGACGGTCGCCAACAATCTGAAGCTGCTGTCGTCCAGCGTGCAGAACATCGAGCGCTAGCATGCTGCTCATCGAATCGCTGCTGCTGAAGGTGCTCGCCATCCCTCTGCTCGCATGGATTGCGTGGTTCGACTTCACCACCCAGAAGATAGCTAATCGTGATGTCCTACTGCTGCTCTGCCTGGGAGCGGGATCGCTGTTGCTGCCGTCGCTCCAGTCCGGATCGTGGTGGGACATGGGGCTGAGCGCCATGGCCGGGCTTCTGTTGTTTGTCGCACTCTTCCCGTTCTGGGCGCTGCGCAAGGTCGGGGCCGGCGACGTCAAGCTGATGGCGGTCGTGCCCCTGCTGATCGGCGGAAACGACCTAATAATGTTCTCGGTTCTGCTGCTGCTTTTTGCCGTTGCTACGGCCGCCGTCGTAAAACTTCCGTTCATGCTGCCGCAAAGCGCTTTCCGCCTTTACGTTCAGTATCTGGATCACAAGGGGGTTGTGCCGTTTGGGGTGCCGATTTCGATGGCCGCTATCTGCACGATAGCCTTCGAAATCTACAAAACTCTGGTGATTGCGACCAGTTCGGGGATCCTGGATCGGCTCAATTGAACCGAGGCAGTTCGCTCTGCTGTACGAGGCGCGGGCCATCCTGCTGCATTTACAGGCAACGCCAACCAGAACGCAAACGACGCGCTGTGAGGATTGAGTGCGATCACCACTATAGCTGAAATCGCAATCGAGGTCGGGGCCAGGACGCGAAGCATTGGGAGAAGGTTCGGCATGCGGCCATGATAGGCCGGACAGATTAATCAAAAGTTGAGATGGCAGAGCCGTTAACTCTTTGCAAACCATCTTCTTGTCGGGGCGCGGAAGAGATGTTTCAATGATTCCTTAGGTAGGGGACGGGAAATGTTGAACGAGGATTTTTTTGGCCGTATCGCCATTGTCGTTGTCATGACGATGTTAGCGACGTCCGGCGCGATACCCTTGCTCCTCTATTTCCGTCAGGATACCTCAGCAAGTTCGCTCGCAGTCGTCACCCAACTGACATCAACCGTGTTTCTCTTGTTGCAGCTTGTGATGACAATCACCCGCCTTCCGCCGAAGGGAACCGCACGGGGAATTGAGCCCAGAGTAACCTCGGTAGCTGGAACATTTATGATCCTGCTAGCATTGATCCTGACGCCGGCATTGCAAAGTGAGGTGGCACAAGGCGCGGCTCTTTGCTTGGTCTTCATCGGCACGGCCAGTGCGATTTTCTGTCTTTATTGGCTGGGCCGTTCTTTCTCTCTCATGGCAACAGCTCGTCGCCTGGTTACCACGGGCCCGTACTCCATCGTCCGGCATCCGCTTTACATTTGTGAGGCGGTATTCGTTCTCGGGATGATCCTTTCGCATCTTTCAGTGCTGATCGTAGCTTTGGGCGCGCTGCAGTTTCTGTTGCAGTTTCGGCGCGCCAGGAATGAGGAGGCCATCCTGCGGCAAACCTTCCCCGAGTACGATGATTACCTGCGATCGACGCCGATGCTTATCCCCTCAGTATCATCTATATATAGGTGGCGGTGGCACCGCCGTGTTGTTCCGGGGTCCAAGAGAGCCGAGTTGCCTCATGATTCTGCTCCGCGCGCATAGTAACGTTGCATCCACCGAGATGGACGGGGGAACGCGAAATCACCTTGTGGTCATCGCCTCCGTCATCTGCTTTTTCGGCTTGATTGACGTTTTTTGGATCCCATTCTCGACCGTCGCTTTCTCGACAAAGAATTGGTTCGATCTAGGGCAAATCGCCATCAGCCTGATCACCGCGTGGGCTATTGCAAGATTCGCTCTTAAGCGGGTCGGGTCCGACACCAAGCCAATGGCCCTGACCCTCAGGTATCTTTCGAAGTTGTCAATTATGTTGGTGTCAGCGGCTGTGGCATTCATACCGTTGACCGTTGCAACATCCGTGTTCATGTATCTTGCGACCGCAACAGCGAGGCCGCTCTTGGATGACCAACTCGCGTCTCTCGACGCGAAGCTGGGCTTCGACTGGCTTGGGTTCCTCGCCGCGAGCAATAAAAGCGCTGTTTGGAGTTCTGTGCTATTCTGGGCTTACCACGCACTAGGCCCCCAGGTGCCGATTGTCCTATGCCTTCATCTGATAAGGTTACGACAGGATCGTGTGTTCGAATTTATCGCCCTAATGGCAGTATCGTCGCTTTTCACCGGCCCCTTAATGGCCATCTTTCCAACAGCCGGCGCCTATGCGTTTTACAAACCGGCTCCGGAACTATTCAGCCACCTAACTGCGCAGGCCGGCATGTGGCACTACTCCACGCTGTTGTCGCTTCGTTCGGGCGCCCCATACGACCTAATCGTGGCAAATGCGGAGGGGCTCGTAACATTTCCGTCGTTCCACACCGCGTTAGGAATTCTGGTCGTCTACGCCTTGCGTGACATTCGCCCGCTTTTTGTGGCGGCTCTCATAGTCAACGCCGTCATGATCGTGTCCACACTGCCGGAAGGCGGACATCATTTGGTCGACGTGATCGTCGGTGCCGCTATTGGGTTGCTGTCGGTAGCGATTGTCAGAAGGTTGAGCATGGGAGCATCAGCCGCAAGATTAGAAGCCGGCACGTCGAGGTCACCTCGAGCTACCTAGTGCCGTGCGCGACGACTAGCTTTCGCGCCGCCTTATTCGAGCCATCGAGGCCGCCGACGTTTTCCAACACCTGCCACTTAGCCAGAGGGCTCGGTCCGCGAGAGCTTGTCGCTTGCTTCCATGAAGCGTTCGGCGCCGCCCAAGCTCGCATCTGTCGGCCTGCCCATCTAGCACGTGTCCTCCGCCACGCCGCCTGTTCGGGACTGAGCATCTTGCCGAGCAACCAGGTCGATGGCTAAATAGACCACCACAGGGGGAGAAGGCACCATGGCACTTCACCTTTCGGCGGACACCCCAACTTCAGTCGCGGCCGCCCCGCAAAAATATCTCTTTGGGCCGTTCATCGACTTCTTCATGCTTGGCGGAAGCGCGCTTTTCATCCTGCCGGTCCTGTATTTCCTGCCGCTGCGGTATGAAGCCACCGTGACGCTGACGATGTTCTTGCTCTCGCACCTCATAAACCAGCCGCATTTCGGTCATTCGTACCAGATCTTCTATCGCAATTTCGCGCGCAAGGTGCGCGGTCAGGGTTACGGCCGGAGCCTCCAGATCCGCTATATTCTCGCGGGCATTGTCGTGCCGCTGGCGATGATTGCCTTCTTTGCCTTTGGCGCGCTGACGGGCAACGCCCGCCTGCTCGGCAACGCGACCAACGCGATGGGCTTTTTCGTCGGCTGGCATTACGTCAAGCAGGGTTACGGCATGCTGATGGTGGATGCGGTGCTGAAGCGCAAATTCTTCAGCGATCAGGACAAGAAGGTGTTGCTGTTCAACGGCTACGCCGTCTGGCTGTTCGCCTGGCTTCAGACGAATGTGGTGATCACCCAAAGGCAGTTCTGGGGTCTGGACTATTACACCTTCGCGGTGCCGCCATGGCTCATCACCATCGCCATGTCGATCGCCGCCGCCTCCTCGGCGGCAACCGCCGTGATGTTCATCAACCGCTGGCGCAAGCATGGTGGCGCGCTGCCCTATAACGGCGTCGTCGCCTACGTCGTGTCCCTCTATGCCTGGATCCTGTTCGTGACGCTGAACCCGCTCTGGCTGCTCGTCGTGCCGGCGATGCATTCGTTGCAGTATCTGGCCGTGGTCTGGCGCTACCAGACCAATGTCGAGCGCGACCGCGCGGATGCCGTCGAGAAGTCACCGTTGAAGGTCTTCGCCATTCTCGGACCACGCTACAGGCTGCGGGTGCTGGCCTTCATCCTGGTCGGTGCAATCCTCGGAGCGCTCGGTTTCTGGCTGGTGCCGATGGCGTTGGCCGACCTGGTTCCCTACAACAAGGCCGTGCTCGGCTCGTCGCTCTTCCTCTTCATCGCCTGGATCTTCATCAACGTGCACCACTACTTCCTGGACAATGTCATGTGGCGGCGCGGCAATCCGGAAGTCTCGAAATATCTGTTCCGCTGAAGCGGTCGGTTGAAGTCATTCCGGGGCAAGGTTCGGTCTCGGCGCGAACACGATTCGTTAACCAAGATGCTGTTCATCGACAGGGCAAGGACGGATGCCCGCGTGCCTGGTGAGGGCTGTTCGAAAGAAAGCCGCTTGCGGCGAAGTCGTCAAATCGCCCGAAACAAAAACCATGTGCAAGGCATGACCGTGACTGAAAGCGAACAGAACGCGCCCGACGCCTCCCATCGTTGGACATGGTTGCCGGCCATTGCCGTCGCGTTGCTTTGCCTGTGCGTCACCAGTGCGTTCGCCGAGACGCGCGCCTTGAAGATCCAGCATCTGCATACCGGCGAGAAGGCCGAGATCGTCTTCAAGCGCAACGGGCGCTACGATCAGGCGGGATTGAAGAAGATCAGTTTCATGCTGCGCGACTGGCGCCGCAACGAGCCGACCAGGATGGATCCGCGCCTGCTCGACCTCGTCTGGCAGGCTTATCGTGCCAGCGGCTCGACCGGCTATATTCATGTCGTCAGCGCCTATCGCTCGCCGGCGACCAACGCCATGCTGCGCAGCCGCTCTAAGGGCGTGGCCCGGGAGAGCCAGCACATGGTCGGCCGCGCCATGGATTTCTTCCTGCCGGATGTGCCGCTGAAAAAGCTGCGCGACATCGGCCTCAGGATGCAGGGCGGCGGCGTCGGTTATTATCCCACCTCCGGCTCGCCTTTCATTCACATGGATGTCGGCAATGTGCGGCATTGGCCGGGCATCAGCCGCCAGGAACTTGCCAGGGTCTTCCCGAACGGCAACACACTGCATGTGCCGAGCGACGGCAGGCCGCTGCCCGGCTACGACCAGGCGCTTGCCGCCTACAAATCGCGCAAGGCCGCCGGCACGCCCAATATCGAGCTGGCAAGCGCCGATGGCGGCCAGCGCAAGTCGCGCGGCCTGCTGGCGACGCTTCTGGGCGGGCGCGGCGCCGACGAGTCCGAGGATATCGCCGAAGCAGCGCCCGCGCCACGCAAACCGGCCAAGTCCGTTGAACCCAAGACCGCGGGGCAAGGCATCGCCACCGTGCCGCCGCAGGAGGCCCAGCGGGCGGACATCCAGATGGCTTCCGCCGGTGCGGCCGAAGAACCGCTCGCCGAGCAGAAGGGCAAGTCGCCGGAAGCGATCGTCATGGCCATGGCGCCCAGCGCGGTGCCGTTGCCCGCCTTCGCCCCGCGCGCCGTCGCCACGGCCAGCATTGCGACCCCGCAAAACGCAACGTTGGCGATGGCCAGCGCGTCCACGGCGCGGGCCGAACTCTCCGCGCCCAAGCCGGTGGTGGCCAATGCCGAAATGCCCTTGGGCAAGACGGATGCCGCGAGCGCCGCGCCGGACAAGGTGGCGCTCAACATCCCGTTGCCGACATGGCGGCCGCGGAATGAGGCAAGCGCGATGCGTCAGCCGGAAGCGGTCAAATCCGCCGATGCCGTCGCTGCATTGCTGGCCATGCACCACCCCGATACCGTCCTTGATGGATCGGCCGCTCAGCAGGTTGCCGTCCCGGCACCGAAACCCGAGGATCGTGTCAGGACCAGCCCCAAGGCCGATCGTGTCCAACCACGCCTCGATACCGAGGCCACCGCCGTGATTGCGCCCGTGGCGGGACGCGGCATCCCCGGAGGAACCGGCGCGGCAGCAGCGCCCATCATTGCAGCCAATTTCATCCGCACGGCGCCGGAGCAGGTCTATCTCGACGGGTTTCAGCCGCGGGGACAGACGTCGGATCACCGCCGCTTCACCGGCTCCGCGGTGAAATTCCTGCCCATCGCCAGTTTCAAATAGGGGGCGAACGCTCCCGAGGGGATGCCATCTCGTCGCCATGGCATTGGCGAGACGCGGTGTGCCAATATCGGCATTTGCACTGGTGGCTCGCCTGTGATCCAAGGCGACGATAAATCCCAGGCTTTGCGGTTGGAGCGCTGAATGACTGGATGGACACGCCGCGGGCTCTTGAAAACGGCCGCCATCGCTGGCGCAACCGGAGTGGGGCTTTCGGCCATCGGCAGGCTTGGCAGCCTCGCCGCCGCGAGCCCGGAACCGGTGGTGCTGCAGACGGCCAAGATCCAGGCCTCGCTGATGGATATCGGCCCGACCAACAATGTGCTGACCTACGGCGATGCCGGAATGCCGCCGGTGCTGAGGATGAGGAAGGGCGAACCCTTCGCGGCGCGTCTGGTCAACTCCATCGATGATCCCACGACCATCCACTGGCACGGCATTCGCCTGCCCAACAAGATGGATGGCGTGCCCTTCCTGGTGCAGCCTTACGTCTACACCGGCGATCATTTCGACTACGCCTTCACGCCGCCCGACGCCGGCACCTTCTGGTATCACCCGCATTGCAACACGCTGGAGCAGATGGGCCACGGCCTGACCGGCGTGATCGTTGTCGAAAACCCGAACGATCCGAAATTCGACGCCGAATTCGTCCTCAATCTGCGCGACTGGCGTCTTGGCGACGACGGCCAGTTCATCGACCAGTTCCGGCCGCGCGATGCCGCGAAAACCGGTACTTACGGCACGGTGCGCACCGCCAACTGGCTCGACCAGCCGCACTATGACGCGCCGGCCGGAGGCCTGATGCGGCTGCGCGTCGCCATCACCGATGTCACGCGCATCTATGCCTTTCGCGTCGACGGCGCCGAGGCGATCGTGATGGCGCTGGACGGCAATCCGGTACCTGAGCGTTTTTCGCCCGATGCCTTGCTGCTTGGGCCGGGGCAGCGCATGGAGCTCGCCATCCGCATGCCCGATCAGGAGGGCGCGGTGGTGAGCCTGCGCGATGTCAGGGGCACCAAGCCCAAAATCCTGGCGACCGTGCGCGCGACGGGCAGGTCGCTCAAGCGGGATGTTCGCGATGTTGCACCGCTGGAGGTCAATCCGGTGGCGGAGGTGGACCTCGCCGCCGTCCAGCATATTTCGCTGGCGCTCAGCGCCACGGCGGAAAACGTCCCGAGCGACGGCATCTGCGGTTCGCTCGGCTACAGTTTCTGGGCCATCAACAAGGTGCCGTGGCCAGGCGATACATCCGATCCGACCGCGCCGCTGGCCGAATTGAAGCTCGGCAAGAGCTATGTCATCGACATGGAGAACCTAACGCCGCAATCGCATCCGATGCATCTGCACGGCATGAGCTTCAAGGTGCTGTCGTCCTCGACGCGGCCGGTGCAGCCGCTGATTTCGGACACCTATCTCATCCAGCCCAATGAGAAGGTTCAGCTCGGCTTCGTCGCCGACAATCCCGGCGACTGGCTGCTGCACTGTCACATTATCGAGCACCAGAAATCGGGCATGACGAGCTACGTCAGGGTGGTCTGAAGCCAGGTTAGAACGGTTTCGTTGGCAAAAGCGGGTGGTTCCCTGCTATTGCCGCATCCAAAATCAAGAACCATGGACATCTCACGCATGACCAATGTCGCCTTGACCGGGCTTGCCCGCGATCTCGCCAGCCGCGCCGCCGAGGGTCGTCCGGTGCGCATCGGTGTTATCGGTTCGGGCGAGATGGGCACCGACCTCGTCACGCAAGGCATGCTGATGCCGGGCATTTCGGTCTGCGCCGTCTCGACGCGGCGCCCGCACACCGCGCGTGACGCCATCCGCATCGCCTATGGCGACGAGGCGATGGCAGTCGAGGCAGACGCGGCATCGAAAGTCACCGCGGCCATCGAGGCAGGAAAGATCGCCGTCACCTCCAACGAGATGCTGGTCACCAATCCGCTGATCGACGTCGTCATCGACGCCACGGGAAAACCCGGCGTCGCCGCCGATTTCGACCTGATGGCGATGGAGCATGGCAAGCATCTGGTGATGATGAATGTCGAGGCCGACGTCACCATCGGCTGCTATCTGAAGCAGCAGGCCGACCGGCTTGGCGTCGTCTATTCGGTCGGCGCCGGCGACGAACCTTCGAGCTGCATGGAATTGATCGAGTTCGCCTCCGCCCTCGGCCTGACCATCGTTTCGGCCGGCAAGGGCAAGAACAACCCGCTCAACCACGACGCCATGCCCGACGACTATCGCGAGGAAGCGATCCGCCGCAACATGAACCCGCGCATGCTGGTCGAGTTCGTCGACGGTTCGAAAACCATGGTCGAGATGTGCGCCATCGCCAACGCCACCGGCCTCGTGCCCGATGTGCCCGGCATGCATGGCCCGAAGGCCGACCGCGACGATCTCGTCAAGGTGCTGATCCCGCGCGAGGATGGCGGGCTGTTGTTGAAAAAAGGCGTCGTCGACTACACCATCGGCAAGGGTGTGGCGCCCGGTGTCTTCGTCATCGTCGAGGCGACGCATCCGCGCATCATCGAGCGCATGGACGATCTGCATATCGGCCACGGTCCCTATTACAGCCTGTTCCGACCCTATCATCTGACGTCACTGGAAGTGCCGCTGACCGCCGCCCGTATCGTGCTTTTCGGCAAGCCCGATATGGTGCCACTGCCAAGGCCGGTCGCCGAGGTCTGCGCGGTCGCCAAGCGGGACTTGGCAGCCGGCGAGACCTTCGACGCCATCGGCGAGACCTGCTACCGTTCCTGGACCATGACCGTCGGCGAAGCCCGAGCCCAACGCGCCGTACCGGTCGGCCTGCTCGAGGGCGGCAAGGTGCTGAAACCGGTCAGGAAGGGCGAACTGCTGACCGCCGACAACGCCGCGCCCGACCCGATGACGAAGCTGTTCGCCTTGCGCCGGCTGCAGGACGAGATGCTGTACGGAAAATAGGTCGCTGTGTCGCCGTCATGACAGTGCACTATCTTGTAGTGGCAAATGTCGCCGAGGATCGACTAATGAACCTCCAGATCAGAGACCCGCGTGCGCGTGACCTGGCACAGCGACTCGCTGCCAAACGCAAGATTTCAATGACCGAAGCGGTTATCGAAGCGCTTGAGTCGGAACTGGAACGGGAAAGCGGACGCATTCCCCTGGCGAAGCGGCTGGCTGCGATCGCCGATGACCTTAAGACCAAAGCCGGCCGCGGCGGCCGGCCTGTGAGCCAGGATGAGATCGACGACATGTGGGGACATCCCTGATGTTCGTCGACACCTCCGTGGTCGTCGCAATTCTTTCGGCAGAAGCGGATGCCGGCGAATGGAGTAACAGGATCGCCGCAGCACCACGCAAGGTTACTTCCGCGCTGGTCGTGCTTGAAGCAGCGATGTGGGTTTCCACCATGCTTGCTATCGAGCCGCTGGTTGCGGAAGCGGCGATAGACGCGTTTCTGCGCGAAGCCGAAATCGAAATCGTGCCGATCGGCGCCGGCGATGCCAAACTCGCCATCCAAGCGTTTTCAGACTACGGAAAGGGACGTGGGCACCCCGCGCAGGTCAACCTTGCCGATTGCTTGTCCTATACTTGCGCGAAGAGCCACGGCTCAGTTTTGCTCTACAAAGGCAACGACTTCTCACATACGGATCTCGCTTAGCCGGACATGCGCTCTATTTCCCCAGTTCGATCGACCGCAGCCGAGCCGCCTCGACTGCCTGTGTCAGCAGCTTGGTCAGCCGATCCTCGCCCATCAGCACGCCAAGCGCCGCTGCCGTCGTGCCATTGGGGCTGGTCACCTGCTGGCGCAGCACGCCCGGTTCCTCCTGGCTTTCGGCGGCAAGCGAGGCGGCCCCATAGACCGTCTGCATGGCGAGCAGCCTGGCGGTTGCACCAGGCAGCCCCGCCTTCTCGGCGGCCACGGTCAGCGCTTCGATGAAGTGGAAAATATAGGCCGGCCCCGATCCCGACACGGCGGTCACCGCATCCATCAGGCCCTCGTCGTCGATGGTGGTCACTTCGCCGCTGGCCGACAGCAGGTCGGCGACAAAGCGCTTGGTATCATCGGAGACGAGCGGGTTGGAAAACACCACCATCATGCCCTTGCCGATGGAAGCCGGCGTATTGGGCATGCAGCGCACGACAGGCGCGCGGCCGCCGAGGATGTCCTCGAAGGTGGCGACTGGCGTGCCGGCGGCGATGCTGACGAATGTGGTCCGCCCGTCGCCAAAACGCTTGTAGGCGGCGGTGACGTCGCGGATCACCTGGGGTTTTACCGCGATGACGACGAGATCTGGCACCGCATCGGCTGGAATCTCATTGGCATCCGCTGATGTGGCGCAGCCGAGCGTCGCAGCGCGCTGGCGCAACTCCGCATTGGGCTCGACCACGAAAACCGCCGAGGGCGCGAGCTTGCCGGATTTCAGCCAGCCCGAAAGCATGGCGTAACCCATATTGCCACAGCCGGCGAGAACAAGCCTGATCGTCATCGAAAGCCCTCCGAAGGAAGGCTTTGACATAGACGCTCACGGTTCCCTGGGGAAGCCCCTGTCAGGCCGGGCGGCAGCCACGCACCGGGATCGGCCGCAGCGACACTTGCCTCAGGCCAAGCACGCCGAGCACGAAGAACAGCCAGACCGGGTCGCCGCGATGGAAGAAGAAGCTTTCGAGGAAAGCGTTAAGCGCGGTGAACAGCACCACCATCATGAAGAAGTCGCCGAGATAGATATTTTCCTTGCGCAGCGGAATGCGCATGTAGTCGCGCAGTGGCGCGATGAGGAAGGTGTAGGCCGCCACGCAAAGGGCGGGGATGCCCATCAACACGGCGATGTCGAGATAGCCGTCATGGCCGTGCACGATGGTCCGGATGTCCCACGGCCGGTCGAAGGGTTGGTCCTGGTTGAGCAGCAGGGGCGTGCCCCAGAAACTCTCATAGCCGTAGCCGGTCCAGGGTTTCTTCGCCAGCATCGAGCCGGCGAACTCCCACAGCGTCGTGCGGCCGGTATAGGTCATGTCGGGAAAATAGATCGCCGCCAGATGCTTCACCGGCGGCAGGAAGACGATGCCCAGCGTGCCGACCGCGGTGGCGATGATCGCCAGTGTAAACAGGATCGGCGTGCCGAGCCGCATGCCAATCAGGCTCGGCAGAACGACGATCAGGATCGAGAACGGCACCAGGCCGGCGGTGGTCTTGGAGCCTGTGTGCAGCATGAAGATCATCGCCGCGCAGAAGATTCCCGCGCCCCACCAGCGTTGCCCGCGCCGATAGAGGTAGAGGCCCGCGAAACTGAAGCAGGCCATGATCGGGCCGGCGATGTTCTTGTGGGTGAACACGCCGCGCCACAGGCCCGCATGTTCGGGCTCCTGGGAATCGGCCGTGTGCAGCGCTTCGAGCGGAAAGACGATCAGGCCGACATAGGAAAGGCCCATCACCACCACGGCGGTGAAGATGATGACTTTCGAGAAGGACTTGGCGTCACGCGGCAGGGCCAGGATCGTTGCCATGGTCAAGATGCCGATCATGGTGAAGGACGCGGCGCGCATCGCCGAGGGCGGGTCGGTCGCCAGCACCACCGACAGGAAGAAGAAACCCAGCATCAGCACCCAGGACAGGCTGAACAGCGAGCGCACGATGCGCGGATCGGCAAAGGCCATCAGCGAGAAGATCGAAACGGCGCCGAGCGAACCGAAGCCGAGCTGGTTGACGATGTCGCCGCCGTCGCCGGTGAGTTCGGCGCCTGCGGGCTGGAACGGGCGGAAGGACACCATGATGACGGTGAACAGAAGTGCGGCGATGGCCGTCGCCACGCCGTCGCGCGTGAACGCGTCGCTGAGCGGCGCGCGCTCAGTTTTTCTCGGGCTGGCGATACTGCTCATTGGCATATCCGAATTCGGCCAGCACGCGGCCGAGCGCCACATGGACGGGGTAGATGGCGATCGCCGGCGATCCTGTGCGCGCCAGCCGGATCAGGCCGCGAAACGGCGAAGCGGCCAGCAGCGCCAGGCTTTTCGCCAACACCTTGGCGCCGGCCAGCGGCGTGCCGGCGCGCTTCTTCTTCTCGACCAGCGTCGAGATCACGCCGTTGCGCAGGCTGCGGGCCCGGACCCAGTTGGCCTCGACGCGCCGCGCCGGGACGGTCTCGCGAACCTTGGCCTCGGCACACCAGCCGAGCACAAAGCCCTTCTGCGCCGCCCGGCTGAGAAAGTCGGAGTCGCCGCCGCCCATGAAGTTGAATCTGAGATCGAGGAAGGGCGGCCCCATGGCGATCAGCACGTTACGGCCGACCAGAAGATTGCCGGACGAATAGAGCGCCGGCACGCGTCCCGTCTCGCGGTAGGGCGGCGCGAACACCGGATGGTCGGCCCATCTCGCATGGGCAGCGTCTGCGAAGACAGGCACTTGCGGGCCGCCGACAATATCGGCGCCGAGCGTCTCGGCAGCCGTGCACATGCGTTCCAGCCAGTGCGGATCGGCGATCTCGTCATCGTCGATGACCAGCAGATGCCTGAAGTTCGGAAAGTGCAGGATCGCCGTCTGCCAGCCGGCATTGTAGGCGCTGCAATTGCCGCGCTCATGCGCGATGATGACCATGCCCGGCATCTCGCCGCGCTCGAACAGCGGCAGCACCGCCTTGGCGCCTTCCCGCGCCTCGGCTTCGTTCTCCATGACGATGACGGCAAAGCGCCTGCCGGTCCGCTGTGCGCGCAGCGAAGCCAGCGTTTCCAGCACCTGTTCGGGCCGCTTGAAGGTCGGCAAGGTGACGACCGCTTCGACAGCCTCCACGTTAAGCCGGGGAGACCGTCCAGCGATCGATACCGAACCATCCGATGGCAAAGGGATCATCCGTGTCCAACCACATGGTGAGTCGCGTTCTGGTAGCACCACGGTGATAAGGTTTCGTTAATCACCTTGCACGGAGAGGCCCGTCGGGCAGGGGCGTTTGGCCGTTGATTGTGCTCGCTTAATCAAGGGTTCACCGCGCTTTGCTACCGGCTACACCACAGGATAGGTGAGATGCATCTGCTGTTCGTTACATCGATCGTGCCCGACGGCGCTCTCGCCTCGGGCTACGAGATCGCCAATGCTGCGATCATCGCTGCGTTGCGGCGCGCCGGCGCGCGCGTCACGGTCATCGGTTTCACCTGGCCCGGGAAGGCCGCGGCCGATCCGGAAAACACCGTGGTGCTGGGTGCGATCGACGTGCGCACGGAAAGCGCCTCAGCGCTGCAAAAGCTCGCCTGGGTCGGCAAGGCCATGCTGTCGGGCCTCACCTTCGCCTCGGTCAAGCTGCGTGCGGTGTCCGAGCGCGAAGTGCAGGCCGCTCTCGAGCGGGCCGGGCCGTTCGATGGCTATGTGCTGAATTCCGTCCAGTTCGCCGGCGCCTTCGAAAAGCTCTTCGAAGACAAGCCTTCTGTCTTCGTCGCCCACAATGTCGAGCATCTCTCGGCGCGGGAGAACGCGGCTGCTGCCGGCGGCCCCTTCCAGCGCCTGCTGTTCCGCCGCGAGGCAAGGCTGCTCAAGGTCGTGGAAGAGCGTCTCTGCCGCCGCGCGCGCTTTGTCTTCACGCTGGCCGAGGAAGACCGGGCGGCACTCGGCGTCGCTGCCGCTGACCGATCGGCGGTGCTGCCGCTGGTGACCGGCGCCAAGGCGCCAACCCGCAACGGCCCGCGCCGGATCGACTGCGACGCTGCGTTGATCGGCACCTGGACCTGGCAGCCGAACCGCATCGGCCTGGACTGGTTCCTGGGCAAGGTGGTGCCGCATCTGCGGCCCGGTTTTCGCATCCGCATCGCCGGCCACATGCCCTCAGGCGTCACCTCGACGCATCCGGGCGTCGAGTTTGTCGGCCGTGTCCCGGATGCCAGGGCGTTCGTGTGCGGCGCGGCTGTCATCCCGCTGATCAGCACCGCGGGCAGCGGCGTGCAGCTGAAGACCATCGAGACCTTCGAACTCGGCCTGCCCTCGGTCGCCACCAGCCGCTCATTGCGCGGCATCGACCATCGCCCCGACAATTGCATCGTCACCGACGATCCGGCCGGCTTCGCCAGGGCCCTGGAGGCTGCGGCCGCCGGCGTCCGGGACGTCGATGGCGGCGCGTTCCATCACCAGCAGGTCAAGGCGCTGGACGTCGCCATCCGGCTCGGCTTGGAAAAACTCGGGGCCGTCAGGCAGGAGGTGTTCGCATGAATATGCACACCGCCCGCGCCGCATTCGGGCTCGACAGCTTGAAGACGATCCTTGGCATCTCCGTGCTCGCCATCCGTTGGGACGATGCCATCGCCCTGCTCACCCGCCTGATCGCCGAGCGGCGCTTCACCAAGGTCAGTTTCCTCAACGCCCACAATGCCAACATCGCCCATTCAGACCCGGCCTTCGCCGAGGCGCTCGACGATTTCCTCATCCTGCCGGACGGCATCGGCGTCGATCTCGCCGCACGGCTCCTCTATGGCGCGCCCTTTCCGGACAATCTCAACGGCACCGACTTCGTGCCGGCCTTCTTGCAGGCCTCGACGCGGCCGCTGACCGTCGGGCTGCTCGGCGCGACGCGTGTCAACGCCGAGGCGGCGTCGGTCAAGCTGGCGGCCCTTGCCGTGCAGCACAATTTCGTGGTCATTCATGACGGCTATTTCTCCGCCGCGCAGGAGCCGGAGATCATCGGCCGGATCGCGACGCTGCGGCCCGATATGCTGCTGGTCGCCATGGGCGTGCCCCGCCAGGAACTGTGGATCGCCCGCCACATCGACGAACGCCACTGCACGATGCCGGTCGCGGTCGGCGCTCTGCTGGATTTCCTGAGTGGCTCGGTGCCGCGCGCGCCGCTCTGGATGCGCCGCCTGCGCCTGGAATGGCTGTTCCGGCTGGCGGTCGAGCCGGGCCGGCTCTGGCGCCGCTACGTCGTCGGCAATCCGGTGTTCCTGTGGCGGGTCGTCAAGCAGAGATGGTCGCATGGCGCCGAAACGGCCGGAGAGCTCCGTTGAACAAAAGGTTCGTTCCAGACGCTCTCGTCGACCCTGGCCTGTTGCCGAAGACGCCGACGGCGGCGGTGGTGACGGCAAGCTACGCGCCGGATTTCGAGCGCTGCCGCCTGTTGTGCGAGACACTTGACCGGCATGTCTCCGGCGCCGCGCACCATTACATCCTGGTCGAACACCGCGACGTCGCGCTTTTCCGGCAGTTGGAGACTGGCCGGCGTACTGTTGTCGACGAGCGCGACGTGCTGCCGCGCTGGCTGCGCGCCTTCGACGATCCGCTCAGCCTGTTCCGCCGACGTGTCTGGTTCAGCCTGAAAACGCAACCGCTGCGCGGCTGGCACGTGCAGCAGCTGCGCCGCATCGCCATTGCGGCGCATGCCAGGGAGGACGTTCTGGTCTTCTGCGATTCCGACGTCGCCTTCCTGAACGCCTTCGACTGCACCGCCTTCTGGCGCGACGGCAAGGCGCGGCTGTTCCGCCGCGACGGCGTGCTTGCCGATGACGGTCACGACGAGCATCGCGTCTGGTCGCGCAATGCGGGTTCCGCGCTCGGCATCGACCCGTCGCGGACGTCGACCCACGATTATATCTCGACGCTGATCGCCTGGCGCCGCGACACCGTGCTTGCCATGTGCGGCCAGATCGAGAAGGTCCATGGTCGCGCCTGGGTCGAGGTGGTCGGCTCGGCGCGCAGATTCTCCGAATGCATGATCTATGGCCGCTATGTCGACGATCTGCTGGACGGCGCCGGCCACTTCCACGGTTCGGAGGAATTCTGCCGCGTCCACTGGACGGGAGAGGCGTTATCGGACGACGAGTTTCGCCGCTTCGTTGCCGGCATGGCGCCGGAGCAGGTGGCGATCGGCATGCAATCCTTCATCGGCACCGATATCGGCCGCATCCGCCGCTTGATCGGATTGGGTTAGCCTGAGCAGGAATTCAGGTTAGGACGAGCCGAAAACAGTGGCTTCCGAGAACCGGAGCGGAGCGTACTACAGTACGTAAGCACCGGAAGCGCAGGGAGCCGCTGTTTGCAGGCCGGCCTCACCTGAATTCAGATCGCCTTCGCCGGCCTGCGCAGCGCCGAATAAGTCAGCAGCATCGAAGCGAGATAGAGCATCAGGAAGACCATGTTGAGCGACAGTACCAGCTTCGACGTGTCGGCGATGGTGGTCAGCACATAGGTCAAAAGCAGTGCCTTCAGAGCGGCGAGCAAACCGAGATTGAGCGCCCGCACCGCCGTCTGGCCGCGCGCGAACAACAGCTCCGCCTGGTATTCGACCAGATTGCGCAATCCCGGAACGCAGATTGCCAGCGCCACCAGCGGCGCGGCCTCGGAGACGTTCCTGCCGAGGGCGTTGGGGAAGAAGTGCAGCACGATGCCGAGCGCCAGCAGCGCCAGCGTCGAAACGACGAACACGCCGCCCTCGATGCCGCTCTTGACCGCCAGCCGCGACAACAGGTCCGGCGCGCGCATCATGCGTTGCACCAGCATCATCGAGAAGGTGCGGATCGGGATCGCGGTCAGGTCGACCAGCCGCATGATGATGGCATAGATGCCGGCCAGATGCGGGCCGCCGATCGCCAGCACCAGCAGCTTGTCGAATTCCGACTGCAGGTAGAACAGCACTTCCGCGCCGGCGACGTAAATGGAATCGGCAAGCCGCCTGAGATAAAGCTCGATGCGCAGCCGCAGTCTTTGGCGTGGATAGAACCAGCCGAAAGCCAGAAGCAGCGAGGCGGCGTTGGCGCCGATATAGAACCACGACCACGCCCAGATGCTGTGCTGCGCCGAGACCATGAACAGCACCGCGCCAAGCGCCCGCAGTGCCGTTGCCAGGATCGCCAGGATCGCGGCGCGCCCGAATTTGCCCAGCCCGTTGTTGACGATCAGCGCCACCTCGACCGGCCGCCACAACAGCGCTTCGGCAAACACGATCGCCGAAAACACCGACAGCGGCACGGTGCCGGCAAAGAACATCAGGTAGACCCCGAACGAGGCCAACGCCAGGAACGGCAGCGAAACGACGCCGAGCAGCAGGAAGCCGGCTGTGAAGGTGCCGATCAGATTGGGGCGGATGGTGGCGGTGCGGTAGAGCGCCGAGATGAAACCGAAGGCCAGGATCCGCGACAGCATCACGCCGGCCGCCGAGGCGGTGGCGAACATGCCGAATTCGGAGATCGACAAAGTGTTGGCGAGGGCGATGAAATAGGCCAGCGAAAACACCAGCCGCCCGCCGGCGCCGCTGATCGCCGAAAAATAATCGCGCACCAGCCCCCGTCGCTCGGCCACGAAAGTGCCGATCCGGGTGAAACTACGCCTTTGCGGTATGCCGCGAGCTTCGGTCATGCGCCGGGAAGCCATAGGCGGGAAAGCTTAACGTGCCGTTCTGAGGCCCGAAAGCACTGAAATTCCGACACTTGAGGTTATGAAAAGCTTACATGCCGGCATGCCGAAATTAACTTTTTGTTTCCTATGCTTGTTTAGCGTGGCTTAACGAGTAGCCGACCGCCGCTGCCCCAGCGGCCAAAGAGTGAAGCTCCAAGATAATGGTCGACAGGGAAAACCGTGAAGACTGGAGGCGCGAGCGTTCATTGCTGGCGCTCGGCCAGGCCATGCGCGGTGAGGATGACGCATCCCTGGTCTCGATAGGCGATCGCGCACATTCTGCTTGGCGCGAGGATGCCGCCACGCGCCATCGCCTTGCCCGTTCACGGCGTGAGGTGCGGGCGAACCCAGCGCCGTCTGCCGCCGCCGGAACAGAGCGCTTCCGGCCGGAGCCGGAAGCGGCTGCAGGGGACGACGTCTGGCGCGCACAAGAGGACGCCGGCGATCTTCCGCCGGCCATGCCGTATTCAAGGCAATCCGCTGAAGAACCTTCCGGCAGCACTCGCTCGCATGACACGTCCGGATCCCGCCAGGACGATCAACAGTGGAAGCCGCTGATCGATCCGATGCAGGTCGTGCGTGGCATTGCCAGGTCGAAACTGCTGATCATCACCACCACCCTGATCGGTGCCGGGCTCGGCATCGCGATCGCGCTGTCGACACCGAAGAAATATGAAGCCACCGCTGAACTGATCGTTGACCCGCGCGACCTCAAGCTCACCGACCGGGACCTTACCCAGAATGTGATCGCTTCCGACGCCACGCTCGCCATCGTTGAAAACCAGGTCCGGGTGCTGACCTCGGGCACGGTCTTGAACAAGGTCGTCGACAAGCTCAACCTGGCCAACGATCCGGAGTTCAACGGCCAGGGTGCCGGCGGCCTCGGCATCAGGTCTCTCATTCGCTCGATTCTCCCGCACCAGGACGGCCCGAGCGGCGCCGACGAGGTCCGCCGGCGTGCGCTCGCCGTTGGCAATCTGGCCGAAAGCCTGTCTGTCGAGCGTGGCGGCAAGACTTTCGTCATCACCGTCAGCGCGATCACGCAGAACGGCGAGAAGTCGGCGCTCATCGCCAACACGATGACGGATGTGTTCCTGCAGACCTTCGGTCAGATCCAGTCTGCTACGGCCGGCCGTGCGACCGACGAACTGACGGCAAGGCTCGATGAACTGCGCAAGGGCGTCGAGGCAGCCGAACGCAAGGTCGAGGAGTTCAGAGCGTCGCATGACCTCGTCGACGCACAGGGTCATCTGATCAGCGACGATGAGATGCTGAAGCTCAACGAGCAGCTCTCCGTCGCCCGCGCCCGCACGCTGGAGCTCAATGCAAGGGCGGCTTCGGCGCGCTCGATCGACGTGAATTCGGTTCTCGCCGGCACCTTACCGGAAGAGATCAATTCCAACACGATGAGCGATCTGCGTTCGCAATATGCAACGCTCAAGCAGGAGGCGGACCGTGCCGCCATCCGGCTGGGCCCGCGTCATCCTGAACTCCAGGCGCTGAACGCACAGATTGCCGGGGCGCGCGACCGCATCGCCGGCGAGTTGCGCCGCATCGCTTCCTCGCTGCAGGTCGATCTGAAACGCGCCGTCCAGTTGGAACAGGATCTCTCCTCCCGCCTTGCCCAGCTCAAGGTGCGCAGCGGCGACGTCAACAGCGATTTGGTGTCGATGCGCGAACTGGAGCGCGAGGCCGCCGCCAAGCGCTCCGTCTACGAACAATATCTGCTGCGCGCCAAGGAGACCGGCGAGCAGAAGGACATCAACACCGCCAACATGAATGTGATCTCCAAGGCCTTCGCACCGCTCGAGGCCAAAGGTCCGTCGCGGGCCGTGATGGCCCTTGCCGGCCTGCTCCTGGGGTTTGCCTCTGGAATTGGCCTCGGTGCCATGCGCGGCGCCTATGAAAGCCTGCGCGAGACCGCCACATCGCGCTCGCGCCGCGACCGCAAGGCGCCTGTCGAAGACCAGGCATTCCGGGCACCGCCACCGCCCGCGCCGCCAATGCCGGCAGCGCCCGTGCCGCCGGTGCCACCCCCGCCGCCTGCACCGCCACCGCCCTTGGCACAGGCCGAAGCCGCTCCCGCCGAACAGCCCGGGCGTGTCGCCGCGCTCATGGCGAAATTGCGCAATATTCTCTCCCGCAAGCCATCCGCCGAAGTGGACGATGACAGCGAATTCGCCGCCTTTGGCGACAATGCGCGGCCGGCGGATGCTGCCATGCGCTCCGGCTTCCCGAACCCGGATTCCGCCTTCATACCGCGGTCGTCGGACTATTCGCGGCCGCCTTTTCCGTCGGGCTTCGATGCCACCTATTCCCAGCCGATGGGGCCGCCGTCGCGGTCGCCCCTGATGCCGTCACTGCCGATCTATCCGGCTCCGCCGCCCTATCCCCCTGCATCACAGGCCGGCTCGATGCAGTCCTGGCCGGCGCCGTCGCCTGCAGGTCACCCCTATACCCAGGCCATGGCGCCCAATGCCGGGCACATGCCGTACCCGCCGCAGCCCGCGCCGCCGGCGTATCAACCCCAGCCATCGGTGGAGCCTTCGCCGGTTGAGGAAGGCGCCGAACAGGCGCCGATCGAGGAAATTCGTGCCAGCCTGCGCGAATTCCGCGAGGCGGTCCGCGAACTCACCGAGAGCCGCGCCCGCCGCCGCTACTTCTGAGCCACTAGATACGTTGCCGAGGCCGAACAAAACCATCCCGGTTTTCGCGTAAACGGCATGGGACGGCGCTTTGACGGGATTGCGTGCAGGAATTTTCGTGACAATGCCGCGCTGCATGTTGCCGTCGCCGGGACATTGCGTGTCGAAAGCGGCGTTGCGCGAAACAGGGTTGAGGATGGTTCATGGCCGAAGTGATTGACGGAAAGAGCGTTGCCGAGGATGTGGTGCGGACGGTCAAGGCGTTGACCGCCGAGCTGGTCGCCAAGGGCAACGCCAAGCCTGGTCTGGCCGTGGTCATCGTCGGCGAGGATCCGGCGAGCCAGGTCTATGTCGCTTCCAAATCGCGCACCGCCAAGGAATGCGGCTTTCATTCGCTCCAGCACACGCTGCCGGCCGAGACCTCCCAAGAGGCGCTGCTCAAGGTCATCACCGACCTCAACGCCGATCCGGCCATCAACGGCATCCTGGTGCAGCTGCCGCTGCCCACCCACATCGACGCCGGCAAGATCATCCAGGCGATTGCGCCTCAGAAGGATGTCGACGGCTTCCATTTCATCAATGTCGGCAAGCTCGGCACGGGCGAACTCGACACGGCCTTCGTTCCCTGCACGCCGGCCGGCTCCATGCTTCTGATCGAGCGCGTGCGCGGCAAGGACCTGTCCGGCCTCAACGCCGTCGTTGTCGGCCGCTCCAACATCGTCGGCAAGCCGATGGCCAATCTGCTGCTTGCCGCCAACTGCACCGTCACCATCGCCCACAGCCGCACCAAAGATCTGCCGGCGCTTGCCCGTACCGCGGACATCCTGGTCGCCGCCGTCGGCCGGCCGGAAATGATCAAGGGGGATTGGGTGAAGCCGGGCGCCACCGTCATCGATGTCGGCATCAACCGCATTCCCGCGCCCGAGAAGGGCGAGGGCAAGTCGCGCCTCGTCGGCGATGTCGCCTATGCCGAGGCGGCCGGGCAAGCCGGCGCCATCACGCCGGTGCCCGGCGGTGTCGGGCCGATGACCATTGCCATGCTGATGGCCAATACGTTAGCTTCTGCCTACCTTGCGGCCGGATTGAAGCGGCCCTCCTTCTGAGCCCGGGTTGACCCTGAAAGCGCCAGTTTTGCCGAACCCCACCATTTCCCCGGAACGGCCGGTCATGACTGATCCCGTTCAAGGTGGCCGGCAGTTCGCCTTCCTGCTGGTCGACAAGTTTTCCATGTTCTCGCTGGCCGCGGCGATCGACACCTTCCGGTCGGCGAACCGTCTGCTCGGCCGCGATTTCTATGGCTGGACCACGGTGTCCGCCGATGGCGATCCGGTGATGGCGTCCAACGGCCTGCCGCTCAAGATCGACTATGCCGTCGCCGACCTGCCGCCGGTCGACATCCTTTTCGTTTCGGTCGGCCTGACGACGGAATTTCCCGGCAAGAGCAAGGTTCTGGCGGCGTTGCGCAGCTGGGGCCGGCGCGGCAACGCGCTCGGCGCGCTGTCGGTCGGGTCCTACCTGCTGGCCGAGGCCGGCCAGCTCGACGGTTACCGCTGCACCATCCATTGGGAAAACCGCGCCGGCTTCATGGAGCGCTTCCCCGACATCAACTGCACCGGCAATGTCTTCGAGATCGATCGCAAGCGCTACACCTGCGCGGGCGGCACCACCTCGATCGACCTGATGCTGGAGATCGTGCGCGGCGATTTCGGCTCGAACCTCGCCAATGGCGTCGCCAACCAGTTCCAGCACGAGCGCATCCGCTCGGCTGGCGACCGCCAGCGTGTCGGGCCGGAGCGCGATCTGACCGGCAAGTCGGAGAAGCTGAGGCGCATCGTCGAGCTGATGGCCGACCACCTCGATGAGCCGCTGTCGGCGGTGCAACTCGCCAAATCGGCTGGCCTTTCGGTGCGCCAGGTCGAGCGTCTGTTCCTGCGCCACCTCAACGTGACGCCCGGCCGCTACTACATGCGGCTGCGGCTGGAGCGGGCGCGCGAATTGCTGCGCCAGACCAACATGCCGATCCTCGACGTGGCGATCGCAACCGGCTTCACCTCGCATTCCTATTTCGCCCAGAGCTACCGGCTGCAGTTCGGCCGGCCGCCCTCCGAAGAGCGCCGCACCACCTACTGAGCCGGGCTTCGATCTGGCTCCAGGACGCCTGCTGCCGGGGCGATCCCGCCGCACGAACGCTTTGTCCCCGCTCCGGGGGCCTGAGCGAGACGGCCGCGCCGGGCTTGTGTCCTGAAGCCGCCTCAAATAGCTTCCCTGTGCGGATTAGGGGGCTAACTCAGGAGATTTCGATGGCGGTATTTGCGCGGAGCATCGCTGTGGCGATCCTCCTGTTTTTCATGACGACGGTCGGCTTCGCCGCCAACAAGGTCATCATCATTCTCGACGCTTCCGGCTCGATGTGGGCACAGATCGACGGCAAGCCCAAGCTCGAAATCGCCAGGGAATCGCTGAGGACCGTGCTTCAATCGGTTCCCGCCGACGACGAGATCGGCTTCATGGCCTATGGCCATCGCGAAAAAGGCAGCTGCGACGACATCCAGCTGATCGTGCCGCCTCAGGCAGGCTCGGCAAGCGCCATCACGGATGCCGCGGACAGTTTGAAATTCCTTGGCAAGACGCCGTTGACGGCGGCCGTCAAGCAGGCGGCGGAAGCGCTGAAATACACCGAGGACAAGGCAACCGTCGTCCTGATCACCGATGGGTTGGAAACCTGCGGCGGTGACCCCTGTGCACTGGGCAAGGAACTCAAGGCATCCGGCGTCGATTTCACCGCCGATGTCGTCGGCTTCGGATTGACAGCCGACGAGGGCAAGCAGATCGCTTGCCTGGCCGAAAACACCGGCGGCAAGTACATCCAGGCCTCCGATGAGAAGGCGCTGCAGGAAGCCCTGGTCGAAACCGTCGCTGCCCCGGCGCCGGCACCCGCGCCTGAACCGGCTCCCGCACCGGCGCCTGCCCCCGAGCCTGCCAAGCCGGAATTCAATTTCATGCCGACGGCGGTGCTTGCCGAGGGCGGTGATCCGGTCACCGACGGTAATGCCTGGGAAGTCTACAAGGCAAAGTCCGACGGCACGCGTGGCGACAACGTCACCACCGAATATGGCGCCTACAAAGCCAATCTGGAACCGGGCGATTACGTCATCGTCGCGCGCGACGGCGAGGCCAAGGTGGAGCAGAAGGTCAAGATCGAGGCAGGCCAGGTCGCCAAGCCGCTCTTCACCTTGAATGCCGGCACGCTCATCATTCATCCGCGACCAAGCGCGGGGGCGGATGTTGTCGATGGCGCGGTCGTCGTGATCGACTACCCAGGTGCCGATAATCCCGCGACCTACTATGGGACCACCAAGACCGTGTTGCCGGCCGGCGAGGAGAAAGTGACGGTCACGATCGGCCAGGGCGTGGCTTCCGAGACGATACCGCTCGCTGCCGGCAAGACAGTCGAAAAGGACATCATCGCCGGCGTCGGACATGTCGTTGCCAACGCCTATTATACAGCCGGCGGCGACAAGGCCGACGGTTCGGGCATCGGCTTCAAGGTCGTGAAGGCGAAAAAGAAGATCGACGGAACCCGGGACGAGGTGACCTATGCCTATGGTCCCGACAGCAAGTTCGATCTGCCGCCTGATGACTATGTGTTGATTGCGACGGTCGATCTTGCCGTCGTCGAGCAGCCGTTCAACGTCAAGGTCGGCGAATTTCAGGATGTGAAGGTCGCCATGAATGCCGGCGTGCTGGCGATCACCGCGCCCGGAGCCTCGAAGATTGAGATTTTCGAAACCAAGAAGGACATCAACGGCAACCGCAAGTCGCTTGGCTACGCATACGACCAGAAGTATCAGGCGGCGATACCGGTGGGTGACTACGCCGTCGTCTCGGAGAAATCGGACAACAGCTCGAAGGAAGGCACTGTGACGGTCAAGGCCGGCGAGCGGGCTGAGTTGACGGTGCAATAGGATCGCATGGATAATGTAAAAAGGGCGGCCACGAGCCGCCCTTTTTCATGGATGAGACGGATCACGTCACGCCGTTCCGAAAGCGCTGGCGCCATGGTCGGCGCGGCCCACCAGCTGCCGGAAGCCGGCGAACAGCTCGCGGCCGAAGCCGAACTCGTTGCCGATGAGATCGGCTTCAGCGGTGCGGCGCAACGCGAACTCGGTCCCCGGCACCAGCACTTCCAGCGTGCCGGCATCGGCGTCGAGACGGATGATGTCGCCTTCATGGATCCGGGCGATCGGCCCGTCCTCGACGGCTTCCGGCGTCACATGGATCGCCGCCGGCACCTTGCCGGAAGCGCCCGACATGCGCCCGTCGGTGACCAGCGCCACGCGCTGGCCGCGATCCTGCAGGATGCCGAGCACTGTGGTCAGTTTGTGCAGTTCCGGCATGCCGTTGGCCTTCGGGCCCTGGAAGCGGATGACGGCGATGAAATCGCCGGTGAGCGTGCCGGCCTTGAACGCGTCGTTCAGGCCCTGTTGGCTGTCGAACACCTTGGCTGGCGCCTCGATGATGCGCCGTTCCGGCTTTACGGCGGAGGTCTTGATGACGGCGTGGCCGAGATTGCCCGCCAGCACCTTCAGGCCGCCGGTCGGCTGGAACGCCTTGTGGAACGGCGCCAGCACCTTTTCGTCACCGCTGGCACGCGGCGAGGCCTCGCGCACCACCGAGCCATCGGCGCCGAGCTTGGCCTCGACCGCGTAGGGTCGCAGGCCTTCGCCCCACACCGTCTGCACATCCTCGTGCAGCACGCCCTCGTCGAGCAGTTCGCGGATCAGGAAGCCGAGCCCGCCGGCGGCATGGAAATGGTTCACGTCGGCAAGCCCGTTCGGATAGACGCGGGCCAGAAGCGGCACGGCTTCCGACAGGTCGGAAATATCCTGCCAGGTCAGCGCGATGCCGGCCGCTGCGGCCATGGCGATCAGATGGATGGTATGATTGGTCGAGCCGCCGGTGGCATGCAGGCCGACGACGCCGTTGACGATCGACCGCTCGTCGATCATCCGCCCGACCGGCGTATAGGCGTTGCCGAGCGCGGTGATGGCCAGCGCCCGCTTCGTCGCCTCGCGGGTCAGCGCATCACGCAACGGCGTGCCGGGATTGACGAAGGAGGCGCCGGGCGTGTGCAGGCCCATGATCTCCATCAGCATCTGGTTGGAATTCGCCGTGCCGTAGAAAGTGCAGGTGCCCGGCCCATGGTAGGACTTGGACTCGGCTTCCAGCAGTTCGGCGCGTCCTGCCTTGCCCTCGGCATAGAGCTGGCGGACCTTGGCCTTCTCGTCATTGGGCAGCCCGGTCGTCATCGGTCCGGCCGGGATGAACACCGCCGGCAGATGGCCGAAGGTCAGCGCCGCGATCACCAGTCCCGGTACGATCTTGTCACAGACGCCGAGAAAGACAGCGGCGTCGAACATGTTGTGCGACAGGCCGACCGCCGCCGACATGGCGATCACGTCGCGCGAAAACAGCGACAATTCCATGCCGGGCTGGCCCTGCGTGACGCCATCGCACATCGCCGGCACGCCGCCGGCCACCTGGGCGATGCCGCCGGCCTCGCGCGCGGCCTCCTTGATCAGGGCAGGGAAGGTCTCGAAGGGCTGATGCGCCGACAGCATGTCGTTGTAGGAGGTGATGATGCCGAGATTGGGCACCTTGTCGGCGCCGAGCGCCAGCTTTTCCGAGGGGCTGCACACCGCAAAGCCGTGGGCGAGGTTGCCGCAGGACAGCACCGACCGGTTGGCGGTCTGGTTCGACGCTTCGGCGATACGGCCGAGATAACGTTCGCGGCCCGCCTTCGAACGTTGGCGGATGCGCTCCGTGATGGCTTCGATGTCGCTTCTTGCGGTCATGACGGTCGGTCCTTTCAGGCGAGGTCCCGGAAACATCCTCCCGCCGTTGCCGGGACCACTAAATCTAAATTCAGGGCGCCCAGAAAACCTCTACGGGTCTGGGTGCGGCGTCGAGCACCGCGCGGATCGGCTTTCGCGACCCGGGCGCGACCGCGCAGTCGAAGGCGGTGCGCTTGTCCTCGCCCTCTATGTGCAGCGCGATGAAGCCGGCATCGATGATGCGCGCCAGCGTCAGGGTCAGCCGCGGCTCGCCCGCACTGGCCGCGTGGACCGGCAGGATGATCCTGTCCGAGGCTGGGTCGAGCAGCTTGGCCAGATCGTCGGCATCGGGAAAGAACGAGGCGGTGTGGCCGTCCGGCCCCATGCCGAGCACCACGACATCGAGCGGCCAGGGCAGGGAGCGCAGTGCGGCATCGTCGGATGCCGCTGCATCCTCGATGCCCGATGCCTCATGGTAGAGCGGCACGAAGCGCGCCGCCTTGGCAGCGTTCTGCAAGAGATTGGCGGCCACCAGCCCGGCATTGGAGCGCGGCGAGGAGGCCGGCACGAAACGCTCGTCGACCAGCGTCACGATCACCTTGTCCCAGGCGATCGGCATCGCCGAAAGGGCGGCAAAGAATTTTGCCGGCGTCGTGCCGCCGGAGACGGCCAGCACTGCGGTGCCGCGCTCGCCGATCGCCCTGGTCAGCCGATCGGCGACGCGGCCGGCCAGCGCCGCGGCCAGGTGCGGCCGGTCGGGGAAAGGGTTCCAGTTGTAGCTGGCGCCGTTCAATTGCTCTCGTGCCATGTCCGCCCGTCACGTTCGATCAGCGCTATCGAGGCCGACGGCCCCCATGTGCCTGCCGTATAGCCCTGTGCTTCCTGCTTGGCGCCTTCCCAGGCATTCTGGATCGGGTCGATCCATTTCCACGCCGCCTCGACCTCGTCGCGGCGCATGAACAGCGTCTGGTTGCCGCGGATGACGTCCATGATCAGCCTTTCATAGGCATCGGGCGCGCGGCCGTCGAAGGACTGCGCGAAGCTCATGTCGAGCGAGATTTGGCGCAGCCGCATGCCGCCCGGGCCTGGATCCTTGATCATGATGAACTGCTTGACGCCTTCGTCCGGCTGCAGGCGGATGACCAGCTGGTTGGCGAAGATCGGTCCGGCACCGCTGTCACCGAAGATCGAATGCGGGATCGGTTTGAATTCGATGACGATTTCCGAAACCCGGGTCGCCAGCCGCTTGCCGGTCCTGAGGTAGAACGGAACGCCAGCCCAGCGCCATGTGCCGATCTCGGCCTTGATGGCGACGAAGGTTTCGGTGTTGCTGTCCTTGCCGAGCTCCTCGACATAGCCCTTCACCGGTCCGCCGGCCGATGCACCGGCGCGATACTGGCCGCGCACCGTGTGCTTCGGCGCCTCGTTGCCGTTGATGCGCTTCAGCGCCCGCAGCACCTTGAGCTTCTCGTCGCGCACGGCGTCGGCGTCCATCGACGACGGCGCCTCCATGGCGACGAGGCAGAGCAGCTGCAGCATGTGGTTCTGCACCATGTCGCGCAGCGCGCCGGCCTTGTCGTAATAGGTGACGCGGTCTTCCAGGCCGACGGTCTCGGCCACGGTGATCTGCACGTGGTCGATATGGGCGGAGTTCCACAGCGGCTCGTAGAGCGCGTTGGCAAAGCGCAGCGCCATCAGGTTCTGCACCGTCTCCTTGCCGAGGTAATGGTCGATGCGGAAGATCTGGCTTTCGTGGAAGTCGTCGCCGACCAGATCGTTGAGCGCCTGCGCCGAGGCAAGGTCGCGGCCGATCGGCTTCTCCAGCACGATGCGCGAATTCGGCGTGATCAGTTTGTGCTCTTTGAGCTTGTGCGAGATATCGCCGAACAGCGCCGGTGCGACGGCCAGATAGAAGGCGCGGATGCTCTCGCTCTCGCCGATCGCCTTCTTGAGCTTGTCAAAGCCGGCGCCATTTGTGGCATCGGCGGAGACATAGGAAAGCCGCGCCAGGAAGGTCTTCAGCTCCTTGGCGTCGATATCGGCCGGCTTGACGTGGTCGGAGATCGCCTGGCTGGCGAAGGCGCGGAATTCATCGTCGCTCATTTTCGAGCGCGATGTGCCGATGATGCGTGTCGGCTCGGAGAATTGATGGTCGCGCTGGCGATAATAGAGCGACGGCAGAAGCTTGCGTTCCGACAGGTCGCCGGTGCCGCCGAAAATGATGAAGTCGAAAGGGTCGACGGGAATGATCTGGCTGGTCATGGTCTGTCCGCTTTGACGCCGGTCGCGAGTACGCGGCTGATATATTCTAATCGATTTAAATTTTCCAGTGCCATGGTGTCACATCGAGGACCAATCGCTGGATATTGATTGGGTCCACATGTGCGCTTGACACTGGCGCTTGCCGGAGGCTTGTCGGTGAACGAAGACTCCGGAAGCTTTCGCAGTTGCAGCATAGAACGTGAATGTGACGAAAGCTAAGGGAGAAATGGCGCCTTGTCTGTCGCGGCATGGGCCGCGCCGGTCAGCCGCCCTATGGTTCCAGGAAGACATCGATGAGCGGGAAAAGCATGCGTCTGGAAAACAAGGTCGCCATCATTACCGGCGCGGCATCCGGCTTCGGCGAAGGCATGGCCAAGCGCTTCGCGCAGGAAGGCGCCAGGGTCGTTGTCGCCGACCTCAACGCCAAGGGGGCGGAGCGCGTCGCCGGCGAGATAGGCGAGGCGGCGATCTGGACGCAGACCGATGTCTCGCTGCGCTCCGAATTCGACGAGATGGTCTATGCCGCCAAGAGCGCCTTCGGCCGCATCGACATCATGGTCAACAATGCCGGTTACACCCACCGCAACGGCGACATGCTGAAGATCGACGAGGAAACCTTCGACCTGATCACCGCTGTCAACATGAAGGCGATCTATCACGCGGCTCTTGCCGTGGTGCCGATCATGGAGCGGCAAGGTGGCGGCGTCATCCTGACCACGGCCTCCACCGCTGGCCTCAGGCCACGGCCCGGCCTCACCTGGTACAATGCCTCGAAAGGTTGGGCGATCACCGCCACCAAATCGATGGCGGTGGAACTCGCGCCGAAGAACATTCGCGTCAATTGCCTCTGCCCGGTCGCCGGCGAAACCGGCATGCTGGAGAAGTTCATGGGCGCCGACACGCCCGAGATTCGCCAGACTTTCCGCGCCTCGATCCCGCTCGGCCGGCTTTCGACCCCACTCGATATCGCCAATGCCGCACTCTGGCTGGCATCGGACGAAGCCGCCTTCATCACCGGCGTGGCGCTGGAGGTCGATGGCGGCCGTTGCATCTGAAGCGCATCGTCATCGTGGCGCCGGTCGGTTCGACAGTGCCCGCGACTTCGAGTTTGACTTGTACCGGCAACGTACGGCCTCAGCCGCAAATGCGCCGGTACATCAGCCGCCGGTCTTGATGTAGCTCTTGTAGACCCAGCCTGTCTTGCCGTTGTAGACGATCTGACACCATTGCTTGCAGTTCATCACCTGCACCGAGGTTCTTGCCGGCACGGTGACGATGGCGGCTGCGTTCTTCTTCGGGCCGCTGCGCATGGTCACCGGTCTCAGGATTCGCCCGTTGCCGGCCGCCGCCACCTTTTGTGGCTTGGCCTTGGCCTTGCTGCCATCATCACTCGCCGTCGGCTGCTGTTCGGGCGCCTGTGGCTGCACTTCAGGGATCGCGGCGGTCTTGGCTCCATCCGGATTGCTGCTTGCCGCTGGTGCGGGCGCGGCAACCTTGGCAAGTTCGCTGGCGGCATCGGTATCGGTCGCCGGTGGCGCGAATGCCGCCGCGACAGCCGGCTTGACCGGCGTCGGCTTAGCCTGATTGGCCGCCTGGCTGGGGGCAGCCGCCTGATCGGGTGCCGTCGAAGCGGCCTTCGGCTGCGCCCCCGTCCAGCGGGGATCATTGGCCGCCAGCGCTTGTATGTTTGCTTTCGCCGCCGCCATCGTCGGCGAGACCTGGTCGGACTTGCGGGCGGGCCGCGGCACGGTCGCCGCGGCCACCGTGGTTCCGGCCGGGACGATCTTCGTCGTTTTCACCGGAATGGCCGGAATGCTCTGTTCCTGGCTGGCGGCTGCCTGCCGCTCGCTCGTCGGCAATGCCAGCCACAGCGCCACCGCGGCCACGCCGAGCAGCGCGGCGGTGCCCACCGCGGCAATCACCAGATGCGAGTTCGAACGGACTCCCTGCCAGAAGGACGGCCGCATGTCGTATCCAAACTGCATGGCAAAGCGCCGACGTTCCGGAGCACCGAAACTGAAGGGCTCTCTCACTCTCGCCACCTCCAAAAGCGGGCCGACGTTCTTTCGATCATTGCCGCAAGTCCGGCGTCTGATCGGCATCGGTCCCAAAAATCAACACGGGCAAGCCCGCAGCAATCCCCGAATAGTCGCCCAGAAGCGCGAACCTTTCGCCCCCGATTGTGGCATCAGTACGCCATTATAAAGGATTCTGCGCCTTTGCCGCCATTTCCGCAATGTGTCGCAAGGGCAATGAATATTACAATATTACATCAGATCGTGATGGCGATTGGACCGAGCACGAGGCGCGTCGCGTCGAACCGGGTCCATGCGACTCACTTCAGGCCTATATGGTTTCCCTAACCGGGGGGCGCTTTTGGCCAATATGCCCCTAGATCCGGTCGCGCAGGGCGAACCAGTTGAGCGCCAGGAAAAGCAGCGGCGTGCGGAAACGGCGGCCGCCGGGAAATGGCGGAATTTTCAGATCCTCGATCAGTTTCAGCCGGTCGCGATTGCCGGCGACGGTCTCGGCATAGAGCTTGCCGAAGAAGTTCGACAGCATGACACCGTGGCCGGAATAGCCGCCGGCCGAGATCACATTGGGCATCACTTCGCGCACGAATGGTTTCCTCGGCACGGTGATGCCGACATAGCCGCCCCAGCCATGGGTGATCTCGATATCTTTCAGCGCCGGATAGAGCTCTACGATCTGGCGGCGAATGTGGATGTGGATGTCCTTCGGGTCGTTGACGCCATAGACCTCGCGTCCGCCGAACAGCAACCGGCCGTCCCTCGATTTGCGGAAATAGCGCACCACGAAGCGCGAATCATCGACGGACTCGCCGCCGGGCAGCACTTTCGAATCCGCCCCCAAAGGGACGGTCGCACCGATGAAGGAGCCGATCGGCATGATGTGCGCGGCACTTACCGGTTCGAGCGTGCCGCCATAGGCGTTGACCGCGATCAGGCATTTCTGCGCCGTCACGGTACCTCTTGGCGTGGAAACCCTGACCTTGCCGCCAGCGGAAACGATGCCGGTCGACGGCGTCCCTTCGAACAGCCGCGCGCCGGCCTGCTCAGCCACCCGCGCCGTGCCGATCACCAGCTTCATCGGATGGATATGGCCGGTGCCGGTGTCGCGCGTGCCGCCGAAATAGGCGGTCGAGCCGAGCCGCTCCGCCGTCTCCTTCGCATCCATGAAGGAGATGTACGGATAGGAGAAACGGCCGGCCATGATCTCGGCATGCGCCTTATAGTCGTCGACATAGCGCGGCTTGTGCGCCACCGAGAGCTGGCCCGGCATGTAGTCGATATCGATCTGGTTGGCGGCGGCGAATTCGATGAGATGCGCCTTCGCCTCTTCGGCGAGATCGAACAGCGCCTTGGCGCGGGACAGGCCGTATTCGGCCTCCAGATCTTCTGCCCAGGCGCGCTGGCCGGTGCCGAGCTGGCCGCCGTTGCGGCCCGATGCGCCGTCACCGAAGCGATACGATTCGATGAGCACCACATCTGCTCCGGCCTTCGCCAAGTGAACCGCCGCTGACAGGCCTGTGAACCCGCCACCGACAACGACGACATCGCATTTTCGGTCGCCGTCGAGCGCTGGATACTCAGGCCGAGGCCCGGCCGTGTCCTCATACCAGGAGCGGCCGGGAGAAATGGGGGATTGGTAAGACATGGGAACGCCAAAGAATGGTGAATAGCGAATGGCTGTGAGAGACCGCAACCGTCTGCGCTCATCCATCCAGTATGAAGCTACTCACCATTCACTATTCACCATTCAAGCGTCGCCGCTCATACGTTGAGCAGAAGATACTCCCGCTCCCACGGGCTGATCACTTCCATAAAGGTCTCGAATTCCGCCCGCTTGATCGCCGCATAGGTGGCGGCGAAGGATTTGCCCAGCAACGCGCAGAGTTCCTCGTCGCCCTCGAACAGGTCGACGGCTTCGAGCAGGCTGCGCGGCAGGTCAATCTCGTCCGCGTTGGCGGTCGTCAGCACCGGCGGCTCGGCCTTGACCTTCCTGGTGATGCCGATCAGCCCGCAGGCAAGCGAAGCCGCCAGCGCCAGGTAGGGATTGGCATCGGAGGACGGGATGCGGTTTTCGACACGCCGCGCCGCCGGATCCGAACGCGGCACGCGGAACGCCGTGGTGCGGTTGTCATAGCCCCATTTGTTGTTGACCGGAGCCGAGGCCGCCTGCGTCAGCCGCCGGTAGGAATTGACATAGGGCGCGAACATCACCAGCGCGTTCGGCACGTGTTTCTGCATGCCGCCGATGAAATGGAAGAACGCCTCGGTCTCCGAGCCGTCCTCGGCCGAAAAAATGTTCTTGCCGGTCTTCTTGTCGATGATCGACTGGTGGATATGCATGGCCGAACCCGGCTGGCCCTGGATCGGCTTGGCCATGAAGGTGGCGTAGATCTCGTGCTTGAGCGCGGCTTCACGGATGGTGCGCTTGAACATGAACACCTGGTCGGCGAGCTCGATCGGGTCGCCGTGGCGCAGATTGATCTCGAGCTGGCCGGCGCCCTCTTCATGGATGAGCGTGTCGATTTCCAGGCCCTGGCTTTCGGAGAAGTGGTAGATGTCGTCGATCAATTCGTCGAACTCGTTGACGCCGGCGATCGAATAGCCGGCGCCGCCGCCGATCGCACGGCCCGAGCGACCGACGGGCGGGGTGAGCGGATAGTCCGGGTCCGGATTCTTGCGCACCAGGTAGAACTCGATCTCGGGCGCCACCACCGGCCTCAGCCCGAGCTTGTCATAGGCGGCAAGTACGCGCTTCAGCACATTGCGCGGCGTGAATTCGACCGAGCGGCCGTCCTGGTGGACGAGGTCGCAGATGACAGCGGCCGTCGGGTCTTCTTCCCAGGGCACCACTGTCAGCGTCGACAGGTCCGGCATCAGCTTGAGGTCGCCGTCGTCCTCAGGATAGTGGAAGCCGTTGCCGTCTTCAGGATAGCCGCCGGAAATCGTCGTCATGAAAACGGCCGAAGGCAGCGCCAGCGAGGTGTTGGAGGTGAATTTCTTCGACGGCATCATCTTGCCGCGGGCCACGCCCGCCTGATCAGGCGTGATGCATTCGATGTCCTCGATGCCGCGCCATTCCAGCCACTCGCTGACTTCCTTCCAGTTCTTCACACCACGCAGGTTTTTCACGAAGGCAGGCGTACGCGCTCGTCCTCCGCGGCTCGACGGACGGACTTCCTTTTTTGCAGCCGGCATCATTCACCAGATTGGGTTGCGGATTTCGGAGTATAGCCGTGCCCCACTGCGCAAGGGAAGGGGAGGTGCTGCCGGCATTCCTCGTTCCGGTTGAAAATCACGTCGGCCGGCCTAGGTTCGTACGGCTCGCAACCCGGAAGGCATCGATGCGAAACAACGACGAACTGACGACCATTGGCTTCGACGCAGACGACACGCTTTGGCAGAACGAACAGTTCTTCCGCATGACGGAGAAGCGTTTCGCCGCCATGCTTGCCGATCATGGCGAGGAGAAACAGATTTCGGCGCGATTGCTTGAGGCCGAGCGGCGCAACCTTGCCGTCTACGGCTTCGGCATCAAGGGGTTCACCCTGTCGATGATCGAAACGGCGATCGAGGTCACCGACGGGCGCGTACCGGCTTCGGTCATAGCGCAGATCCTCGAGGCTGGCCGCGAGATGCTGGGCCACCCGATCGAGGTCTTGCCGCATGTTCGCGAGACGGTGGAGAAACTTGCCGGCGCGTACCGCCTCGTGCTGATCACCAAGGGCGACCTCTTCGACCAGGAGCGCAAGCTGGCCGGGTCCGGCCTCGGCGACCTGTTCGACGCGGTCGAGATCGTCAGCGACAAGAATGCCGCGACCTATTCCCGCCTTTTCAGCCGCCACGGTGACGGTCCGGCAAAGAGCATGATGGTCGGCAATTCGCTGAAGTCGGACGTGGTGCCGGCCATCGAGGCAGGCGGCTGGGGTGTTCATGTGCCGCACGAACTCACCTGGGTGCTCGAGCATGTCGAGGCGCCGCTCGCCGAGCCGCGGTTTCGCCAGATATCGGACCTCGGGCAATTGCCCGAACTGGTCCAAACCATCACCGGAGGGAGTTGATCGCGCTTTGCACGTCGCCCAAAAGTGAGCTCGGTTTTGGGAGAACGACATGCATGGAACAATGACCTGAAGCGCGTCAGGCGACGCCCTTAGCGGCTTATCAGGCGATCGATCACCGGTTGCAGCCGTTCAGGCGTGATCGGCTTGGCGACCACGACGTCAATCAAATTCGACAGGCCCAGGCTCTCCGGCGTACCGGTCTTGGTTGAAAGCAGGATCACGGGAGGAAACGATTTTCCCGAAGCCCGTCGCAACGTTTCGATGCCGGACATCAGGGTGTCGCAGTCCTGGTTGTCCGCGCCGCCATCCAGAACGATCACGCCTGGCACCAGTGTTCGCAAGGTCTTCGCCGCCATGTCGGGCGATTCCGAGATTGGCTTGAGCCCGGATCGCTCGACGATCTTCGACACCACCACGCGATTGATCGGCGATTTCCCGACAACAAGCACTTGCGAGGGACCGCGGATCGTCTCGGTGCTTGAATCCTGGGTCACCAGATTCGGATGTTTTGTGGTCTCGCCCTTGTTAGTCACTGGGCACCCAGGTCGGCCAAGAAACTCGCCCCTATTTCAATGCAGAGTTGAATCTGGTCGACAATTGGCGTGAGATCGCACCCCATGTCAAGTTGAAATAAAAGGCTTCCGAAAACGCCTCCTGCGACAGTGGAGTCAAGCAACAGTACTGTACTGCCCTGTCCACGGATCGGTTGCATAAAAATATAATTCACCTGCGCATACACTGCGCAGGTGAGGGGCCGGTTGCAACGATTTCCGGTCAGCCATGGCTCTGCTGTGTGACGATCACCGGGATCAGCAGGTCGCCCCAATTGCCGTCGCCGCCATGGTGCCTCGCCGAGCGCACCAGCTCCACCGAGACGCCGGCCTCGACTGCCTTCATCACCGACTGGTTGAGCCTGTGCAGATCGTTGGCCAGCATGCGGATCGTTGCCTGCTGGTCGACGCTCATCGTGGTCGATTGTTCTTCTGCCCGTTCCTTGACGCGGCTTATCGATGCCATTGGTCTTCTCCTGTGTCTGAAGCCCTGTTGGGCGTTTCCCCGGTGTTTCTGATCCGCTATTCGGCGGCCGGCCTGAACTGTGCGTGCTCGGTCGATTCATGCATGGCGGTGGTTGACGATTTGCCGCCGGTGATTGCCATCGACACGGCGTCGAAATAGCCGGTGCCGACCTCGCGCTGATGCTTGGTCGCGGTGTAGCCATTGGCTTCCGCCGCGAATTCGGCTTCCTGCAACTCGGAATAGGCCGCCATCTGCCGTTCCTTGTAGCCACGCGCCAGTTCAAACATGCCATAGTTGAGCTGGTGGAAGCCGGCGAGCGTGATGAACTGGAACTTGTAGCCCATGGCGCCGAGTTCCCTCTGGAATTTGGCGATCGTCGCGTCGTCGAGATTCTTCCTCCAGTTGAACGAGGGCGAGCAATTGTAGGCGAGCAGCTTGCCCGGATGGTGCTTGCGCACGCCCTCGGCGAATTTTTTGGCCTGTGCGAGGTCCGGCTTCGAGGTCTCGCACCAGATCAGGTCCGCGTGAGGCGCATAGGCGACGGCCCGCGCGATGCAGGGCTCGATACCGTTCCTGACATGGTAGAAGCCTTCCACCGTGCGTCCGGCATCGTAGTCGACGAAGGGCTGGTCGCGCTCGTCGATGTCGGATGTCAGAAGCTTCGCGGCTTCGGCGTCGGTGCGTGCCACGACCAGGGTCGGCGTGCCCATCACATCCGCGGCCAGGCGCGCGGCGTTGAGGTTGCGGATATGCGCCGCAGTCGGGATCAGCACCTTGCCGCCGAGATGGCCGCACTTCTTTTCCGACGCCAGCTGGTCCTCGTAGTGGACGCCGGCGGCGCCCGCCTCGATGAACGCCTTCATGATCTCGAAGGCGTTGAGCGGCCCGCCGAAGCCGGCTTCGGCGTCGGCGACAATGGGCGCGAACCAGGTCTCGACCGAAAGCCCGTTGCCCTCCGAGGTCTCGATCTGGTCGGCACGCTGCAGCGTGCGGTTGATGCGCTTGACCAGCTCCGGCGCGGCATTGGCCGGATAGAGCGACTGGTCGGGATACATCGCCGAGGCGGTGTTGGCGTCGGCGGCGACCTGCCAGCCCGACAAATAGATCGCCTTCAGTCCGGCGCGGACCTGCTGCATCCCCTGGTTGCCGGACATGGCGCCGAGCGCGTTGACGAAATCCTCCTCGTGGATGAGCTTCCACAGCCGGTTGGCACCCATTTCGGCGAGACTCTGGCGGATCTGCACCGAGCCGCGCAGCCGCTTCACGTCCTCCGGCGAATAGGGACGTTCGATACCGTCGAAGCGACCTTCCGGCGCCGAGGGAACGAGATTGTAAAAATCGGTCATGAGTCACTCCGAAGGATTGCTGGACTTTGTTTACGCGCCGATCTTCTGGCACATCTGGATGTGACTGAATTTACATTGCGGCGCGAAATCAGCCAGAAAAATCAGGCTATGTGGCCGAGAATTAGGGAAAACCTGTGTTGTGTTTGACGGGGGGTTGATGTAAATCTGTCATAATTGTAAAAACTCACCGGCAATGGGATTGCCGCGAACGTCGTGTAAATTCCTGTCAAGAGCAGTCGATGGCTGAGCAGAAGATTTTCGCCGGGCCGCGCATCCGCCGCATCCGCAACGCCAAGGGCCTGACCCAGACGGCGATGGCCGAGGGGCTCGGCATTTCGCCGTCCTACCTCAACCTGATCGAGCGCAACCAGCGGCCGCTGACGGTGCAGCTGATCCTCAAGCTGGCATCCGTCTACAAGGTCGACCCGCATGAGCTGCAGGGCGAGGCGAGGGGATCGGTCGCGGCCTTGAAGGAGGTGTTCACCGATCCGCTGCTGGTCGGCGAATTGCCGGGAGACCAGGAGTTGATCGAACTTGCCGAGGCGGCGCCCAATGCGTCCGCGGCGGTGATAAAACTGTTTCGTGCCTATCGCGAGCAGGCCGATCGGCTGTCAGACCTCAATGAACTCCTGGCGCGCGAGGGGCGGGCGACCGCGCTGTCCGGCGCTCGCCTGCCGATCGACGAGGTGCATGAGACCTTCGAGCGGCGGCCAAACCATTTTACGGCACTTGAGGAAGAGGCCGAGGCGTTCACCGCGGTGCTTGATCCCGGTGACGATCTGTTCGGTGCGTTGAAGGCATGGCTGAAGCGCGAATACGGCATCGTGGTCAAGGTGCTGCCGGTCGCCACCATGCCGAACTGGCGCCGCCGCTATGACCGCCATTCGCAGCGCCTGTTCCTGTCCGAGCGCCTGTCACCGTTCGACCAACTGCGCGAGGTGGCGATGGAGGCCTGCCTGATCCGCATGACGGTCGCGGTCGCCGGCGAGATCCAGGCGCTCAAGCTGACCACGGACGAGGCCCGCCGCCTCGCCCGTTTCGAGCTCGGCCGCTATGCCGCGCATGCGCTGATGATGCCCTACCAGACCTTTCATGCCGCCGCCGTCCGCGCCCGCTACGACATCGACGTCCTGCGTTCGCGCTTCGGCGTCTCCTTCGAGCAGGCGGCGAACCGGCTGACCATGCTGCAGCGGCAGCGCGCACTCGGAGTGCCGTTCTTCATGCTGGAGGTCGACAATGCGGGAAACCGCTTTCGCAGGGCCGGCAGCCAGGGCTTTCCGCACAGCCGCTTCGGTGGCGGTTGCCCCAAGCTGCCCGTCCATGCCGCCTTCACCCAGCCGGGCCAGGTTTTCGTCGAAGCGGTGGAAATGCCTGACGGCGCCGAGTTCCTGTGCATCGCCCGCACGCTTGAGGGGCCGCAGGGCGCGTTCGCGGAGCGTCCGCGCCGCACAGCACTGCTGCTCGGTTGCGACATCGGCTTTCGCGACGACATCGTCTATGGCGCGGCACTGCCCGGCGCCGCGGTCGGCGCAAGGGCTGGACAAGGCGCCGTCGCGGCGACGCCGGTCGGACCCGCCTGCCGGCTTTGCGAGCGCGTCGGCTGTCTGGCGCGCGCCGAACCGCCGGTGACGCGTCCGCTTGGCCTCGACGAGATGGTGACGGGCCTGAGCGCCTTCGACTTCCAGTAATGCGGCAGCAGCAGTAAAGGTGCCACAATCGTCGCCGGTTTCTGGATCACTCGCGGCGTAGCTCTTTGCGTTACGCGAACAGAGCAGTTTTTTGTCGCCCCTTGCGCATCGCCCCGTCCACAAAAGCTCGACAGTCGCGGCCATGACAGACGCAGCATCATCGCCGGGCCTTGTTGCATCGACTTCCTCGCCGCGCGAGGAACGTGTCGGCATGCTTCTGGTCTTCCTGTCGGCGCTGATGTGGAGTTTCGGCGGCACCATCGCCCGCTTCATCACTGTCGGCGACAGCTGGACGGTTATTTTCTGGCGCTCCGTCTGGGCCGCCGCCTTCCTGCTCTCTTTTATGACCTGGCGTGACGGCTGGCGCGGCATGCTGAAATCGTTTCGCGACATGGGACTGCCTGGCCTTGCCGTCGGGTTCTGTTTCGCCATCGCATCGACCGCCTTCGTCGTGGCACTCGTCTACACCACCGTCGCCAACATCCTCTTGATGCAGGCCGGCGTGCCGCTTCTGGCGGCGCTGTTGGCCTGGGCCTTGTTTCGCGAACGTGTCAGTGCCGTGACCTGGGTGGCGATTGCCGCCGTCATTGCCGGCGTTGCCATCATGGTGTCTGAATCGCTTGATGGCGCCGTCTCGCCCATAGGCGACGGGCTGGCGCTGCTGATCGCTTTGATGTTCTCGGTCGCCACCGTCATCACAAGGCGGTTCGCCAGCGTGCGCATGACGCCGGCGACCTGTCTCGGCACGATCCTGGCCGCGGGCTTTGCCGCCTCGCAGGCGTCTACCTTCACAGTGTCAGCCGCCGACATGGGCTTTCTCTTCGCCTTCGGCGTGGTCAATCTCGGCATTGGTCTTGCCTTCTTTGCCACCGGCGCGCGATTGATCCCGGCGGCCATCGCGGCACTGCTCGGCACCTTCGAGCCGATCCTTGGGCCGATATGGGTCTGGCTCATCCATTCCGAGGTGCCGTCCGGGCGCACCATCATTGGCGGCGCCGTGGTGGTCACCGCGCTGCTCGTCCATATCGGGCTCGAGTTCAAGCGCCAGGCACGGCCCGAGCGCGCGGGGGTCACCGGGGTGCCGTCGCCTAATTGATGCGGCGTGCAGCTTTGCCATTGACAAATTCGCTGCCGCGCGGGCAGGCTGAGACTACGGCAACAACAAGACAGGCGTATCTTGCCAAGTCTCCCTGCCGGTCAGATTGAGACCGGACCACATCGTCGTATCTCTGCCCGCGCCACGGCGAAAGCCTTTGACGGCATCGGCACGCCACCCGGGCCGCTGCAGAGACACAGAGCCATCACCTGCCGCTCATCGAACCGCCTGCATGGTGTCGGCGGTTCGCGCTTGTCGCTTTCTGGAAAGCTCAATAGTCTGAAACAAATGCCCGGTCGCGCGGGTTCGCGACGAGCCGGCGAAGGAACACTCACCAAAGGAGAATAGCATGATCCGCAAAGCGCTCTGGCTTTCGGCGACCTCGGTATTTCTGACATTGTTCACGCCCGCCGGGCATGCCGAGGACCGCGTCGTCAACGTCTTCAACTGGTCCGATTATATCGACCCGACGATCATCGACGACTTCACCAAGAAGACCGGCATCAAGGTCGTCTACGACACGTTCGATTCCAACGAGATCCTGGAAACCAAATTGCTGGCCGGTGGCAGCGGCTATGATGTGGTCGTGCCGAGCGGCAATTTCCTGGCCCGCCAGATCCAGGCCGGCGTTTTCCAGAAGCTCGACAAGTCGAAACTGCCGAACCTCTCCAACATGTGGGATACGGTTTCGCAAAGAACCGCCAAATACGACCCCGGCAATGAGTATTCGATCAACTACATGTGGGGCACGGTCGGCATCGGCTACAACATCAAGAAGGTGCAGGCAGCGCTCGGCACCGACAAGATCGACAGCTGGGACGTGTTCTTCAATCCCGAAAGTCTCGCCAAGCTGAAGGATTGCGGTGTCTATGTGCTGGATTCGCCGGCCGACATCATTCCGGCGGCGCTGAAATATGTCGGCCTCGACCCGAACAGCACCTCGCCCGACGACATCGCCAAGGCCGAGGAAGCCCTGATGAAGGTCCGCCCCTTCATCAGGAAGTTCCACTCGTCGGAGTACATCAATGCGCTCGCCAATGGCGACATCTGCCTGGCGGTCGGCTGGTCGGGTGACGTCTTCCAGGCGCGCAACCGCGCGGTCGAGGCCAAGCAGGGCGTGGAGATCGGCTATTCCGTGCCTAAGGACGGCGCCCAGATGTGGTTTGACCAGATGGCGATCCCCGCCGATGCGCCGCATGTCGCCGAAGCGCATGAATTCCTCGACTACATGATGACGCCGGAAGTGATCGCCAAATCGTCGAACGCCGTGCTCTACGCGAACGGCAACAAGGCCTCGCAGCAGTTCGTCGACAAGGCACTGCTGAGCGACCCGGCCGTCTATCCCGACGACGCGACCTTGCAGAAGCTCTACACGGTCTCCCCTTATGATCCCAAGACCCAGCGCGTCATCACGCGCACCTGGACCAAGATCGTTACCGGCCAATAAGCATCTGAAGCGACCTCGGCAGACAACTGCCGGGGTCGCGTTCTTGGGGCACGAAGCAGGAAGCAAAACGGAGTGGGGATATGAAATCGCTTGGCAGCATCCGCAGGGATTTCGCGCCATGGAACGACCCGAACGCCAAGCCATACATCCAGTTCGACAACGTCACCAAGAAGTTCGGTGACTTCACCGCCGTCAACAATCTGTCGCTGACCATTTTCGAGCGCGAGTTCTTCGCCCTGCTCGGCGCCTCGGGTTGCGGAAAGTCGACGCTGCTGCGGATGCTTGCCGGTTTCGAGGAACCGACGGCCGGCCGCATCCTGCTCGATGGCCAGGATCTGCGCGGCATCCCGCCCTATCGCCGGCCGGTCAACATGATGTTCCAGTCCTATGCGCTGTTCCCGCATATGACGGTGGAGAACAACATCGCCTTCGGCCTCAAGCAGGAAGGCATGCCCAAGCCCGATATCGAAAAGCGCGTTGCCGAGATGCTGAAGCTGGTCAAGCTCGAGCAGTTCGCCAAGCGCAAGCCGCACCAGCTCTCCGGTGGTCAGCGCCAGCGCGTTGCTCTCGCCCGCTCGGTCGCCAAGCGGCCGAAGGTGCTGCTGCTCGACGAGCCGCTCGGCGCGCTCGACAAGAAGCTGCGCGAGGAAACCCAGTTCGAACTGATGGACTTGCAGCAGGAGCTCGGTCTCACCTTCGTGGTCGTCACCCACGACCAGGAAGAGGCGATGACCATGGCCGATCGCATCGCCATCATGGACAAGGGCGAGGTCATGCAGGTGGCGACACCCGCGGAAGTCTATGAAGCCCCGGCCTCGCGCTTCGTCGCCCATTTCGTCGGCAATGTGAACATGTTCGAGGGCAAGGTCGCCGAGCGGTCGGCCAACACCACCCGCATCACCGGACCGAGCGGTGCCCAGATCGTCGTCCAGAATGGCGGTGCCGCGGCCGCGGCCAATGCCGATATCGTCTTCGCCATCAGGCCGGAAAAGATCAAGGTCTCGTCGAAGAAGCCGGCCGATGCGGTCAACGCGCTGGAAGGCGAGGTCTATGACGTTGCCTATCTCGGTGACATGACCGTCTACCACATCAGGCTCGACGATGGGCAGATCGTGCGGGCAAGCGCCTTGAACGCGGCGCGCGTGACCGAGGATCCGCTGACCTGGAACGACCGCGCCTGGGTATCCTTCCGGCCCGATGCCGGCGTCGTGCTGGCGCGGTAGGGGGCTGATATGTCCAACATCGCCGTCGCCGATGCCGCCGCGCCACCGGCCGCCGCCAAGCCGTTCCTGACGCGGCTGGGTGCCGGTTTCATCAACCGGCTCGTCATCATCGTCCCCTACCTCTGGCTGCTGTTCTTCTTCCTCATCCCCTTCGTCATCGTCTTCAAGATTTCATTGTCGCAGACGGCGATCGCCATGCCGCCCTACACGCCGGTGCTCGACTTCAGCGACGGCGTCTCCGGCTTCTTCGCCGGGTTCCGCGACCTCAACTTCGACAACTATGTCTGGCTGACGCAGGACGCGCTCTATTTCAAGGCCTACATCACCAGCCTGATCATCGCCGCCATTTCGACCGTGCTGACGCTGCTGGTGGGCTACCCGATAGCCTATGGAATGGCGCGCGCGCCGGCTACCATCCGCCCGACCTTGCTGATGCTGGTCATCCTGCCGTTCTGGACGTCGTTCCTGATCCGCGTCTATGCCTGGATCGGCATTCTGAAGCCCGAGGGCCTGCTCAACCAGCTGCTCTTGTCGCTGCATATCATCAACCAGCCGCTGGTCATCCTCAACACCTATACGGCGATCTTCATCGGCATCGTCTATTCCTACCTGCCCTTCATGGTCCTGCCGCTCTATTCGTCGCTGGAAAAGATGGATTACTCGCTGATCGAGGCGGCCAAGGATCTGGGCTGCCCGCCGACCGCGGCTTTCTGGAAGATCACCTTCCCGCTGTCGCTGCCGGGCGTCATAGCCGGCTGCCTGCTGGTGTTCATCCCGGCCGTCGGCGAATTCGTCATCCCCGACCTGCTCGGCGGATCGCAGACGCTGATGATCGGCAAGACGCTGTGGAACGAGTTCTTCGCCAACCGCGACTGGCCGGTCTCGTCGGCCGTCGCCGTCATCCTGCTTTTGCTGCTCACCGTGCCGATCATGCTTTTCCAGCAGGCACAGGCGCGTGCCCAGGAGCAGGGCAAATGAACACCACCTGGAGCCGCTTCAACGTCACCTCGATCGTGCTTGGCTTTGCCTTCCTGTACCTGCCGATCGTGCTGCTCATCGTCTTCTCCTTCAACGAATCCAAGCTCGTCACCGTCTGGGGCGGCTTCTCGACCAAATGGTACGTCTCGCTGTTCCACAATCAGGGCCTGATGGACGCCACCTGGGTGACGGCGCGTGTCGGCGTCATTTCGGCCACTGTGGCAACCGTGCTCGGCACGCTGGCGGCACTCACCCTGACGCGCTACACACGGTTCAACGGCAGGGTGCTGTTCTCCGGCATGGTCTTCGCCCCGCTCGTCATGCCGGAAGTCATCACCGGCCTGTCGCTGCTGCTGCTCTTCGTTGCCGTCGGGCTTGACCGCGGTTTCTTCACGGTGACGCTCGCCCACATCACGCTGACGATGTGCTTCGTGGCGGTCGTCGTGCAGTCGCGCCTGGTTTCCTTCGACCGGTCGTTGGAGGAGGCGGCGATGGATCTTGGCGCAACGCCGGCCAAGACCTTCTTCCAGATCACGCTGCCGGTGATCCTGCCGGCGATCGTATCCGGCTGGATGCTGGCCTTCACGCTGTCGCTCGACGATCTGGTTATCGCCAGCTTCACCTCTGGACCGGGCGCCACGACGCTGCCGATGAAGATCTACAGCCAGGTCCGTCTCGGCGTGACGCCGGAGATCAATGCCGCCTGCACCATCCTGATCGCCGTCGTCGCGGTCGGCGTCATCATCGCTTCGATCGCCAACAAGCGTCGTGAGGTGCAACGCCAGCTCGACGAACAGGCGGCGCAACGCGGCTGAGCATGATCCCGAAAAGTGGAAGCCGGTTTTCGGGCAAGATCATGCTCAACTGGACGGAAGCGTGATCGCGAAAAGCATGACCTGGGGCCTGACCCGAGGGCGAAGCCGGTTTGATGCTCAACGAAACGTAAGCGCGCTCCTATTCGCCCGAAACGCCACGGCTTATCGGCGAAATGAACGGCGTGCTCCAGGTTCCGCCGACGAAGAAGGACGACTGGTTGGGGCCTTGCTGGCCGGTCTTCTGCGCCGACGCCTGGTCCGGCTGGATGACGCCGCCGGACAGCGCCAGTCCGCGCCCCGCATAGGAGGCGATGCCGGAAAGCCAGATCTTGTATTTCGCCGAATTGGCCTCGGCCTTGTCCAGCCTCGCCACGCCTCGCGAAATGGTTGCCTTCACTTCGGCGCCGTCGATCGGCAGCGTGCCGTCCGAGACGTCGTCGAGCGCGAAGAAGCCGCCCTGTTCGGTATGCTTGAGAAAGGCCGGCAGGTTGAACTTGCTGAGAGCGCCGGGGCCGAAAGTCGCCGAGACCGAACCGTCGGCGTTTTCAAAGATCGAATCCCAGGTCCTGCCCGGTCCCTTGAGGATGACCGAAACGGTGCCCGTGCCGACCGGCACCAGTCGGGTCATGCCCGCCGCCGTGCCGAACGCGCCGCCATCGACATCGGACGCAAGCAGCCGGATCTCGACCTGTGTGCCCTCGGGCTTGCGGTCGAATCGGAGGCTGGTCTGGATATTGCCGCCAAAGGCCGAGGCGTCGGAGATATCGAAGACGGAAAGACCGTCCTTGACCTGGGCGGTTGCGGCGACATCGGCAAGCTGGATCGTTCCGGCCGTGGCATGCGCCGCCGACAGCCTCAGATCGAGATTGACCCGGTCGGCGAAACTTGCCTCAACGTCACCTGGGCCGGCCCCGCTCGCCGGTCCCAGCGGGGTGAAGGCGGACAGAAACGATCTGAGGTCGAGCGTGTCGAAGGCGAGCGTGCCCGAGATCACGGGTTGGGCGTCGCCAAGCGACAGGTCGAGCGCGCCCATGCCCGGATTGTTGTCCAGCGTCAGCGCCGTGTTCTCGAACTTGACGCGTCCGGCCGACGCCGTGACCTTGCTCGAAATGCTGACCGAGCCGATCGCGGCACTTGGCGCGATACCGGCCTGCGACCATTCCAGCACACGGCGCAATGAGGGTGCCGCGAACTTCACCTGGCCGTCGAAATAGGCGTTGTCGGACATGCTGGCCGTGCCGTCGAAGGAGAAGGTGGCGGGTGCTGCCTTGAAAGACAGAGTGAGCGGCGCCACACCGCCGGCAAACAGCACCAGCGGCTTCTGTGAGGCAGCGTCGAGGGCGACGCTTTCGCCGCGCCAGATTCCGGTTGCCGACAGCGTCGCATTGCTGTTCATCGCCGCCCAGGTCGCCTGACCGCTCAGGCTGCTCAGGATCTCCACGTCCTTTCCGTTGACGGAAGTCACCATGCGGCCGTCCCTGAATTCAACCGTGCCGAAGGCATCTGTCGGCAGCTTGTCGAGGTCGGGCTTGGCTGGATCGGCACTGACCACGCCGCGTGCCGTGTCGATGGAGCGCGCGATACGCCCACCGGTCGGCGCAGTGGGCAGGAACAGGCCGTCCGCGGTGCGCTGGACCCGGATCGTCGGCCGCACCAGCCGCGCCGTGGAAAACGCCACGTCGCCCTGCAACGCCGCCATGGCCGATAGGTCGATTTCGACGCGTTCGGCTTCGACGACCGGCGGCGCGTCGGTGTCCGTCCATTTCGAAAGCGTGACATCGGTCAGGATCGCCCGGAATTTCGGCCAGACCTCGATGCGCGGCGAGCCTTCGATGGCGACCCGGAAGCCGCTCCAGGCGCTCATTTCCCAGGCGATGCGATCGCGCACGATGCGCGTCGAGGCGATCAGCGGCAGGGCTGCGACCACCAGAGCGATGACGATCACGGCAGCGCCGATCGCCCATACTCCGCGGCGGATCAAGGATGATGGCATCTCGCCCTATATGCTTCCGTTCCGATTAATCGCCTGACGCAAAACCCCAGTCGTCACTACGACTTAGGACTGAGGCATTTCAAGTCTTTATGGCCCGGCGATGGCATTTGCGCACACCTGAGCGCTTCGGCCCAACAAAATCTTGCTCTGCCGCGCTGCGATATGCATAAGCGATGACGACCGTGGGAGGACCGATCATGGCTGCCGAAGTACCGCTCTGGACCCCGACGCAAGACCGGATCGACGCTTCGCCATTGACAGCTTTCCAGAAGGTCGCGGAGGCGAAAGCCGGCGCCACATTCGCCTCCTATGGCGACCTTCACCGCTGGTCGGTCGAGGATCGCGAGACCTTCTGGAGCCTGGTCTGGGACTTTTCCGGCATTGTCGGCGAAAAGGGCGAGCGCCTGCTGGCCGACGGCGACAAGATGCCCGGTGCCTCCTTCTTTCCCGACGCGACGTTGAATTTCGCCGAGAACCTGTTGAAGAAGACCGGCGCGGGCGAGGCGATCGTCTTTCGCGGCGAGGACAAGGTCGAGCGGCGGCTGTCCTGGAACCAACTGCATGGCCTGGTCTCGCGCCTGCAGCAGCTCTTCCTGTCGCTCAAGGTCAAGAAGGGCGACCGCATCGCGGCGATGATGCCGAACATGCCCGAGACCGTCGCCGCCATGCTGGCTGCGGCCTCCATCGGCGCGGTGTGGTCATCCTGCTCTCCCGATTTCGGCGAACAGGGCGTGCTCGACCGGTTCGGCCAGATCGAGCCTGTCATCTTCATCGCGCCCGACGGTTATTGGTACAATGGCAAGGCGATCGAGGTCGCCGACAAGGTCGCGGCGGTCGCGGCCAAGCTCGGCAGTGTCCGCAAGGTGCTGCTTGTCGACTATCTCGGCACTTCGGCCGATGTGGCGGCAACCATCGACAAGGCGGTGGCGATGGAAGAGGCGCTGTCGCCCTACGCCGCCAGGCCAGTCAGCTTCGAACCTCTGCCGTTTTCGCATCCGCTCTACATCCTGTTTTCATCAGGAACCACCGGCATCCCCAAATGCATTGTCCACTCGGCCGGTGGGACGCTGATCCAGCATGTCAAGGAACACCGGCTGCATGCCGGCCTCGTCGACGGCGACCGCTTCTTCTATTTCACCACCTGCGGCTGGATGATGTGGAACTGGCTGGTGTCGGGCCTGGCTTCGGGGGCGACGCTGCTGCTCTATGACGGTTCGCCCTTCTACCCCGACGGCAATGTGCTGTTCAACTTCGCCGATGCCGAGAAGATGACCTTCTTCGGCACCTCGGCCAAGTTCATCGATTCCGTGCGCAAGGCCGGCCTCAAGCCGATCCGCAGCCATGATTTGTCGACCGTGCGATCGATATCCTCCACCGGTTCGCCGCTGTCGCCCGAGGATTTCCGCTTCGTCTACGACGGCATCAAGCAGGACGTGCATCTCGCCTCGGTTTCCGGCGGCACCGACATCGTCTCCTGCTTCGTGCTCGGCGTGCCCACCCAGCCGGTATGGACCGGCGAGATCCAGGGACCCGGCCTTGGCCTGGCCGTCGATGTCTGGGACGACGACGGCAGGCCGATCCGGCAGGAAAAGGGCGAACTGGTCTGCACCAAGGCGTTTCCGTCGATGCCGATCGGCTTCTGGAACGACCCTGACGGCAAGAAATACCAGGCGGCCTATTTCGAGCGTTTCGACAATGTCTGGTGCCATGGCGATTTCGCTGAGTGGACGGTGCATGGCGGCATGATCATCCATGGCCGCTCGGATGCTACGCTCAACCCGGGCGGGGTGCGCATCGGCACGGCGGAGATCTACAACCAGGTCGAACAGATGCCGGAAATCCTGGAAGCGCTGTGCATCGGCCAGGATTTCGACAATGACGTGCGTGTCGTGCTGTTCGTGCGGCTGGCCGCGGGCGTCCAACTGGACGAGGATCTGGAAAAACGCATCCGCGCCAAGATACGCAGTGGTGCCAGCCCGCGTCACGTACCGGCCAGGATCGTCGCGGTCACGGATATTCCGCGCACCAAGTCGGGCAAGATCACCGAACTCGCCGTGCGCGACGTCGTGCATGGCCGCGCCATCAAGAACAAGGAAGCGCTCGCCAACCCGGAAGCGCTGGAGCTGTTCAGGAACCTGCCGCAGCTTGCCGAATGATCCCGATCGGGATGGTTAACGAACCATGTCGCGGGAATTTACCTAGATTTCACGAGTGGTACACATTCGTAAATTTTTCGGCGAGCCGGTAAGGACTTGTTAAGGCCCGGCCCCGATAGTCGCATGTAACTTGAGGGAGAAATCCCGTTCCTCTGCCCCCGGAGGATCTGAATTCGCTCAAGCCCCCGTTGTGACAGCAATCCCATCTCTTAAGGCGTCCTCCAGGGCGCCTTTTCTTTTGGACTCGCTATTCCGCTAGCACCCGGGTCGAAGGAAACGCGACCTCGACCAGCGTGCCTTCGCCAGGCGTCGAATTGATGGTGAAGCGGGCGCGGTTTGCTTCCACCATCGCCTTGGTCAGCGGCAGGCCAAGGCCGGTGCCGTCGCCGCGGCCGCGCTTCAGCGCGTTGATCTGCTTGAACGGCTTCAGCGCCTGTTCGATCTCGGCCTGGCTCATGCCAATCCCCGTGTCGCGCACCCGCATGACGACGTCGCCTGAAGTCTCATAGGCGGTCGAGACGATCACCTGGCCGCCGGCCTGGGTGTAGCGAATGGCGTTGGACAGGATGTTGAGCGCGATCTGGCGCACGGAGCGCAGGTCGGCCACCACTTCCGGCAGCCGCGAGGCGAAGCTGGAGCGGATGATGACGCGTTCGCGGTTGGCCTGCGGCTGCATCATCGCCACGGTCTCGGCCAGCGTGTCGTTGAGCGAGACCGCCTCATAGGCCATTTCCTGCTGGCCGGCCTCGATCTTCGAGATGTCTAGCAGGTCGTTGACCAGGTCGAGCACATGGTTGCCCGAGCGATTGATGTCGCGCAGATAGTCGCGGTAGCGGTCATTGGCGACCGGCCCGAACTTCTCGTCGACCATCAATTCGGAAAAGCCGATGATGGCATTGAGCGGCGTGCGGATCTCGTGGCTGATGCGGGCAAGGAAATCGGTCTTCTGCGAGGACGCCCGTTCGGCCACCGCGCGCGCCTGGGTGAGATCTTCCTCGGCTCGCTTCCACTGCGTGATGTCGCGCACGACAGCGCAGAACCCGCTGTCATTGGGCAGCCGGCCGATGGTCATGAACAGCGGGATGAAGCGCCCTTGCGCCTCGCGCCCGATCACCTCGCGGCCGTCATTCATGACGCTCGCCACGCCGGGTTCGGAAAGCCCGGTGAGATAGTCGCGCGCCGCGCGCTGGCTTTCGATGGCGAACAGCGAGGCGAAGGGCTTGCCGGTCACCTCGTCGCTGTCGAAACCGAACAGCGCTTCGGCCGGGCGGCTGATCGAGCGGATGGTGCCGTCGCTGCCGATCAGCACGACGCCGTCGGTAGCGGTGTCGATGATGGTGCGCATCTCGGCGATGCGGGCCTTGAGCTCGGAAATGTCGGGTTGTGTCGGCTCTTCGCCGACCAAGTGCAGGGCTGCGGGCGCGTCATCATCGCCGGAACGGCGCACGACCAGCATCAGCGCCTTGCCGTCGCGCCAGGGAACGGAGCGCAGGATGGCGTCGATCGGGAATTCCTGGCCATCGCGCGTTTTCAGCCGCAGTGCCCGGTCGCTGCCGTCGGAGGTGCCGTCATCGGCATAAGGATCGGCGAACAGCGCACCCAGGCCGCCGGCGTCCTCGAGATCCTCGAGCGTGTCATAACCGGTCAGGTCGAGGAACTCCTCATTGGCATAATGCAACTGATCGCCCGAATGGATGAGCAGCGGCACCGGCAGCTTGCCGAGCAGCGAAGTGTCTGGAGCCTTACTTTCGTCGCCGACGGAAAATGCCGACGGCACGATCCCTTCGGTCTTGAGCGGCGGCACTTTCAGGCGTGGCCGTTCGGCCGGGCTCTCGCCGCCGCCGCTTGCGGCTTCACCGCCAAATGTCGCGGGCTGCTCGTCAGTGGCAGCGGTTTCCGCGCCGTCGCCCCAGTCCTCACTGTCCTCGGCATCGCGAAAATCGGCCGACGTCATGCTCTCATCGTCGTCGGTCCCGACATGTCCGGCGTCTGCAATTGCCGGTTCATCGTCGATTGCGGCGGGCTCGTCACTTTCCGATTCTGTGGTGACCGGTTCAGAGGCCGTGGGCTCGTCATTGTCCGCGACGGGGCTCGCCTCGGCATAGCTGAGCAGCGAGCCTGTCGCGCTGGCCGGCGTGTCGCTGTCCTCCTGGCGAACCATGTCGTCCGGGTGACCGCCATCAAGCCGCGCGAGATCCGCCTCGTCCTCGGCGTCGGTCTCGGATGGTTCGGCCAGCACCGTGTCCTTCTCCGGTTCCGCCACCGGGGTTTCGCCGGCCTCTGCCGGCGCCTGATCCAGGGCGGCTTCAGGCGTCGACGCAACATCGGAGACGGCCTCGATCGGAGTTTCCGTCTTGGCGGCCGGGGCCTCCACTGCTGTTTCAGCCGCTGGCTCAACCTGTGTGCTGGGCTCCGGTTTCGTCGTGCTTTCGATGCCGGGCTTTTCGGCTTCCGGCGGCTCGGTGGATGCACTGTCCTTCTTCAGCCGCTCGCCGATCTCACGGAAGGCGCTGCGTTCCAGTGTCGACAGCCCTTTGTCGTTGGCCGGCTGCCGGTGTTCGGCCAGGCGGATGACCTTGTCGGCAAAGCGCCGCTCTTGTTTCGGCACGATGGTCAGCGCCGGCACCTCGCCCTTGAATGGATCCGCCGCATTTGGTTCCTCGGCCTTCGACTCGTCCGCCTTCGGCTCCTCAGCCGGAGGTTTCACGGTTTCCGGTTCCGGCGTCGCCGGCCGCTCGCCATTGGGCAACAGGGCCATGCCGATCGCTTCCGGATCGACGATCGCATCGCCGGTCCGGGCAACGCCGAAGCCGCGAAAACCTTCGAAGGCGCGGCTGCGGCCATAGACGGGCAAAGCCGCCAGGTCGACGGGGATCTTCAGTTCGGTGCCGACGACAGGCCATAGCACGGAGCGGCCGGACCAGGTATCGCGCCGCTCCAGCAGGCCAGCGATCTCGCCGGACGCGTCAAGGCCGAAGGCCGCCGCGACATCCCTGAAGCGCCGGCCGATCACATCGGCTGCCGGCTTGCCGACAATGTCGGCGAATTCCGGCGACAGCGTGCTGAACTTGCCTTCGGCGTCGGTGCGCCAGACGAAGCGCAGCGGCGCTGCCGAGCGGTCTATTGTCCGAGTTGGGGGCGTGGCTGCCGGGGAGGCGGGCTCGCTCTCCTTCGCGCTGTCCACCGAAGCCTCGGCGCCGGTCGCTTGGACCACATTTTTCGCTTCCGGCGCGGCAGGCGCGGGTCGCGCGTCATCCTCGCCGACATTGAAGTACCAGTGATCGTGCTGTGCCGGCGTGCCGCCCGCTGTCGGCTGATCATTGTCGGCGGCAACCGGAGTCGGTCCGGTCGGCTCCGAAATCTCTTGCGTGGCCCGTTCCGGCATATCTTCAGGCGCCGGCTTGGAAGGGGCGGGCTCGGGCTCGATCTCGGCAGTACCAGGTGACCGTTCGACGGCCTCCGCCTGCGAAGCATCCGCCGTCGGCTGATTGTCCTGATGAGGATCGGATTGTGCGGCGGTGCTTTCCGTTACTTTAGGAGCGGGTTCTGCCGAAGCTTCTGAGACAGACGCATGGTCCCCGAGCTGATCCTCATCGATCACAACCAGGAGGTGCCGCTCCGGCGTCAGCCGCGCGAGCCCGGCGGGGTAGGAAGTGTTGCCGCCCGGAACGAGACGCTTGACAATGCGTTCGCCCTCGGCGGCCACATCGGCGACCAGGGCGGCCAGCGTCGCGGGCTGGATGCCGAGCTTCAAAAAGCCGTCCGACGCGGCCTCGACATTGCCCCCGGCATCGATGAAGGCGATGAAATGGCCGTCTTCGGTGAAGCCGCTGATCGCCCGGCTGGCGATTTCGGCGGCACCGCGTGAGCCTGTCTGCGCCGCCGGCACCGCCAGCATGATCGCCTTCTCGCCGTCGGGCAGCGTCACGGCACTCGCCTGGAAGCCGACGGTCCTGCTGGTCATGCCGGTCGCCAGCCTGACGGTGATGCCGCGATCGCTGCCGATCTCGGGAAAGCCGCTGGTCGCCATGATCTGGCGGCGGGCAATCAGCGGCAGCTGTGCCGAGGCGCCGATGATCGCTTCGATGTCGGGATAACCGAACACCGCGGCGCCCGGCCCATTGGCCCAGATCACCTGCTCCAGGTCGACCGACAGGATCGCGATCGCGTCGCCGGCGGCAAAGCGCTGGCGCACCGCGTCGAGCACGGCGACGTCGAGGAAGGAATATTCGGACGGCATGCGCTTGGCGAACCCTCACGGAGCGGCGAAATTTGCAGTTAACGCTTTGTTAATAAAAGCCGAAGGCGCGAAGGTCCACAAGCCAGAACGTGCAAAGGCTGGTTTCTGGGCTTTTGGTTAACGGCCAGAAAGAAATTTATGGTGCACTGCAACAAAGATATTGCAATGCACAAAAATTGCCTTTATATTGCCATCATACATGAACGAGACGGCTTTCCGTCAAAGCCGCTGCCGCTGAAAAGGATGGAAAATGTCCAGGACCAAAACTGCCGAGACCATCGAAAACGTTGAATTCCCGAGCTTCGACGCTTCCAAGGCCACCGACCAGATGCGCGCTTTCGCCGAAAAGGGCGTTGAGCAGTCGAAGGAGGCCTATGCCAAGCTCAAGACCGGCGCCGAGGAGACCCAGAAGGCTCTGGAGTCGACCTACGAGACCGCCAAGACTGTTTCCAGCGACCTGTCGCTCAAGACCATCGCGGCGCTGCGCGCCAATGCCGAAGCCGGCTTCTCGCATCTCGAAGCCCTGATCGGCGCCAAGTCGCTGTCGGAAGTCGTCGAACTGCAGACCGCTTTCCTGCGCAAGCGCGTCGAGTTGACGGTCGAGCAGGCCAAGGATTTCCAGGCCGTTGCCTCCAAGGCGGCGGAAGACGTCTCCAAGCCGATCAAGACCGCCTTCGAGAAGGCGATCAAGGACATTAAGGCTGCCTAATATTTGCGCATGATCTGAGGATGCAACAAAAGGTCGCATTTTCTCAAAAACGATCAGGCGTATGGTGGTAGCCATCACGAAATACCCGGCGAGTGGAACCTCCTCCCTCTGCTCCCCGGGGTGACCAGCCAGCTCCTCCTCCCGCTGGCTCGTAACAGGAAAAGGCCGGCACCTCCTCCCGCCGGCCTTTTTCTTTGCCCGGCGAACCGCCACTGTTGCGTGACATGTGGGGAAGTGGCCTTTGCTTCGCAAAAGCCTTGAATTAAAATCCATAAGCCCGTATGGACGCATCGCCGAACGACAGAGTGGATCGCTTGAGACGAGTTCCCGAAGAGATTCTGCTCAGGCAAATGTGCCGTTGTAGCTCAGCTGGTTAGAGCGCCGGATTGTGGATCCGGAGGTCGCTGGTTCGATCCCAGCCAACGGTACCATCTACTTATCCCATAAGTGGCAACCTCCACCTGAGGGGCGGCTGCCGCTGTAGTCGGCGCGCATTCAACCTGGAAAGATGGTGAAACCACCATCGACGCGGATGACCTGGCCGTTGATGAAGCGCGCGCGCGGACCGGCGAGAAAGGCCACCGCCTCGGCGATCTCCTCCGGCTCCGCATAGCGGTTTAGCGATTTCTTGCTCGAATCCATGCGCGTCGGATCGACCACTCGGGTTGCCTGGAACCGGGCCGTCTTGGTGGCGCCAGGGCTGACCGCATTGATGCGCACGCCGTCGTCGATCAGCTCCTTGGCGAGGCAGCGCGTGTAATGCACGACCGCGGCCTTCAACGTCGAGTAGACGACCTCGGGTGAGACGCCGAGATGTGCTGCCGCCGACGCGATGTTGATGACGGAGCCGCCGCCGCGCTGCTTCATGGGCGGCACGAAGGCCTGGCAGACCAGCATCGTGCCGATCAGATTGTTTTCGGTGAGCACACGGATGTCGTCCAGTTCGATGTCGAGGGCGTTGTTCGGGTTCGGCTTGCCGCCCTTGGCGCCGATGTCGCCGCCGGCGCAATTGACCAGCACATGCACGTCGCCGAGATCGGCCTCGATCTTGCGCTTCATCTCGGCCACCGCCTTCTGGTCGCCAATGTTGCCGGTCACCGACGTGACCTTCGTGCCATGACGCTTCAGGCGCTCGGCCACCTCTGCGAGATTGGCGAACTCGCCGTATTTGGCCGGCGCTGTTTCGTCCATGTCATGGATCGCGACATTGGCGCCGAGTTCCGCCAGGCGCTCGGCCATCACGCGACCGAGGCCACGGCCGGACCCGGTTACGAAGGCGGTCAATCCATCGAGTTCACGTGCCGTCATCAGATCTTCTCCACTTTCATCAAACCAAGGTTGCGCATGTTGGCGGCGCTGCGCCGGATCATGTCGAGCTCATAGGAAACGAGGGAAACGTCGTCTTCGCGCTCCCAAGGGGTGCGGTAGTCGGCATCATCGGGCAGCCGATTGCGCTGCGCGGCCCGCAGGCAGGCGGCAAATTCGCGCGCCGTCTTCGGCGGATAGCCGTACCACCAGTCGTCGCTGAGAAAGCGGACATGCCGCGCCTCCAATGCACCCGGTTCGAGAACGGCGGTCATGCGATCGTGGTGTTCGGCAAGAACTGCGAACAGTTCGGCAAACGGCACTGCACCATCGCCGATGGCACAGCGGATCAGCCTGTAGCCTTCGGTCGTGAACTGCACGCGGTAGTCCTTGAGGTGGACATGGCGGACGTAAGGTGCGATCCGACGCGTAAAATCGAGCGGCGCTTCGCCGACCGGGAATGTGTTGCCGGTGTCGAAGGTGATGCCGACGCCTTCGCCGCCGAGTGCGCAGAAATCGGCGAGTTCCTGGCTGGTGAAGTCCTGGTGGTTTTCGATCGCCAGGACATGGCCTTCGGCAATCGCGCGCGGACCCCATTCCTGCAATCTCGCGCGAATGATGCCGGCGAACTCGCTCCATTTCTCGCCGGCAGCGTTGCGGTCGCCACACAGAACCGGCGTCAGTGCCGTTCGGATGATTTTGGCCTTGAGCAGGCGCGCGGCCCGAAAGGCATCATCGAGCGGTTCACCGACCAAAAGGCCGCCGCTGACGATCGGGGTGATGCCGAGGCCAGCGAGCCTTTCGCGTAGCGCGATGACCGCATCGTCGGAAAGCTCCGTCAGCCATGGCACCCAGATCTCCAGCACCTTGGCGCCGAGCTCGGTCGCAAGCGCGATGAAACCCTCCAGCCCCGCCGGCTTGGGATTGGCGCGTGGCGTGCCGCGGGCCTGCAGGCCGAGATGATAGGTCAGACCGTAGGGATTCAGGCCCACCTGGAGCATGGAGCGATCCTTGGATTGGGGTTTCGCCGTCATCGCAGACCGGCATCCACGGTGATCGACTGCTTGGTGATCATGCGGCTGTCGTCGGCGGCGAGGAACAGCACCGTACGCGCGATCTCCTCGCCCAGCAGAACCCGGCGGATCATCTGGCGCTGCACGACCTGGTCGACCGTGCCCTGTGTCTTGTACCAAAGCCGCCGTTGCCGGTCGGTGATGACGGCGCCCGGCTCAATGGCGTTGACACGGATGTTGTCGGGGCCAAACGCCCGAGCCAGCGCGAATGTCAACCCGACCACCGCGGCCTTGGCCGTCGCATAGGCCGCCATCTCCGCCGCGCCGAAGCGCCAGGCGATCGAGGAAAAATTGACGATCGAACCAAAGCCCAACTCCTTCATGTGCGGATGCACGGCCTGGGCGGCAAAGAAGTGGTGCCTGAGGTTCACGTCCTGGGCGTGGTCCCAGTACTCTTGCGTCACCTCGGCGACCGGGTGGCGATTATCGTCGGCGGCGTTGTTGACCAGTACCGCGACAGATCCGACGCGGTCGCGCACCGTGCCGATCGCAGCCCGGAGGGCGGCAATATCGGTCACGTCGCAGCGCATGAATAGGGGCGGGTGCGTTGCCGTGGCGGCGATTTCCCGCGCGAGCTCTTCGCCGGCCCCCTGCTGCAGATCGAGAAACGCGACGCGTGCGCCATTGGCGGCGAAGGCGCGAACCGTGTCGGCGCCGATGCCAGACGCGCCGCCGGTAATCAGCACGACACGGTCGGCCAGGCTCGGATAGGTGGCAAAGGACAAAAGCGGAACTCTCTTCAGATCAGGCGTTGGGTCGTCGGGTCGAACAAGCAGGCACGCGCCATGTCGATGCCGAGCGTCACCGTCTCACCCATCCGAGGCGTGCCGTCGGGGTCGAAACGACCGGTGATCTCCTTGCCGCCCAGGCGCAGAACGGCCATGGTCTCCGCACCCGTCGGCTCGACCAGTTCGACCACGGCATCGATTTGCGCGATGCTTGGCTTGCGACGGGCAAGATCGGGATCAAACCGGTAGATGTGCTCCGGCCGGATGCCCAGCAAGAGCTGTCGCGGCGTATGGGACGGCAGCGCCTGGACGATCGGCAGGCTGGCCGTGTTGCCGTCGGCGGTCGGCAAGACAACAGTCGGGCGGCCGCCTTCCTGGCTCAGTTCGGCCGGCAAAAAATTCATCGCCGGCGAACCCATGAAGCCCGCGACGAACATGTTGGCGGGACGGTTGTAGATCGTGGCCGGCTCATCGAATTGCTGGACCGAGCCCTGATGCATCACGGCGATGCGCGAGGCCAGCGTCATCGCCTCGACCTGATCATGCGTGACGTAAACCGTCGTCTTGCCGACACGGTGATGCAGCTTCTTGATTTCGGTACGCATGTCGACGCGCAGCTTGGCGTCGAGATTGGAGAGCGGCTCGTCGAACAGGAACAGTTTCGGATCACGCACCAGCGCCCGGCCCATCGCGACACGCTGGCGCTGGCCGCCCGAAAGCTGTCCGGGCTTGCGCCCAAGCAGCGGTTCGATCTGCAGGAACGCTGCAACCCGCTTGACGGCCTCGTCCTGCTGCGGCTTCGGTACGCGGCGGCTTTCCATGCCGAAGGTGATGTTCTCGCGCACCGTCATCGTCGGGTAAAGCGCGTAGGACTGGAACACCATGGCGATGTCGCGGTCCTTAGGCGCAACCGAATTGACCAGCCGGCCGTCGATGCGGATCTCGCCGGAGGTTACGGTTTCCAGCCCGGCGATCATCGCGAGCAAGGTGGACTTGCCGCAGCCGGACGGTCCGACCAGCGCGATGAACTCACCGTTCTGCGCCTCGAGATCGATGCCCTTCAGCACCTCGACCGAGCCGTAGTTCTTGCGCAGGGATCGGATGGTCAATGTCGACATGCGATGCCTTTCTTGGCGGTCGAGGCGATCGGCGACATCAGATAGGCTACGCTCACTTGATCGCGCCTCACTTGATCGCGCCCTGGGTCAGGCCGCGGACGAAATACTTGCCGCCGAAGAGATAGATCAGCAGCGGCGGCAGCGCGCCGATTAGCACGGCGGCGCTCATGACATCGTAGGCGCGTACATTGGTGCCGCTTGCCGTCAGCGCGACGAGTGCGGCCGTGATCGGCTGTTGCTGCCCGGAGGTGAAGACGACACCGAACAGATATTCGTTCCAGATGCCGGTGAACTGCCAGATCACCGTGACGATCAGGATCGGTGAGGAGAGCGGGAGAATGATCTTGCGGAAGATGCGCCAGAAGCCTGCGCCGTCGATGCGTGCCGCCTTGATCAGATCGTCGGGGATGCTGACGTAGTAGTTGCGGCAGAACAGCGTGGTGAACGAAATGCCCTGGATGACGTGGATGACGATGAGCCCGTAGGTGGAATTGCTGAGGCCCAGATTGCCGAGGATGAACGCCCAGGGCATCAACGAAATCTGGCCCGGAATGAAGACGCCGAGCAGCATGCAGGTGAACAGCGCTTCCGAACCCTTGAAGCGCCATTTCGACAAGATGTAACCGTTCATCGCGCCGACCACCGTCGAGATGATTGTCGCCGGGATCGTCATTTTCAGAGAGTTGTAGAAGTTGCGCTGCATGCCCTCGCAGGTGCCGCCGATGCAATATGTGCTCCAGGCCTGGCCCCAGGCTTCGAGGCGGAAACTGCGTGGCAGCGAGATCAACCCGTTGCGCGCGATCTCTTGCTGATCGCGGAATGAATTCAGCACCACGACCAGCAATGGCACCAGGTAGATCGCCGCGAAGATAACCAGCAGCCCATAGATGACGAAGCGGGTGAGGAAATGCCTGCGCGCCGCAACTGTGGCAGCGTGATGATCCTGCGTCTGGTCCAGCGGGACGTCAGCCATGGCCGGCTTCCTTGCGCCGGCGCCAAACCACCCAGAGGGAATACGGCACCAGCACCACGGCAAGAGCGGCAAGCATCATGATGGCCGCCGCGGCGCCTTCGCCGATCTGGCCGCGTTGGAACATCAGGTCATAGACGTAAATGGCAGGGAACGTGGTCGAGATTCCAGGGCCCCCTTTCGTGAGGGCCGCCACGAGGTCGAAGGTCTTGATGGCGAATTGGATCTGGATGACGGCGACCGCCAGGAAGATCGGCGCAATCGTTGGCAGAAGCACTTTGCGATAGATGCGGAAGGTCGATGCGCCGTCGATCTGCGCGGCCTTGACGAGGTCCGCATCCACCGAGCGCAGACCCGCCAGGAAGAGCGCCATGGCAAAGCCTGAGGACTGCCAGACACCGGTGATGATCACCGCATAGATCGCATAGTGTCGGTCGCTGGCGAGTGCGAAACTGAAATTTGTCCAGCCCAATCCGCGCACCATCGCCTGGATACCGTCGGTCGGGTTGTAGAGCCAACTCCAGACCGTGCCGGTGACGATGAAGGAGACGGCCAGCGGATAGAGGAAGATCGTGCGCCAGACCGCTTCTCCGCGCACGCGCTGGTCGATCAGGATCGCCAGCAGCAGTCCCACCGCCATCGAGCCGACGATGTAGAAGCCGCTGAAGAGAAAGAGGTTGTCGTAAGCGATATTCCAGCGCCGGTTCGCCCAGAGTGACGCATAGTTGTCCAGACCGACGAAGCCGTAGGTCGGCAGCAGCGAGGAGTTCGAGAGCGAGATGTAGAGCGTCCAGCCGGTGAACACGAAGACGTAGACGAAGCTCGCCACAAGCGAGGGGCCGAGCACCAGCAAGGGCATCGCCGAGCCCAGC
>NZ_NSFU01000023.1:0-91874 GCF_002294875.1 Mesorhizobium sp. WSM4312 | reverse complement strand
TGCCGAGCGCCGCGAAGGCGGCGGGCAAGGCGCCGGCCTGGTCATTGGAACTGGCATCGACGCCGGCCGTCTCGTCATGCAGTACCTTGGCCGCGTTCTCGGTCAAGCCCGCCGTCGGGCCATCGTCGTCAGTGAACAGCTTGTCGCCGACCGATTGGGTCACCGTCACGCCTTGCGACAGGTCGACCCGGCCGACGTCGAATTTGCCGACCACCGCCGTCGCCTGGAAGCGGTTGAAGGTTTCCACTGCCTGTGTGCTGCTGTTGTCGGTGAACCACTGCACCGTATAGGCATCGTTGAGGTGCTGGGCGGTTATGGTTCCGTCCCCGTTGAAGGTGACGAAGCCGTTCGACGACGTCGTGTCGGTGACCTGCTGGCCGGTGCCGTCCCTGATGACGACGCGAACGATAGCCACCGCCGCATCGTCGGCAAGCGCGCTTTGGCCGGCGTCGTTGCCAAGGTTGCTGCCACTGCCGAGATTGTTGTCGATATAGCTTCGGCCCTGCTCGGGAGAGGTTGTCGCGCCGCCGGCGCTGAACGCGCCGATCTTGACGGTGAAGTTGGTGCCCGGACTGCCCTCGGTCTGCGAGATGAAGAGCTTGGCGTCGGTGACATCGATGAAGTCGGTGTAGCTCATATTGTCGATGTCGCCATAAGTGCCCGGTGCCTGGCCTTTGACGAAACTGAACACGGCCGTCTCACCCGGATCGAACATCTGGTTGTTGACGCCGATCGTGGCGCCAATGCCGCCCTGGCTGGTCTTGATGTTGTCACCTGAATTGTCGAGCGATCCGTCTGCCTGGATGACCGGATGTATGCCGCTCACCAACAATCCTGCGCCCGATGTGCCGACTGCCACGAACAGATGGTTGCCAGAGTCGAGATTGTCGAAATTGAATGAGGTCGATCCCGAAGCAGAGACATTGAGCAGGTTGGTCCAGTCGATCCGGTCATCTGGATTCGCGGTATTGGGATGAGCAATGGCTTCGAAGGTCACCATCTCGATGCTGGCGCTGAGATTGTCCCCGGCCGCTTTCAGGTAGAAAGCAGCGACGACATCGCCTAACCCTTCGATGGCGCTTGTCGTGGCGAGCACGATCGTGCCGTTGGCATAGGAATGCAGATAGATGGCGTCGCCATCGACCGTTTGCAGCGGGCTGCCATTGAAGATGACCTGGTCGCCGTCAAGCGGCGCGCCGCTACCATCGGAAAAGAACAGCTTGCTGATCGTCGCCCCGTCAGGATTGACCGTGACGAGGCCGGCCGCGCTGACCGCGGCCTCGACATCGTCGGCATAGGCGCGCTGGCCCGCAGACAGTTGCAGCTCGCCGGCAAGGCCGTTCAGGAAAGTCTGGAAAGCGGAGGAAAGCCCGCTGAGATCGCTGCCGATTACGGTGTCGTTGCCGTCTACCGGCGTCTGCTGCCCCGAAGTCTGATCAAGGATCAATGTGCCGTTGATGGTGATGGTGGTGGCCATGGTCGTCGTCCCCTTTGGAGAGGTTTGATGGCGAGGTTTTATTAGAACGATCCGCACGTCCGGCCGGAATGCCCCTACCCGAGTGCATCCGGTCGCGCGCTGTGCGGCCCTCCTACGCGATTGTGCCGCCGACGCAGAGGACGCGTCCATTTGCGCTTCGATAGTATTAGGGTGGATGCCCGTAGCTGATCGAACGATATATATCCTTCGATAGATCATGCCGGCGCGGGCGGAGGCGCTGTTGTCGCGGCCATTGGCATCAGGCGGCTTGCCGGCCCGTTGCGGGCATCATGTCGATGCCAAGCTAAAGAGGGAGAGATGGTCAGAGCAGGCCGCTTCGGCCTATTCCTCGACGCTCGTCGTCTTCGCCATGCGCTACCCAGGCCAATTCCGCCCGGCCGCCGAGGTGCAGCTTCTCGTAGACGTGATGCAGGTGCATCTTCACCGTGCCTTCGGATAGATGCAGCCGCTGCGCGATGGTCTTGTTGCGCAATCCGCGCGAGACGAGATCGGCGATCTCGGTCTCCCTCCCGGTCAGCCTGGATTTCGGCTGGGGCTGCGATCGGGGCATCAATAGTTGCTGGACGATCTTGTTGTCGATCCACTTCTTGCCCGCCGCCACCGCATTCACGCATTCGGCGAGATAGCGGTGGCTGATGCCGTCGAGCAGCAGACCGTCGCCGTCGAGTGCCTGTATTTCCTTGATATCGAGCCTGCCGTTCGGCTGCACGATGAAGATGACGCCGAGACTGTCGTTGCAGGCTCTCAGCCGGGAGGAAAGACCGATTGCCTGCGGATCGGCAATGTCCAGCCCGACGATGACGATATCGGGCCGATGGCGCGCCACATAAGGCAGAACGTCCGCAGGGCGGCGGCACTGGGCGACAACATCGTGTCCAGCCTTGCGCAGCACCCATTCCAGACCGGCGAGATAAACCCCCCGCGGGTCCGCAACAACCAAAGTTGACATGCGAACCGTCCGTAAAAACGCAACGAACTTGTCTAAAAATCCGTAAAATCAGGAAACCAGAGCTTAAGCAGTTTGTCAAGCAACAGCTAATATGCATTTTGCTATAATAGCAAGCCAATGCTGTTGAGGCGCCCGGCATGGGCACCTCGCAGGGCAGCAGTCGGAATCGTCGTCGCGGCGAGAGCCTTGAGCCGGTTCGATGCATCAGGATCTTTTGAGGATCTCCGGGTGCTCGAACTGCAGGGCCGCGGGCCGCGATCTCAGGCAACGGCCCAGCGCCTGGGGTTGCTAGGGGGACTGGCAGCGGAAGGCCGCTGGGCCTGACCGACAGGGCCTTGAGGACGGGCGGCGCCGGCTGGCGGGATATATGCGCTCCAATTGACATCAGCGAAACATGCGAATGAAGGAAGTCAAAGCCGGCTGAAGGCCGTGCGACATGTCACCGGCGAGGAAGTCGAGTTTATCCGATGGAATTCCACGTGGCCGGTATAGCCTCATACGGCTGGGTAGCCCAACAGGCTTAATTGCAAGCTTGCTAATATTCGGACAAACTCATTGGAGCGGGGAGGAACCCGAAAACTCACCGCAATGGCCGGTGCGGCGTCTGTCGCGCCCCAAAGCCCACCCGCACCGGCCATTCCCCAACGGTTAACCTACAGCCGATCGAAATCAGCCAGCCCGAGACGTCTTCGCTGGCCCTCTGCATGTGCCAGCTCCGGACGCGACTTGAAATCATCCACCGGATGCAGTTGAGGGAATCCAGGTAACTGATTCTTATTTGATGAAATTTGGTGGCGGGAGGGCGCTACCGCCTTTCCCGAAGGTCGCCGCGACGGTCCAGACATGACAACGGAGGGACTCGAATTGTCTTGCATCTCATGATGCAGCAAGGCTCATGTACGTACGTGCCGCGTCGCCTGCTGGGCCAGCCTGGGCGTCGCCATCTCCCGTCATAAGGCGGTTGAGATTCGGCAGCTAACTCCCCAGTATGATGCGTGCCAGTCCCAATGGATTCTCCACCGCCGAAAAGTGTCCGGTATCCTTGAGCGTGAGCATGCGCGCGTCAGGGAGCAGTGCCCTGGTCCGCTCCCTTTCGTTGGGGCGCGACCAGTCGCTGTCGCCATAGATGAGCGTTACGGGCGTTGAGACGTGCCGATACTGGTCCCGCGCCTCGCTCCAGGATCGCCAACCTGCCAGCACTTTGCGCGCGATGCGCTTATATCCAGGGCGTTGCGCCACCCGGCCGAACTCGGCCAGAAGCTCGGAAGGCAGTTTGCGCGGATCGTGATATCCGCCACCCATGATCTTGCCGAGTACCATCTGGTTTTCCATCCACGCATTGAACGGACCAAGAATTGGGATCTGCAAACTTCCGATGATGAGGTTCGCGAACCAGTTGCCACGTCGCAGGCCATCGCCATAACGGGTTTCGTAGTCGTAAGGATTGCTGGCGAAGACGCGCTCGACCCGCCGCGGAATGGCGGCAGCGACCGTGAGAGCCAACGCACCCCCGATCGATTCGCCAACAAGCGTGACGCCGGTGAGGTTGAGCTTCTCGATGAAGCCGATGACGCTCTGCCTGAAATACGGCTCATCGAAGGACGCGAGCGGGTCGATCGGCGAATGGCCGTGTCCAGGCAGATCGATGGCATAAACCGTAAACGACTTGGCGAGGAGAGGGGCCAAACCGCGAAAATATTCAAGCTGTGTGCGGATCGTATGCACAAGGATCAATGGCGGGCCATTGCCGCTCTTTTCATAACGCAGGCTGAGCGCGTCCGATATTTGCAAGAGGCTTGGCTGGGATTTGGTGGCCGTTAGCATTTCATATCTCTTCTTTGTTTGTGACGGCAAATGAGGCAAGCGCATCTCAATCAACCGGCGCGCCAATCCCACCGTCGGAACAGCGCGCTGGCGTTGACGCCTCCGAAGCCAAAGCCGTTGCAGATCGCGTACTCCATCTCCATTGGCCGGGCCCGGTTTGCGACGAAGTCGATCCCTTCACCCGCTGGATCAGCGGTGTTCAAATTGAGGGTGGGCGGTGCCATCTGATCCCTGAGCGCCAGGATCGCGAAGATCGCGCCAAGCCCGCCGGCGGCTCCAAGCAGGTGTCCGGTGGCCGCCTTCGTGCCGCTGACCGCTATGCCGTAATCTTCCCCGAAGACGCTTTTGATCGCGGCGATTTCCCCCAGGTCGCCGACTGGCGTGGACGTCGCGTGCGCATTGAGGTGGCTGATCTCGCGCGCCGAAATGCCGGCCTGGGCAATCGCGATCTCCATGGCTCGACGCGCGCCATCGCCGTCCTCGGGACCGGAAGTGACATGATGGGCGTCCGCCGTCGTGCCGTAGCCGACCAGTTCGGCGAGCGGTTTGGCGCCGCGCGCAAGCGCGTGGCTCAATTCCTCGATGACCAGGATGCCGGCGCCTTCGCCCATGACGAAGCCGTCGCGCGCCATGTCGAACGGGCGAGAGGCCTCCTCTGGACGATGATTGAAGGACGTCGAAAGAGAGCGTGCCGCGGCAAACCCACCGAGACTGACCTTATTTATGCAGGCTTCTGTTCCGCCGCACACCGCGATGTCAGCTTCATTGGCGCGGATAAGACGAGCCGCGTCGCCGATCGCTTGAATGCCGGCCGCGCATGCCGTCACCGGCGCGCCGAGCGGGCCTTTGAAGCCGTGACGGATCGAAAGCTGTCCTGCCGCCAGGTTGACCAGGAAGGATGGCACCGTGAACGGTGAAAGACGTCGAACACCGCGCTGATCGACCGTTCGCACCGCTTCGGTTATGGCGGGAAACCCTCCGATGCCCGATGCGATGATCGTCGCGGTGCGGACCCTGTCATTTTCCGAAACCGGCTTCCAGTTCGCCTGGGCAATCGCCTCTTCCGCTGCCGCCAGTGCGAAGAGAATGAAGCGATCCACCTTGCGTTGGTCCTTCGGCGCCAAGACGGTATTGGGATCGAAGCCGGCTTCGGGATCCTCTTCCAGGGAAGGAACCGTGCCGCCGATCTTCGCCGGCAGGTCTCCCACGACATCGTCCGGCAGCCTGCGGATGCCCGAGCGACCGGCAAGCAGACGCGACCAGGAGGCTTCCACATGTGCGGCAAGGGGCGTGACCGCTCCCATGCCCGTAACAACGATCCGTCGCATCTATTCTCCCATCACTTGGGTGCGTCGCCAGCGCTGCGTGCGGGTTTCAAGCCGCGACTGCTTCGCGAACTTGATCGGACGCTGCACCCAGAAAAGCCCTCGCGAGGTCGGGATCATTGACGGCGCGCGAGAGGACGACCGCACCGACCATTGTCGAGAGAACGGCCATGGCCTTAACGCCGGCCTCCTCGCCGCGGGTCTTGCCAACCCATGAGCCCAGCATCTCGAGGTATTCTCGGATGCCGGCCTCAAATGATGCCTTCACCTCGGCGCCTTGCCTTGCAGCATCCGAGCCAAGCGCAACCACCGGGCAGCCGTCCATCTTTTCCTCGCGATGCCCGGTGCTGAGATAGAAGTCGATCACGGCGCCAAGCGGATCCTCAGGGCTCGCCGCGGCCGCTGTCGACCATCGGTTCGCAGAACTCTCCAATGCCCTTCTGGACGCCTGCGCGACCAAGTCGTCCTTGGACGCGAACTGCTTGTAGAACCCGCCTTGTGTCAGCCCGGCGCCTTCCATCAAATCCTTGACGCCGATGCCATCGAATCCGCGCTCCCGAAAAAGCCGGCTCGCCACATCGATCACGGTTTGCCGGTTCTGCTCAGCTTGGCTGCGAGTCACACGCATCATCCATCTCCTTTTTGATTGCGTTCATAATCTATATCAGCTATAGAGTACGAATGCAATCTATTTTCACAGAGGGCGATGGGCATGAAAAAGCGACTTGTTATTGGACTGGCGAGCATCCTGGTCATGGGGCTAGGGGTGGCCGCATTCATTACGCTTCGCACGCAGACGGCCGCTGCCGCGGCTGACCCGAGGCAGGAACCTCCGATGGTCAAACTGGTGACGGCAGCGGGGGTCACCGGATCTGACCGCGGCTTCACGGGCACAATTGCGGCGAGGGTGCAGAGCAATCTTGGTTTTCGCGTCCCCGGTAAGATCATCGAGCGACTTGTGAACGTCGGCGAACAGGTCAAGGCGGGCCAACCGCTGCTGCGGATCGATGATACCGATCTCGTCCTTGCGCTCACCGCGAAGCGCAACGCTGTCGCTGCGGCGCGCGCTGCCCTGGTTCAGACGAGCGCCGACGAAAAGCGCTATGCCGTCCTGGTCCAGAAGGAATTGGCGGCAACTCCGCAGCGTTACGAGCAGGCGAAGGCAGCACTTGATACCGCGACCGCACAGCTCGCGGCCGCGGAAGCGGACGCGAAGGTCGCGCAGAACGAGGCGGCCTATTCCATTCTGGACGCGAACGCAGATGGAACGGTCATCGAAACGCTTGGTGAGCCTGGACAGGTTGTCACTGCGGGACAGACCGTGGTTCGGATCGCCGACGCCGGTCCCCGCGAAGCGGTTGTAGCGCTTCCCGAAACGATCCGGCCGGAGATCGGCTCGGTAGCCGAGGCGGCGATGTATGGGGCCGATGGGCAGCATCATACGGCGCATCTGCGACAGTTGTCGGACGCTGCCGATCCCCAGACCCGCACCTATGAGGCCCGCTATGTGCTCGACGGTGAGGCCGCGGCAGCACCGCTTGGCGCGACGGTAACCATTCGGCTTGCAAGCCAGGCGAGTGAACCGGAAGTCCAGGTGCCGCTGGGAGCCGTGCTGGATGATGGCCAGAAGACCGGCGTTTGGATTCTGGACGGCGCAACCTCGACCGTACATTTCCGGCCCGTCAAGCTTGTTCGTTTGACCAGCGAAACCGCCGTGATCTCCGGGCTGAGTTCCGGTGATTCGATTGTTGCGCTCGGCGCTCATCTCCTGCAGGAGGGCACCCGCGTCAGGACCGCCTCTGGAAGCGGGAGCAACTGATGAACCTCAATCTTTCCGCGATCGCCGTTCGCGAGCGAGCCGTAACGCTCTTCTTCATCATTCTGCTGGTCGCCGCCGGCGCCTACGCCTTCCTCATGCTTGGACGTGCCGAAGACCCCAACTTCACCATCAAGACCCTGACGGTCACGACGGTATGGCCGGGCGCAACGGCTCGCGAGATGCAGGACCTCGTCGCCGAACCGCTGGAGAAGCGGCTTCAGGAATTGACCTGGTACGACCGCGTCGAGACGACGACACGGCCAGGCTATGCCTATTTGACGGTTACGCTGAAGGACAGCACCCCGCCATCCAGCGTGCAGGAGGAGTTCTACCAGGCCCGCAAGAAGCTCGGGGATGAAGCCCGCAACCTGCCGCCCGGCGTGCTCGGTCCCTTCGTCAACGACGAGTATTCGGATGTGAGCTTCGCGCTTTATGCATTGAAGGCCCAAGGCATGCCGATGCGGGAACTCGCGAGGCAGGCCGAGACCATTCGCCAGGACCTTCTGCATGTGCCCGGCGTCAAGAAGATCAACATCCTCGGCGAACGTCCCGAGCAGATATTCGTCGAGTTCTCCTATGCCAAGCTGGCAACCCTCGGCGTGTCGGCACAAGACATCATTGCCGCCTTGCAGCGGCAGAACACCGTCACGCCGGCGGGCTCGATCGACATAGAGGGGCCGCAGGTCTTCATCCGGGTCGCCGGCGCCTATGACAGTGTCCAGGCGATCGCCGACACGCCGATCGTCGCCGCGGGACGGACGCTGAAGCTCTCCGACGTCGCCGAGGTCCGGCGCGGCTACGAGGATCCTCCCACCTACATCATCAGGCACCAGGGTGAGCCGACCATCATGCTCGCTGCAGTGATGCAGGAGGGCTGGAATGGTCTTGAACTCGGCAAGGCGCTGGAGGAGAAGTCCGCTTCCATCGCACAGACGCTGCCGCTCGGAATGACGCTGGCCAAAGTCAGCGACCAGGCCGTGAATATTGGCTCGTCGGTCAACGAGTTCATGCTCAAATTCGCGATGGCGCTCGGCGTGGTGCTCCTGGTGAGCCTGCTCAGCCTTGGCTGGCGCGTCGGCATCGTCGTGGCGGCCGCGGTCCCACTGACGCTCGCCGTCGTGTTTCTCGTCATGCTGGAAACCGGCCGGTTCTTCGACCGCATCACGCTCGGTGCCCTCATCCTGGCGCTTGGCCTCCTCGTCGACGACGCCATCATCGCCATCGAGGTGATGGTGGTGAAAATGGAGGAGGGCATGGACCGCATCAAGGCAGCAGCCTATGCGTGGAGCCACACCGCGGCGCCGATGCTCTCAGGCACGCTCGTGACGATTGCCGGGTTCCTGCCGGTGGGCTTCGCGCGCTCGACGGCGGGCGAATACGCCGGCAACATCTTCTGGGTCGTGGGGTTCGCCCTCATCGTCTCCTGGATCGTCGCTGTGATCTTCACCCCTTATATGGGCATCAAGATGCTGCCCGCGATCAAACCAGTCGAAGGCGGCGTTCACGCCATATACGACACACCGAACTATCGGCGCCTTCGCCGGCTCATCACCTTTGCGGTGCGCCACAAGTTTGTGACCTGCGCTGCTGTCGGCATCGTCTTCGCGCTTTCGGTTGTCGGCATGGGCGGTCTCAAGCAGCAGTTCTTCCCGACATCCGATCGCCCTGAAGTGCTGGTCGAGGTTCGCCTGCCGGAAGGCACCAGCATCGAGACGACGACCGCCACGGTCGAGAAGCTGGAACACTGGCTTGGCAGCCAGCCCGAGGCCAAGATCGTGACGAGCTATATCGGTCAGGGCGCTCCCCGCTTCTTCTTCGCCATGGCGCCCGAATTGCCTGATCCCGCCTTCGCAAAGATCGTCGTGCTGACACCGGACGCGGAGGCGCGCGAGGCTTTGAAGCACCGGCTCCGCGTGGCGGTTGCGACAGGGCTTGCCCCCGAAGCGAACGTCCGTGTCACGCAACTCGTGTTCGGACCCTACACGCCGTTCCCGGTCGAGTTCCGGGTCATGGGGCCAGACCAGCGGCAATTGTACACCATCTCCGAAAAAGCCCTCGACATCATGCGCGGCGTGCCGGACGTGCGGCAGGCCAATCGCGACTGGGGCAATCGCACGCCGGTACTGCGCTTCATCCCGGATCAGGATCGACTGAACCTCATCGGCCTGTCACCGGCGGAGGTGGCCCAGCAACTCCAGTTCCTCCTCACCGGCATCCCCGTCACGCAGGTCCGCGAGGACATTCGCAATGTTCCCATCGTGGCACGCAGCGCCGGCGGTGAGCGGCTGGATCCGACGCGTCTGGCCGACTTCTCGCTGATGAGCCGGGATGGCCGCCAGATTCCGCTCGACCAGATCGGTCACTCGGACGTCCGCCTGGAAGAGCCGATCCTAAAGCGACGCGATCGCACACCCGTCATCACGATCCGCTCGGACATCAACGAGGCGACGCAGCCTCCAGAGGTTTCCAAGCAGATCATGACGGCCCTTCAGCCGGTGATCAGATCCCTTCCGGCCGGCTACCGCATCGAAATGGGTGGATCGATCGAGGAGGCGGCCAAGGCCAACACAGCGCTGGGTAAAGTCTTCCCGGCCATGATCGCCGCCATGTTGATCGTCATCATACTGCAGGTGCGATCCTTCTCGACGATGGCGATGGTCATGCTGACGGCGCCGCTCGGCCTCGTCGGCGTCGTGCCCATGTTGCTCACCTTCAACCAGCCCTTTGGATTCAACGCCATTCTGGGCCTGATAGGGCTGGCCGGCATCCTGATGCGCAACACGCTGATCCTGACGGAACAGATCAAGGAAAACCGTGCCGCCGGCCTTGACGACTATCAAGCCGTTATCGAGGCCACGGTGCAACGCACGAGGCCCGTGATCCTGACCGCACTTGCCGCTGTGCTGGCCTTCATTCCTCTCACGCACTCCGTCTTCTGGGGATCGATGGCCTATACGCTCATCGGCGGCACGGCGGCCGGCACGGTGCTGATCCTGCTGTTTCTTCCAGCGCTCTATGTCGCGTGGTTCCGGATCAAGCCGACCGCGGATGAGGTCCAGGAGGTTTCGACGCAGGAGCCGGAAGTGCCAGTAGCAATGGCGGCTGAGTAGGGGCCGGCAATCGCAGGAAACTGTTCAGTTCCCGCCGTTGGCTTTGCCCGACCAAGGCAAGGCCAACGGCTCGGACTTACCACTTACTGCTGATCGTCCAGGCCTGTCCCGCAGGCTCGTGCTTCATCAATTCTGGAGACATCCGTGAATCGTCCGCTCCGAACGCGAACTGATCCCGATGAGATGCGCGCACGCATCCTGGAGATGGCGGACGAGCAGTTTCGCCGCATCGGCTACCATAAGACGTCGGTGACCGACATTGCCGCGGAGCTCGGCATGAGCTCGGCAAACGTCTACCGTTTCTTCCCCCTCCAAGGGGGCGATCATCGAAGCCATTTGTGGACGGGTCGTCAACGAGGTCGCCCAGATCGCCTGTGCGATCGCACGCACGAGCGCGCCAGCCTCCGAAAAACTCAACCGGCTTCTGAGCGCCATTCACCACCACGGCACGACTGTCCTGATCAAGGAAAAGCGCATGCACGACATGATTGTCGCCGCGATGCAGGAGAACCGGGCGATCATCAAGGCGCATACCGAGCGACTGATTTCAATCTTCGAGGTGATCATCCGCGAGGGCATCGAAGCGGGCGAATTCAAGGTCGAGGATCCCGCCGAGGCGGCGCGTGCCGTCCATACCGCATTCACGGCGTTCTTCCATCCAATTCTGATCGAGCACTGTCTTCAACATGGCGAAGACATCGGGATGGGCCTGCGCGAGCAGGTTCGCTTCATCCTGAAAGCCCTCGGCAAGTCGTACTAAGCGGCCTGCCGAAACAAACGTCATGCAACATGCAGCAACCAGGCCGACGCGGCCTTGCGTCATAGATCCGACAGTCGCTTTTGGGGAACTGAAACACGCGCGAAGCTGACTACCAATGTCGCAAACTGGCGGCATCCACGACGTTGGTCGGCACCACAATGTCAGCAGATACGTATGGCCCCGGGCCTTGAAATCATTGAGGCTTTTCAAGCGCGGCGCTATTATATATCCGCGATTTCGTTGTGATTTCAATAGTTTAGAGGAATTTTGGTAGCGGGAGAGGGACTTGAACCCCCGACCCCAGGATTATGATTCCCGTGCTCTAACCAACTGAGCTACCCCGCCAGGGCGGCGAAAGGCCCGAAATCCGCCTCAAATCAAAAGGCATTTCGAGGCGTTCGCCAAGGTCGCGCGGATATAAGGTTGGGAGGGCGAGCCTGTCAAGCTTCGAAGCATTCCATATCGCCGCATATTCTCATTGCCGAAAAAGCTTTGCCGCATGGACATTTGGTTGCAACCGCCGGGGTTGAGTTCGAAGGGGCACGTCGCTATGTCTCGGCCACGAGTTTTTAGAGTTTGAAACAGATGAAGCCGCGCATTGCAGTCCTCGGTTGCGGATACTGGGGTAGCAACCATATCCGCACCCTCAAGGCGCTTGGCGCGCTGCACGCGGTTTCCGACGCCAACCGGGCGCGTGCCGAAGGCTTTGCCAGCGAACAGGATTGCCTGGCGATCGAGCCGGACCAGTTGTTCGGCCGGGACGACATCGACGCCATCGTCATGGCCTTGCCACCTCAATACCATGCCGAACTCTCCGTGCGCGCCGTCGAGAGCGGCAAGGACGTGCTGGTGGAGAAGCCGATCGCACTGACGGTGCCGGATGCCGAGCGCTCGGTGCAGGCGGCCAAGGACAAGGCCCGTGTCTTCATGGTCGGCCATGTCCTGCGTTTTCATCCCGCCTTCGAGACGCTGAAGGGGCTGATCGACAATGGCGAACTTGGCGAGGTCCGCTACATCCACTCGCACCGGCTTGGCCTTGGCAAGTTCCATACCGAGAACGATGCGCTGTGGGACCTGGCGCCGCACGATCTGTCGATGATCCTGGCCATCACCGGTACCGAGCCGATCGAGGTGCGCGGCGAGGGTGCGGCCCTCCTCGACAATCTCAGCGACTTCGCGCATCTGCACATGCGCTTTCCCAACGGCCTGCGCAGCCATCTTTTCACGTCGCGGCTCAATCCCTATCGCGAAAGGCGGCTGACCGTGGTCGGGACCAAGGCGATGGCGGTGTTCGACGATGTCGAGCCGTGGGAGCGCAAGCTTGCCGTCTACCGCCATGCGGTCTGGCAGGACAGCGGCCAATGGGCCTTCACCACCAACGAGCCGTCCTATGTCGCGGTCGCGCAAGGCATGCCGCTGACGCGCGAGCTTGAGCATTTCATCCACTGCATCGAGACGCGGGCCGAGCCGCGCACCAGCGGCGAGGAAGCAATCAGGGTGCTGCGCATCCTGACGGCGGGCACGGTCACCCACACCAAGTCCTGAGACCGTTTGGAAATTCTACTCTGGCGGCCATCTGATGGCGTTTTCTGCGCTTCCCCGTTCTACTGCGTCGCAGTAGAACTGAGCTCACGGACCCGAATGTCCGCTGCGCTCCGGTTCTCGAAACCACCACCATATGACTCGCCAGAGCGAATTTCGAAACGGTCTCTGAGGGGAGTGTCTATTCGGCGGGAATTTGCGCAGGCCTTGCCGCAAGCTTCGTCAGCATGGCCTCGGCCTCGGCGCCGCGCTCAGAGCGCTCGATGAAGCCGCCGCCGAAGACGCGCGCTTCGTTGCCGTCGTCGGAATAGAGCACGCAGGCCTGGCCGGGCGCGATACCGGACTCGCCGTCGGCCAGTTCGACCGACGTTACGCCCGCGACGTGGCGCAGCACTGCCGGACGCGGCGGCCTTGTCGAGCGCACCTTGGCGAACAGTTCAAGGCCGCCTTCGGGAATATCACTGAGCGGCCCGTCGCCAAGCCAGTTCATGTTGCGCAGATAGATCTTGTGCGTCTCCAGCGCCTCGCGCGGGCCGACGACGACGCGGGCCCGTTCGGCATCGAGATGGACGACATAGAGCGGCTCGCCCGACGCGATGCCGATGCCGCGGCGCTGGCCGATCGTGTAGCGCAATATGCCCTCGTGGCGGCCGAGCACGCGGCCGTCGATATGGACGATGTCGCCCGGATTGGCGGCGGCTGGCTTCAGCTTGGCGATGATGTCGGAATATTTGCCTTGCGGCACGAAGCAGATGTCCTGGCTGTCCTGCTTGGCGGCCACCGTCAGCCCCATCTCCTCGGCAATGGCGCGAACCTGCGGCTTCGACAGGCCGCCCAGGGGAAAGCGCAAATAGTCGATCTGCGCCTGCGTGGTGGCGAACAGGAAATAGCTCTGGTCGCGATCGGCATCGACCGGCCGGTAGAGCGCGCGGTGGGCGCCATTGGCGCCGGAGCGAATGTAGTGGCCGGTGGCGAGCGCATCGGCGCCCAGTTCCTTGGCGGTGGCCAGCAGATCGGCGAACTTCACAGTCTGGTTGCAGGAGACGCAAGGGATCGGGGTCTCGCCGGCGACATAGCTCTCGGCGAAGGGGTCGATGACCGCCTTGCGGAAGCGCTCCTCATAGTCGAGCACATAGTGGGGGATGCCCAGCGTCTCGGAAACACGCCGGGCATCGTCAATGTCCTGTCCCGCGCAGCATGAACCGGCCCGGTGCGTGGCCGCGCCGTGATCGTAAAGCTGCAGGGTGACGCCGACGACATCATAACCTTCGCGTTTCAACAGGCCGGCGACCACGGACGAATCCACGCCGCCCGACATGGCGACGACAATGCGGGTGTTTTCGGGACGTCCGGGAAGGTCGAGACTGTTCATGATGCTTTCATTCTGCGCGGCGTCTGAATGCCAATGTCGAGAATATAGGTCAAGCTTTCCGCCGGCGCCAGCTTGCAAGGCGATCGGCCGATTGCGCGTGATCCGCGATCGGCCGGATTTTTTCCAACCAATTCAAGGCTTCCAGCCGGATATTTCAAATGCCTGCGAAAACACTAACGCGGCGTTCACGATCCTTACCTAGTCATTAGGGTCTGCTTAGGCAATTTTTAAAGCTGTGGCGGTAACGTGGCGGGGATTGGGTCTTTGAGTTTTTTGTAGAGAGTACGATGACCGATCTGGTTAGACCTAGAGTTAAGTATGTTATCGGGCCTGACGGCAGCCCTCTCACGATTGCCGATCTGCCGCCGACCAACACGCGTCGCTGGGTTATCCGGCGCAAGGCGGAAGTGGTTGCGGCGGTGCGCGGCGGGCTTTTGAGCCTCGAAGAGGCATGCCAGCGCTACAAGCTCACCACCGAGGAATTCCTGTCCTGGCAGGCGTCGATCGACGAATATGGCCTTGCCGGGCTGCGCACCACGCGCATCCAGCAATACCGGCACTAGGGCCGGGCTGAAGATACAAAAGGGCGCGGCATGCCGCGCCCTTTTGCTTTTGGGTCGTGTCTTTGCCGGTCAGATCGTCAGCGCCACCTTGCCGATTGGCTTGGTGGCGAGAAAGGCGTGAGCAGCCCCGGCCTCTTCGAGCGGGAAGCTCTTCGCCACATGAACGGTGAGCTTGTCCGCGTCGATCAACCGGCCAAGCTCCACCAGGCCTTCGCGGTCAGGCACGACGGACATGCGCTCGACGCGGATGTCACGCGCGCTGGCCAGCGCCCCGGTGGTGTCGTTCAGATCCAGCAAGGACACCAGCACGCCGCCGTTCCTGATGACCTTCAGCGAGCGTTCCGCATGGTCGCCGCCGATTGGGTCCAGCACCAGATCGATGTTGCTGATCCGGCCGGCAAAATCGCCTTGAGTGTAGTCGATGACCTCGTCGGCGCCGAGCTTGCGGACGAAATCGAGCTTGTTGGTGCTGGCGGTGGCGATGACGTAGGCGCCGCGCGCCTTGGCGATCTGCACCGCCAGATGGCCGACACCGCCGGCCGCCGCATGCACCAGCACGCGCTGGCCCGACTTCAAGGCGCCATGGCGGACAAGGCCCTGCCAGGCGGTCAGGCCGGCCAGCGGCAACGCGCCTGCCTGGATATGGTCCGCCGCCTTCGGCTTCAGCGCGACCTCGTCGGCCGGCACTGCTGCTCGCTCGGCGTAAGCCGCCGCCTGCTTGGGGAAGCGTGGCATGCCGAACACCTCGTCTGCGACCTTGAGGCCGGTGACGCCGGCGCCGAGCGCCTCGACGGTTCCCGAAATATCCCACCCGACGATGAAGGGCGGCTCTCCGAGAAGCTTGTAGTGACCAGAGCGGACGGCGCCGTCGACCGGATTGATGCCGGCTGCCTTGACCCGGACCAGCACTTCGCCGGGCTTGGGAGAGGGATCGATTTGGTTGGCGATGACAAGAACTTCGGGTCCGCCGAAGGAATTCTGGATAACGGCACGCATGGTATCTCTCCTGCTTGGTTGGTGCCGCTATCATTTGGATAGTAATATTCCCTTGTCCAGTATGTACCTTTTTGATATATACTCACCTCATGGATAGTGATTACGACTCTCCCTTCGGCTATGATGCGTTCCGGCGGACGTGTCCTTCCCACACCGTGCTCGAGATGCTGGCCAGCAAATGGGTCTATCTGGTGGTTTGCGCGCTGCGCAAAGGTCGGCTGCGCAATGGCGAGCTGGCCCGCAAGCTCGAAGGGATCACGCCCAAGATGCTGGCGCAGACATTGCGCGTGCTCGAGCGCGATGGCCTGGTGCGGCGTGAGATCTTTCCGGTCATTCCGCCGCGCGTCGAATATGAATTGACCGAGCTTGGCCAGAATCTGGGAGGGCTGCTTACCCAGATCAGGGCATGGGCGGAGCAGCACGCGCCTGACATCAAGGATGCCCGGGCCAGGGCGATTGCCGTAAGTGAAGGGGATTGGGCCGCCTAGAGCGGGGATCTCGCGGCAGGGGGTGGTTCGGGCCAGTGGCCCGATGAACTCCCCGCCCGCGCCGGTGCCGATCTCGCCGGTTCAGCCGATCATGGCGCTGCGGCCACCGGTTTCGGCTTCGCGGACCTTGGTGTCGCGCGATTCCAGCATTTCAGCCTTGGAAAGCTCCGCTTCAGCTTCGCCGAGTAATGATTCGGCAGTGCTTCGCTGTTGGGCGAGGTCGCTTTGCGAATTTCTGAGGTTGTCGCGGCGCAAGCGGGCCGCCTTGGCGAAGGTCGGATAGGCGAAATGATTGATGTCGGTGATGCCGGCTTTCTTTTCCTCGGCGGTGATCTGAAGCTCCAGTTCGACGGCCATGCGTTCGAACTCGGCGATCATCATGTCGAGCTGCAGCAGCTGGCGCCGCTTCTCATTCACCTGAAACTGTTTCAGCCGAACGAGGTTTTCACGTGACTTCATGATTCGGTACTCCCGGAAACGCACACCCGCACATATCGTCCAAACCACCTGGAAAGGCCCAGGCTTTGCCCGTGTCCACCGGCATCTCCCGAACTATGGGAAACAAAACCCTAAAGTTTTTTGCCGGCGGTAACCATTCGTTTACGGGCATTGTTAATCATACGGGTCAGGACTTAAGGCCGGGTAAAAATTCCGGCCGCCGAAGCGAAGGCGCGTCGATGAGTCTCTGGAGTCGCTTAGTCCAGGTTGTTAATGTGTTGCATTAGGAATTTGGGTATGAGATTCGTTATTAGATTCAAGAGGGTGTAGAAAGGGGTTAAAAAATCTGATACCGTCATGGACGGGAAATTAGGTTTTGTTAACCATTCAATGGCAGCCTCTGCACAAGGCAACCACTGCTCCGGGGCAGGACGGGTCGTGAAATGGCCCGGCAGCAGAAAAGGGGAATGAAATGCGTGTTCTGCTGATAGAAGATGACAGTGCAACCGCACAAAGCATCGAACTGATGCTGAAATCGGAAAGTTTCAATGTCTATACGACGGACCTCGGTGAAGAGGGTGTCGATCTGGGCAAGCTCTACGACTACGATATCATCCTTCTCGATCTCAACCTGCCCGACATGTCCGGCTACGAGGTCTTGAGAACGCTTCGCCTCTCCAAGGTAAAGACGCCGATCCTGATCCTTTCCGGCATGGCCGGCATCGAGGACAAGGTGCGCGGCCTCGGTTTCGGCGCTGACGACTACATGACCAAGCCGTTCCACAAGGACGAGCTGGTTGCGCGCATCCATGCCATCGTGCGGCGCTCCAAGGGCCACGCCCAGTCGGTCATCACCACCGGTGACCTGGTGGTCAACCTCGACGCCAAGACCGTCGAGGTCGGCGGCCAGCGCGTGCACCTTACCGGCAAGGAATACCAGATGCTGGAGCTGCTCTCGCTGCGCAAGGGCACCACGCTGACCAAGGAAATGTTCCTCAACCACCTCTATGGCGGCATGGACGAGCCGGAATTGAAGATCATCGACGTCTTCATCTGCAAGCTGCGCAAGAAGCTCGACGCCGCATCCGGTGGCCAGAACTACATCGAGACCGTCTGGGGTCGCGGCTACGTGCTGCGCGAACCCGAAGACATCCGCGTCAGCGCCTGAGCGGCGCGCGCCGCCCGAATCATTGCCATCATCGACAAAAAACCCGGCTTCGGCCGGGTTTTTGCGTCATGGATCAGCGATGAGAGGCCTCTGCCGCCTCAAGCTGCGATTTTCAGGTTTCGAAAGCGCTCGAGCAATTGCGGGCGATTGAACGGCTTCAGGAGATAGCCCTGGGCGCCGGCGCGCTTGGCCCGCATGATCGAGGCGATGTCGAGCTCGACCAGCGAGATCAGGATCTGCGGTCTTTTCGGGCTTTCCATGGCGCGCACACGGCGGATGAGGTCAACCGCCTGCACGTCCGGCAGGGCACCGTCGACGACGATGATGTCGGGCATGTCGGCGGCGCACATCTCCAGTGCATCAAGCCCGCTGGCTGCTTCGATGACCACCATGTCGGAACCGCCCAGGATGCGTTTTGCAACCTTCCTGATGACGCTTGAATCGTCGACGAACATGCAGCGTTTCATTTTCCGGGTCCTCTTTGCCTTGGGGCAATCCGGTCGTGCGGGGCATCTGACAAGCACCCTAGGCCGATCTGGTAAAGAACCCGAAAAGTCTTTAGGTAAAATTTTTGGAAAGATGACGCCGGGCAGGCTTTTCTTCGCGAATGCTTCGCTGCCGCCGCGGATTGAGCCGTCACGGCAATATTACGCCGTTGAAATACTTTGTTCCCCCGGCAAACCGGCCGGACGCTCAGGCTGCCGAAAGCACGATTTCTTCCGCCGTCGCATGGATCGATATCGTCATGCCGGCCTCGCGGGCCAGCAGCAGCGTGTAGTAGGGTTGCACCGAATGCGCGTCGATCGGCTCTTCCGGCTTGTGGCCGGAATGCAGTTCGAGGAATTTCGGCGGCACGCGCAGCATCGGGCCGCTTGCCGAAAGGGAAATGCGCGGCTCGGTCTCGAGATTCTCGAGGGTGACGACCAGCTTGCCGCCACGCGGAATGGCGGCGTTGGCGACCAGGATCAGGTTGAGCAGCAGCTTGACCTTGTTCTTGGGCAGCAGCGCGCGCGCCCCGTTCCAGGTCAGTTCCGGCTTTTCGTTCTTGAGGAAGGCGATCGCCACCGCTTCGGCGTCGCCGGTGTCGATCAGCATGCCGGCGGAGCCTGCCGCGCCGAAGGCAATGCGGGCGAACTGCAATCGGGCCGAGGCGTTCTTGGCGCTCTGGCGGATGAGCCGCATGGCGTCCTCGTCGGCGCCGCCCTCGTCAAGCAGTTCAAGCCCGTTGTTGATCGCGCCGACCGGCGAGATGATGTCGTGGCAGACACGGCTGCACAGAAGCGCCGCGAGGTCGGGCGCGGAAAGGGTGAACAGATCGGCCATCGGTGAAAATCCCTGCAAAATTCCACAATTCCTGGCCGAGCGAGCGATCGTCGCGCCTGCCTATACGAATCACGCCTCAACCCGAGGCTTTCTGAATACACAGCAGCTGTACGTACAGCAACAAATCCAAAATTGTCGTCCGGCAAATGGCGCGTTTGCGCAGGCTTTCAGCGCCGCGCGACCCCAAACCCAGCCTTCGAACCGCCATCTTCCTGTGGGAGTTAATGGTTGAAAAAGGATTACGGCATAGTTTGCCCCTAACAGTCATCCTTAACGGCCGCCTAAAGAGCCGGACCGGATGCGAGGCGTCGGCGAAAGTGCTCCATGACGGAGATTGGAAGCATGTTTTCCCGATTCTACGACCGGAGTTTCCTCCGCGTCACCTCAGGCCGGAAGTTTCTCCGTGTCTGCTCAATGGCGATCACGCTCATGGGCGTCCTCGTCTTCTCGACTTCAGCCCTGCGGGCCCAGGAGTACACCGCTCAGGAGATTATCGATTCCGGTCACAAGTTCTTCGGCGCGACCTCGGGTGGGCTCGCCACCGTCGTCGAGAAGATCTTCGCCTCCTACGGTCTGCCCAATGGCTATCTGCTCGGTGAGGAGGGGTCGGGCGCACTGATCGGCGGCCTGACCTACGGCGAAGGCACGCTCTACACCAAGAATGCCGGCGACCACAAAGTGTTCTGGCAAGGCCCGTCGCTGGGCTGGGATTTCGGCGGCGAGGGGTCCCGGGTGATGATGCTGGTCTACAATCTCGACGATGTCAGCAACCTCTACAACCGCTATGGCGGTGTCGCCGGGTCGGCCTATGTGGTGGCAGGCGTCGGGTTCAATGTGCTGAAGAACAACAATGTGCTCCTGGTGCCGATCCGCACCGGCGTCGGCGCCCGGCTCGGCGTCAATCTCGGCTATCTGAAACTGACCGAGCGGGCGACCTGGAATCCGTTCTAAAGTCCGACCGGTCATGACCGCGATGCCAAGTTTTCGATGGGAATTGTAGGCCTGTGACCCTCCGCGTGCTGCGGCAAGCTCTTGCCGCAGCGCCGGATTTCCGCCATGCCAGTGTGATGCGGTCCAGTTCCGGCGGTTGCCGCCGATAGCGGGTAGTCCTTTGGTTCAGTCGGTCCTGTTCTTTGCCCTCGGCTTTCTCTGCGCCGGCTTTCTGGCGCTGATGGTGGCTCCGGCCGTCTGGCGCCGTGCCGTCGCGTTGACCCGCAGGCGCATCGAGGCCTCCATCCCGCTGACACAGACCGAAATCCAGGCAGACAAGGACCGCATCCGGGCGGAATACGCCATGGCGACGCGCCGCCTCGAAATGAACGTCAAGGCGCTGCGCGAGAAAGCGGCCGAACAGCTCGTCGAGATCAATCGTGGCCATGAGGCGTTGAAGGGGTTGGCGATCGAACGCACGGACAAGAACAACGCGCTCGCCGAACTCGGCGCCAAGAACGAGGCGCTGCGGCAGCGCGAAGAGGAACTGCACCGGCTTTCGGAGCGGCTCAAGGAAACCGAACGCAAGCTGGAGAAGCGGGCGCTCGAGCTGGAAAAGCTGGAGCAGATGTATGACGATGCCAGTTTTTCCTCCTCCAGCCGGCAGATCGAGCTCGTGGCGCGGGAGTCCGAATTGCAGAAGCTAGCCAGCGATATCGCGCTGCTGCGCGGCCAGCGCAAGGAAGCGGACCGGCGCCAGCAGGAGATCGCGGCCGAAAGCAAGGCCGCACGCGATGCGCTCAAGGCGGAGAAGAAAAGGGTGGCCGAACTCGACAAGAAGGTCGAACGGCTGCTGGCGACGCTAGCCGATCGCGAGGACAAGCTCGACCGCCGCGAAAGGGAGCTGGCGCGCCTGCGCGAAAAGGCGAAGGCCGAGGACGGCGGACCGGCCTTGCGGCTGGTCGGCAAGCCGGATGAAGCGGGCAGGCCTGACGAGGCCAAACAGCGCGACGATCTGGACCAGGCGATCGCCAAGCTCGACAGCGACCGCGAGCGGCTGGAGGCCAGGCTGACGGCGCTGGCGCGCGAGAACAAGCGGCTCAAGGCGGATCTCGGCGCCGCGGCATCGTCGGGCACGGCGAATGCCAGTGCCGCGCTGCGCGAGCAGATGAACGAGCTTGCGGCTGAAGTCGTCCACCTGACGGCCAAGCTCGAGGGGCCTGACTCCCCGATCGCCAAGGCGCTGGCGGCACCACAGGACAGCCGATCCAACGGCGGCGATCGTAGCCTCGCCGACCGCGTGCGGGCCTTGCAGAAGGCGGACGCGAACTGAAACGGCGGTGCGCCGCCGTCGCCCATGCTGCTCAACGATGCGAGAAGTGATGCAGCGCGATGGCTGACGCGGCGGCGACGTTCAGGCTGTCGAAGCCTTTCGACATGGTGATCCGCACGGTTTGCAGGCGCGCAAGCAGGCTTTCTGGCAGGCCCTCGCCCTCGGTGCCGAGATAGAGCGCCAGGCGTTCGGCCGGCCTTGCATCGCGTATGTCGGTTCGTCCACGCGGCGATAGGGCGAATTGCGCAAAATCCCGTTCGGCGAGGATCGCCGTAAAGCCTGACGTGTCGGTGAAGGATGCAAACGGGATCTTGAGCGCGGCGCCGACGGAAACGCGGATCGCCTTGCGGTACAGCGGATCGCAGCATGTCGCATCCATCAGCACCGCATCGGCGCCGAAGGCGGCGGCGTTGCGGAAGATCGAGCCCATATTGTCGTGGTTGGCGATGCCGACGAGCACCACCACCAAGGCCTGGTCGGGCAACGCATCCAGCAACGGCCCGGCCGCTTGCGGCGCCTCCTTGCGGCCGATGGCCAGGATGCCGCGATGCATGTGGAAGCCGGCGATCGCATCCATCACCGCGCTGGTGACGACGTAGACCGGCAGGTCCGCCGGCGCCTTGTGCAGGACGTCCTCCAGGCCGCCGAGCCGGTTTTCCAGGACAAGAATGGATTCGGCGCCGAAGCGGCCGGACGACAGAAGCAGATCGAGGACCACTTTGCCTTCGGCGACGAAACGGCCTTGTCGGCCTGCAAGATCGCGTTCGCGGATATCGAGATAGGCGGCGACGCGTGAATCCCGTGGGTTGTCGATGCGAATTGGGTCCATGTCCTGCGCTCAAACATCGAGAGCGTGGTTCGTGCGTTGGAGAGACGCACAAGCCACGCTCCGAAAATCGTCAGCGAGGTAAGCGGCCGCAGCAGCGTCCGGTCAAGTCCCGGCGCGGCGCAATCTCTGTGCCATCTGGGACAGGTCCTCCTTGCCGGTACCGAAAATACCATCCAGCACGACAAGCAGCTCGCGCACCGCGTCGGATTTGCAGGAGTAGTAGATCATCTGACGGTCGCGGCGGGTTTCCACGAGGTCAAGCGCCCGCAGCTTGGCCAGATGCTGCGAGAGCGCGGATTGGCTGAGCATCACCTTGTCGGCGATGGCGCCGACCGACATTTCACCGTCGATCAGATAGCTCATAATCAAGAGCCGCTTTTCGTTGCCCATGAGCATCAAAAATTCGGCAGCAGATTCGGCGTTGGCGATTAGCTTTGTCGAGACCATGAATGCCCCATGCTGTTTGCTCATCAAGGCGCCATGGGGGCAATGGTGCCTGAATCCATAAATTCACTTGCGAAAGGCCACTGACGAGTCAGTGCCACCTGTGAAGGGTAGAACATTTCCTTCAAATCTCAAGTGTTGCTTTTGATCAAATGCAATTAAGTTTCATCATCTGCCCGTCCGGCCGCCTGGCCGCCCCTGGCCATTTCGACCAGAACGGGTCGCAATTCCCTCGTCGCTACCAGAGGTTGTGGGAAGAATACCCGGCAAACATCGTCTCCCGACACCAGATCCATGCCATCGGCGTCCAAACCGGCGATGCCCCAGCCGTCGGCAGATGCCCCTGCGTAATGATGCGCATAAATGGCGACCGCGTCCAGATGGTCCGCGTTCATGTGCTCGATGGCGGATTGTTCGCTTACCGCAAGTTCTTCGACGATGGGGCCGACGGTGACGAGATCGGAGCGATCGAGCAGATAGGCCTTGCCGAAACCGCCATTGAGGCTGGCGCGCTGCGGCTCGAGGCGAAAGATCGAGAAGTCACCGAGCCCGGCATAGAGGCGGGCCTTGGGATTGCGGTTGAGATAGCGGCGCTCGGCGCGGGCGTGTGCGTCAGAGCCACGCTCAAGCCGCGACGCCTGGCAGATCAGCGTCAGGCGCGGATGCGCCAGCGGGTCGCCCTTGCCGGGCTCGCCGAGCAGCAGGGAACAGCGTGGATCGGCAAGCATGGCGGGCGTGTGGGCCGAGAGCATCGAGACCAGGATCAGCGGTGCGCCGTCGATATCGGTGGCGACGCCGACCCGGCTCGCCAGCGGCGACCCGGTCTGCGCCTCCAGCACCGCCAGGGCGCCGAAGCGGGCGCTGCGCAGGAGCGTCTTCGCCAAGCGGATCGCCTCGGCGTCGGTCTGGCGGATCACGTCCTTCTTTCGATCGGCCAAGGGTCTCGTCCTGCTAAGTTGATTTTCCTATTCCACTTATCAGACGATGATGCCGGTCCTGGCAAGCGTTCTATGAAAGTCGGCCAAAACCGCATCGCACTTCTGGACTTATACTACTTCGGCGCCATGCGGATGGCGCCGTCGAGGCGGATGGTTTCGCCGTTCAGCATCTGGTTTTCGATGATGTGCAGGGCAAGTGCGGCATATTCGGACGGTTCGCCGAGGCGGGACGGGAAGGGCACGGCAGCGCCGAGCGAATCCTGCACCTCTTGCGGCATGCCGGCCATCATCGGTGTCTTGAAGATGCCGGGTGCGATGGTGCAGACGCGGATGCCGGAACGGGCAAGGTCGCGCGCCACCGGCAGGGTCATGCCGACCACGCCGCCCTTCGAAGCGGAATAGGCGGCCTGGCCGATCTGGCCGTCATAGGCGGCGACCGAAGCGGTGTTGACGATGACGCCACGTTCGCCGCCCTGCAGCGGCTCGAGCCTGGCAGCGCGGTCGGCGACCAGGCGGATCATGTTGAAGGTGCCGATCAGATTGACCTCGATCACCTTGCGGTATTGATCGAGCGGATGCGGCCCGTCCTTGCCGATCGTCTTCACGCCAATGGCGATGCCGGCGCAATTGACCAGGAGGCGCGGCTCGCCCAGCTTGCTCGCCGTCTCGGCGACGGCGGCGGCGCCGCTGTCGGCGTTGCTGACGTCGCATTGGACGGCAATGCCGCCGATTTCGGCGGCGACCTTGGCGGCGCGATCGATGCCGACATCGAAGATGGCGACGCGGGCACCCTTGGCGGCAAGCGCGCGCGCCGTCGCCTCGCCAAGGCCGGAGCCGCCGCCGGTGACGATCGCGATCTGGCCGTTCGGGTTCATGGCGTCATCCTTTCCCGGAGAAATTCATTATTTCACAAAAGCGCCGAACCGTTTCACATCTTCCTGGAATTGCTCCCAGAAAACAGGGATGGATCAGGCCTGGATCGACGGCCAAGGTCAAGCCATCGCCTAGACGTGCTCGGCGACCCTGGCCTGGCTGGCATGACCGACCTCGCCGGTGAGCCTGGCGACCGCGCCCGGCGTGATCTCGTGCGACAAAAGGCGGTCGAGATCGACAGGGCGCGGCATCGAAATCTGGCCGCGCGGGATACGCTTGAAGCCGAGCGGCCCGTAATAGGGCTCGTCGCCGACCAGTATGACGGCGGGTGCGCCGGCCTTTGCAGCCGCTTCGAGCGCGATCGCCACCAGCCGGCGACCGATGCCGAGATTCTTGAAGGCCGGCCGCACCGCGAGCGGCCCGAGCATCAGCGCGCGGCCGGCACCGGCGGCGATGCGGGTCATGCGCACCGAGGCGACGACGAGATCGCCATCGACCGCCACAAAGGACAGTGCACGCTCGTGGCCGCCGGCTTCGCGGATCTTGTAGGCGGCCAGCACGAAGCGGCCGGGCCCGAAGGCCTCGTCATTGATGGCTTCGATTTCGGGGTCGTGCGCCGGAGTTTCCGGCAGGTATTTCACGTCGGCAAGGCTCATGGTCTTTGCGTTCCGGTAGAGGAGGAAAGGTTGCTGCAAACGGCAGCGTTCGCCAGTCAGCGCTTCATCAAGCGCGGGCGCCCTTTCGTCGTCGGTCAAACCGGATCAAAGCAAAGTCGAACATGCGGAGTGTCCGCTAGCATCAATTTTCGGCCGCCGCAATTGGCCTGATGTGTTCGCCGTCTCCGTCAAGTGACGGTCTGTTCAGCGCCTGACGTCTTCGGCGGGGCAAACTTGCGCCTAGATAATGCGGAAGGATGCAAGGAGATTCGCATGGGATTGCTGGTCGAGGGCAGGTGGCAGGATCGCTGGTACGATACGGCTGACAATGGCGGCAGGTTCGTGCGAACGCAGTCGCAATGGCGTGACTGGATCACCGTCGACGGGGCGCCGGCCGAAGGCCGGAGGCGCGGCTTCAAGGCCGAGCCGGGGCGCTACCATCTCTATGTCTCACTCGCTTGCCCGTGGGCGCATCGGACGCTGATTTTTCGCGCGCTGAAGAGGCTCGAAGGCATCATCTCCGTCTCGGTCGTGCATCATTTCATGGGCGCCAACGGCTGGACATTCCTGGCCGAGGACGGCGCCACGGGTGACACGCTCTACGGTCTCGATTTCCTGCACCAGATCTATGCCAAGGCCGATCCCGCCTATTCCGGCCGGGTGACCGTGCCGGTGCTGTGGGACAAGAAGGAGCAGACCATCGTCTCCAACGAGTCTTCCGAGATCATCCGGATGCTCAATTCGGCGTTCGACGCATGGGGCGATGCAAGCCTCGACTTCTATCCCCAGGACCTGCGCAATGAGATCGACCGCGTCAACGCGCTGGTCTATCCCGCGGTCAACAACGGCGTCTACCGCGCCGGCTTCGCCACCACGCAGCGTGCCTATGAGGAGGCGTTCGGCGAATTGTTCGCGGCGCTGGATACGTTGGAGGAGCGGTTGTCAAAGCAGCTCTATCTCGTCGGCGACCGCATCACCGAGGCCGACTGGCGGCTGTTCACCACGCTGGTGCGCTTCGACCCGGTCTATGTCGGCCATTTCAAATGCAATTTGCGGCGCATCGCCGACTATCCGAACCTGTCGAACTATTTGCGCGATCTCTATCAGGTGCCTGGTGTCGCCGCGACTGTGAACCTGCATCACATCAAGGCGCACTACTACGGCAGCCACGAAACGATCAATCCGACACGAATCGTGCCGGTGGGGCCGGAGCTCGACTATGGCGCGCCGCATGACCGGGCAAGGTTCGCGATCTGAGAGCCCGTGCGAGAATTCATGATGCACGGGCAATGCGTCTGACGAGGGTCATGATGCATGCCGCGCAAAGGAAGACTTTTGCGGACTTGATGTCGCTTGCGGATCTTTCCAGAGCCGCCGCTTTCGGCTGATCCACGCTAAGAAGCGTTCAACAACCCACCGCTTGGGATGAACGGCGAACCCAATCTGATACTTCGGCTTGCGGACAATCTCGACATCGACGAGCGTCGCAGTTTGCGACTTAACGGCTAAGGCAAGCTTACCAATAGGGCGACGCGGGTTCCTCCCCAAAAACTTCGGCGATCCGTCGCAGCGTTGCCGGCGTCGTTCCCTCCGGCAAACCATCGAGCGGGAAGAAGCCGGCCTCGGCGATCTCGTGGTCCGGCAGCTTCGGTATCGTCTGACTGAAATGCTCGATGACGTAAAAGCCGACATGGTCGCGGCGGCTGGAGCGGCAGTTGAAATGCATCGACTTCAGCACCGCCGGCGCGTTCAGCGCGATGTTGCCTTCCTCGGCGAGTTCGCGCACCAGCGCCTCGGCTAGCGTTTCTCCGACCTCGACGCCGCCGCCGGGAAGCTGCCAGCCGGGCACATAGGTATGGCGGATCAGGAAAACGGAATTCGTCGCGGTATCATGGACGAGCCCGCGCACGCCGAGCGTCATTGGCCGCCGCAGCACGAAATATAGATGGAACAGCCTGGCCCGCAAACCCGGCCAGCCGGTCTGTCGGAAGATGTCGTCCGGATTTGCCATCAGGTGCGAAACCGGTAAGAAAACCTTGAGTGGAAAGCGCGGCGCTGGTCGCCTATGAGGGATGGATGTTCAGGCTCGCGCATATTTCCGATGTCCATCTGGGGCCGCTCCCCGATGTATCCTATCGCGATCTCGCCTCCAAGCGCGTGCTCGGCTACGTCAACTGGCAACGCAATCGCCGGCGCCACATGCATGACGCCGTCATCGACGCCATCACCGCCGACATCAAGGCGCAGAACCCCGACCACCTCGCCGTCACCGGCGACCTCGTCAATCTGGCGCTCGACGGCGAGATCGAGATGGCCAAGCACTGGCTGGAGACGTTGGGATCGCCGAACGACGTTTCCGTGGTTCCCGGAAACCACGACGCCTATGTGCCCGGCGCCTTCGACAAGGTCTGCCGCGCATGGGCGGCCTGGATGAGCGGCGACGGCGTCAACACGCCGGTCGACCGCAACGCGTTCCCGTATCTGCGCGTGCGCGGCAATGTCGCGCTGATCGGCGTCTCGACGGCGCGCGCCACGGCACCCTTCATGGCCAACGGCTTTTTCATGGAAGGGCAGGCGGAGCGGCTCGGCAAGATCCTGCGCGATGCGGCCGGGCAAGGCCTGTTTCGCGCGATCATGATCCACCATCCGCCGGTGCGCGGCGCCGTCTCGCAGCACAAGCGGCTGTTCGGCATCGCCCGCTTCCACAAGGTCATTCGCAAGAACGGTGCGGAACTTGTCCTGCACGGTCATTCGCATCTGCCGTCGTTGTTCCAGATCGGGCTGCGCGGCACCAAGGTTCCAGTGGTCGGGGTCGCCGCCGCCGGCCAGGCGCCGGGTGGCAAGCATCCGGCCGCACAGTACAATCTGTTCGATATCGATGGCGAAAAGGGCAATTGGCGCATCCGGCTGACGCGGCGCGGCCTGACCGGGCCGGCGATACCGCCTGCCGATCTGCAGACCTTGGAACTGGGTGTGGAGGCCAGCGCTTCTATGGCCGCAGGCTGAACACCATCGCCACGAGGCGGTCCCAGAACAGGGCGACCGACACCGCCAGGCCGACCAGTGCGCCTGCGGCGACCAGGCCAAGGCCTGACAGGAAGGCCGACCAGCCCTTGCCGCGTTGCGGCGACCGCAGCGGCGGCTCGGCCTCCGCCACCTCGGCGCGCCTCATGCTGGCGACGGCCGGCTCGACCCCGCCCTCCATCATCCTCTGGCGCTCGACGATGCGCTCGGCGACATACCGGGTCACCGAATCGGCAACCCGCTTCATCTCGGTCGATTCGGCAAGCACCACACGGCCGATGCGGGTGTCCTTGAGGAAGCGGTAGGTGCGGCGGTCGCGCCCCATGGCGACATGGCTGACGGCATCGATCCACAGACGCGGCTGCAGCCCTGACGAAACGACGAAGTCGAAATTGTCCATGTCGGCGGGCACATCGGCAAAGACGGGTGCGAGTTCGGCGGCCAGGAGATCAAGGCGCATGCGATGCGCCTCGCGCATGTCGACGACGACATCGTCGCGGTCGGCGAAGGCGTTCTTCACATCACGGACGGCATCGGACAGTTTGCTTGACGGATCGATCTTTTCGCCTGCGTCCTTCATCGGCGTCTGCCTCGCGGGTTTGGTTAACACGGGGTTAACACAGACGCCGGCAAAATGCACTGGCGAGATGAAGCGGACCGACGCGCTGTGGGATGTTGCGCCGAAGCGCGTCGCGTTACGCGACGCGCTTCAGATCTTTGTTTCATGCATGTCGTGCTGCCAAAAGCGAGGTCATTTTTGGGCGACATGCATTAAGCAACTCAACTGGCGGCGGCGGCGAGTTTGGGGCGAACGGGTCTGGCCCGACGGTTCATATTGCGCCGGATGATGCTGGCGATCAGATCGGGCGCTTCCTCGATCAGCATATGGCCGGCCTCCAGCACTTGATGCACATGAAAGCGCGCCGGCAGGTCGTCGGCTTGGGTGAAGGGCAGCACCGCGTCATCACTGCCCCATACCACCATCACCGGCATGGTCAGCCTGTCCAGATGCCCACGCGGGATGACGCCTTGCCGGTCGTCCCTGGTCATGGCGGCGGCGATCGCGACGAGTTTTTCCGATTGTCCGGGTCGCTGGCGCATTTCGCGGAGCGTATCGGCGGTGTGATCAAAAGGCGGCGCCCGTGGACCCGACATGGCGGCAAGGCAGGCGAGGATCTCGGACAGACTCTGTGCGCCGGCATAACGACGCAACAGCGGCCCGTTGATCTCCGGGCCGAAGCCGCCAGGCGCCAGAAGCGTCAGCGAGGCCACCCTCTCCGGCTCGGCCAGAGCCATCAAGGTCGCCACCGCTCCGCCCATCGAATGGCCAACGAGATGGATGCGTTTGGCCCTGCGGGCCGCAAGGTCGGCAAGAACGGCCCTTGCCGCCACCTTTGCAGGCCCGGCATCGGGAAAGTCGAGCGATAGGCCATGTCCCGGCAGGTCATAAGCAAGCGTGCGCGCGGAGGGCGCCAGCGGGACGATCACGTCGCGCCAAACGTCAGCGCAACCGCCGAAACCGTGCAGCAAGACGATGGTCTTGGACCCGGCACCCTTTTCGGCAGCGTGGAGCGATGAGATCATGAAAGCGGACGGTATCAAATTGCGGGAACGCTTGAAATGCGACTGGATTGCTCTTTGTCCAAAGCGATGGCCAGTAAACCTTTCGCGATTTTCGCGAGCGCTGGCATGTCATCCAAGGGTTCGTCCGGCAAAAGCCGGGAAATCAGCCCGATCGGCGCTTCGTCCTGTGGGCGCAAACGCCCAACAATTCCATTGGTCCAAACGAGGTCAGCTGGCGTTGCCGAGCCCGGCGGCGCGCAAGGCGCCGATCAGCCGCTCGGTCAGGTCGGCCGGATATTTTCGGTCAATGAAGGTCGCGCGAGGGTTGGCGGCGAATTTGGGGAATTTGGTGGTGAGTTCATCGAGCAGCTTACGTGCCAGGCTGTCCTGACCGGAGATCCTGGCGCCGATCAGCCGGGCTGCAAGATAGTGTGACTTTGTTGCGGTGGTTCTCAGGGCAGAGCTGGCGATCGCGGCCTTGTTCGTGTCGCCAAGCATGAATTCCCCGGCGAAAAGCCCGAAATCCCACCATGTCGGATGGCCGCTGGAGGCATCCACGGCATGGGCCAGAAGGGGGGTTCCGTCGGCGTAGCGGCCGGCGAAAACCAGCCCATAACCATAGGCGGCCGCCATGGCGACGTCATAGGGGTTGAGGTCATAGGCCTTGCGCATCCAGCGCAGCGCTTCGTCGGCGTTGCCAAGACGCGAATTGATGTAGCCGTAGGAACGATGCGCATAGGGACTGGTCGGACCGATCTGCACGGCGCGATGGGCGAATGTCATCGCCTTCTCGATCGTCGCATCCGGCGGATAGGCGTAGTGGTCGTTCACGGCCTCGAGGTGTAACGAGGCGAGCTCGGAATAAACAAGCGACGATCTTGCGCCGTTCTCGGCAAGGGTTTCGAGGCAGCGATAGGCGGCCTCGTGGGTTCTGGCGTTCTGGTCGAGATAGTATTTCCCATTGAGCAGCAGGCACTGCGTCAGGCCGTTCTGAATGCCGCTCTGCTCGATGTAGTTGTAGATCGTGCCGGACGCGGGCAGCGCCGAACTCAGGATGCCGGCGATACGGTCCTCGACGGTCGATGGCGCGCTGTCGGCGACGGTCAGCTTGCGCGACAAAAGCACACGTCCGGTCGCCACGCTTTGCAGTTCGATGGTGATCTCGCCAGCGCCCGGTCCAGGCAGGACATCGAACATGAAGCTCGTTGCACCGGCGGCCGGATCGGTCTTGTCGACAGTGTCGCGACCGATGAAATCGATCGTATCGAAGCCGCTCAGGCCGGCGCGCAACGACGCGGCGACGCGGGTGGCGTCCGCGCCGCTGCCCTTGACGGCGATGTAGACGAGCGGCAGGGCCTCGCTGACCGGGGACGGCCCGATGCTGCTGGTCAGGCCGGCGCTCTCGAACGTCGCCGGCAGATCGCCGCCGGCGAGCAGCGCGCCGCCGCCCTGACGCAGGATCAGGACGCCGAGCATGGCGATGACCACGGCGATCGCCATCCAGAAGAAGCGGAGGTGGCGCGCCACCGAAGGCGCGGGTGCTGCCGCCGGCGCCAGCAATGCGGCGGGTGCCACGGCCTCCTCGGCAGCACTGGGGTGCTCGGCCGGAGCCGCCGCCGGCGTCTGCTCGGCGGGTTTGGCTGCTTCCGGCAGACGAATGGCGTTGAGCTCATAGGCCGGGACGTAGCCGCCGCGTGGGATGGCGATGCGGACGGGGTCGGCGATGCCTTCGTTGGCGAAATACTGCTGCAGCAATTCGCGCAGCCGGCCTGCCTGCACCCGCACCACGGCATCGGTCGATGGATCGAAATCGCCGTCCTTGCCGAAGACGTCCATGGCGATGGAAAAGCCCTTGAGCCTGTCGGCTTCGCCGGCCTGTTCGCGTTCGACGAGATAACGGATCAGTTTGCGCGCGCGCTCGGACCGTCCGAACGTTTCGCTGGCAAGCAGTCGCTCCAGTGTCTCGCGCACTGCGGGGGCGGCAGGCGTGGCATGCTGCAAGTGTCGATCCTCTCGAAGTCGGCACAGGTTGAGGCGCGATCATATAGGGCTCGCATCACCACACAAGTATACACCCCTTATGCGATCGCGTACCTCACCGGATAATTTTCCGGTGGTTAATGACGCGGCCGATGCCGGCTACAGGATTGGTGGGTCGCCACTGTCAGCCGTTTGAGGCCAAGGCCGAAAAAACGGCTGGCGCGAGAGCGGTTGTGATCTCTCGCGCCAATCGTCGGTAGACGCTACCGCGGCTTGCGGCCGACGATGCGGTTGGCGGCCGACGTCACCGCTTCCAGCGAGGCGGCGACGATGTTGGTGTTGATGCCGGCGCCGAACAGCTTACCGCCGGGATATTCCATTTCGACATAGGAAATGGCGGATGCATTGGAGCCACGCTGCATCGAGTGTTCGGAATAATCGAGCACCGACATCTCGATGCCGACATGGCGCGACAGCGCATCGACGAAGCCGTCGATCGGGCCTGTGCCGGTGCCGGTAATGGTCACTTCCTTGCCCTTGTCGAGGATCACTGCCTCGATCACGCGCCGGCCCTTGACCACTGTATCGGGATAGGTGTGGTGGTCGAGGAATTTCAGGCGCGCGCCCGGCTGGTCGACATAGGTTTCGAGGAAGCGCTCATGGATGCGCTTGGCCGGCACTTCCTTGCCCTCGGCATCGGTGATCGCCTGGATCGCCTGGCTGAATTCGATCTGCAGGTTGCGCGGCAGATTGAGGCCGTAATCGGCCTGCAGCACATAGGCGATGCCGCCCTTGCCGGACTGCGAGTTGATGCGGATGATCGCCTCGTAGCTGCGGCCGACATCGGCCGGGTCGATTGGCAGATAGGGCACCTCCCACAGGCCGGTGTTGGCCTTTTTCAGCGCCTTCATGCCCTTGTTGATGGCGTCCTGGTGCGAGCCGGAAAAGGCGGTGTAGACGAGCTCGCCGACATAGGGGTGACGCTCGGGGATCTTCAACTGGTTCGAGTATTCGTAGACGTCCTTCATGCGGTTGATGTCGGAGCAGTCGATGCCCGGATCGACGCCTTGCGTGTACATGTTGAGCGCCAGCGTGACGATGTCGACATTTCCGGTGCGCTCGCCATTGCCGAACAGCGTGCCTTCGACGCGGTCCGCGCCCGCCATCAAGCCGAGCTCGGTGGTGGCGATGCCGGTGCCGCGGTCATTGTGCGGATGCAGCGAGATGATCAGGTTCTCGCGGTTGTCCAGATTGCGGCACATCCACTCGATGCGGTCGGCATAGATGTTGGGCGTCGACATCTCGACCGTCGACGGCAGGTTGATGATCAGCTTGTTGTCCGATGTCGGCCTGACGATCTCGGTGACGGCGTTACAGATCTCCAGCGCGACTTCGAGCTCGGTGCCGGTAAAGCTTTCCGGCGAGTATTCGAAGCGATAGCCGCCGCCGGCCTTGGCCGCCATGTCGGTGATCATCTTGGCCGCATCGGTAGCGATGCGCTTGATGCCGCCCACATCCTTTTCGAAGACGACGCGGCGCTGCAATTCGCTGGTCGAATTGTAGAAATGCACGATCGGGTTGGTGGCGCCCTTCAGCGCCTCGAAGGTGCGCGTGATCAGCTCGGGCCGGCACTGCACCAGCACCTGCAGCGACACATCGGCGGGCACGTTGCCTTCCTCGATGCACCAGCGGGCAAAGTCGAAGTCGGTCTGCGAGGCCGAGGGGAAGCCGATCTCGATCTCCTTGAAGCCCATGTCGAGCAGCAGGCCGAACATGCGCGCCTTGCGCTCATGGCCCATCGGATCGATCAGCGCCTGGTTGCCGTCGCGCAGGTCGACCGAACACCAGATCGGCGCCTTGTCGATGACCTTCGAGGGCCAGGTGCGGTCGGTGAGGCCAACCGTCGGATAGGGTTGATATTTGCGGGCCGCGTCGGGCATGCCGCGGGCTGGTTCCACATGCTCGCCGGCGACCGCGGCGTCAGGGCGGATTTGTTCTCGTGCGTTCATCGTCTTGTTCTCCCGGCGGCCCTCGGATCCGTCCCGGACGGATGGCTGGCGAGTGGCGCCTCTACCAGATTTTCGTTCGCTTGATGTGACTGCCAATTTTGAGACTGGCCAAGGAGCATGCGCTTGCGCGGCGGTTCGACCGCCGGGCGCTCCTTCAGCGAACCCGGCGATCGCCGATAAGGCCGAGAAGAAGCAGGGTCGAGGCAAGCGCGCGCACGGTCTCGCCGGCAAAGCCGGTCTGACGGGAAGCGATGGTGGCGCGTGTGTTCATGCCGGTTCTCATACAGGAGCGCCCCCGCAGAGGCAAGCGGGGGCTGAATCCGTTGAACATTATCCCAATGCGGGTGCTCTTCCCCAGGCGGCGCAAATGCGCCAGACTTGCGCGCCGGCGGGGCTGCGGTGCGCCGCCGCCATGAGGGGGTGTCCATGAATTTCGTGTTCTTCTCGCCGCATTTTCCAACCAACGGCGCCGATTTCTGCGACCGGCTGAAGAAGGCCGGTGCCACCGTGCTCGGCATTGGCGATGCGCCCTATGACGTGCTGGACGGCAGGCTGAAGGCAGCGCTTTCGGAATATTACCGCGTCGCGGACATGGAGGACTACGATCCGGTGTTCCGGGCGATGGGGCATTTCATCCACAAATGGGGCCGCATCGACCGGTTCGAATCGCTCAACGAACACTGGCTGGAGCTGGAGGCCAACATCCGCACCGACTTCAACATCTACGGCACCAAGCTCGATTTCGTGAAGAACCTGAAGCGCAAGAGCCGCATGCGCGCCTTCTTCCGCAAGAGCGGCGTCGAGACCATCGCGCAGCGCAAATGCTCCGACCGCGCCGGCGCGATGACCTTCATCCGGCGCGTCGGCTACCCGGTGGTGGTGAAGCCCGATAGCGGCTCAGGCGCCTCGAATACCTTCAAGATCTCCAACACAGGGGAGCTCGACCAGTTCTTCCGGGACAAGCCCGAGGACGTGACCTTCGTCATGGAGCAATTCATCGAGGGGCTGGTGGTGACCTATGACGGGCTGGTCAACCGCGACGGCGAGGTGGTGCTGGCGGCCAGCCACCGCTACGACCAGAGCGTCATGGAGGTGGTCAACAAGGACCGCCATATGAGCTACACCTGCTTTCCCCATATCAGGCCAGCGGTCGAGGAGGCCGGCCGCAAGATCCTGAAGGCGTTCGACGTGCGCGAGCGCTTCTTCCACATCGAGCTGTTCGAGACCAGGGACGACCGGATCATCGCGCTGGAGGTCAACATGCGGCCGCCCGGCGCCTGGATGACCGACGCCATCAACTACACGTTCGACATCGACGTCTACGCGGCATGGGCCGACATGGTGGTCAAGGATGCCGCCGGCGGACCCTATGAGGGCAAGTATTTCACCGCCTATGCCAGCCGCAAGCGGCACCTCCACTATTTGCACAGCCACGAGGACGTGCTAGCGGCGCACCGCGACAAGATCGTCCACCATCAGGCCATCGAAGAGGTTTTCAGCCGCGCCATGGGAAATTACGCCTACCAGATGCGCTCGAAGGATCAGGCGGCGCTGCGCGAGGCGGTTGCCTATATCCACGCGGAAAAGGCCTGAGGCGATGGACATCTCCTATCACAAGCATTTCTCCGGCAAGCTCGGCCGCGACATGGAATACAAGCGCTACGGGCATGCCGGTCGGCCCGTGGTGGTGTTCCCGACCTCGCAGGGGCGGTTCTACCAGTTCGAGGATTCCGGTGGCGTCGGCGCATTGGCCGAGTTCATCGACACCGGCCGTATCCAGCTGTTCACGGTCGACGGCATCGATTCGGAATCCTTCTTCGACAAGCATGCCGACGCCGCGCATCGCATCGGCCGCCACGAGGCCTATTTCCGCTATGTGCGCGAGGAGGCGCTGCCGGAAATCCTCTCCACCGCATCGGCCGCCAATGGCGGGCGCAGGCTGAAGCCCTTGTTTTCAGGCTGTTCGATGGGCGGCTACCATTCGTCGAACTTCGTCTTCCGCTTTCCGGAACTGGCAAGCGGCGTCATTTCGCTGTCGGGGGTCTATTCGGCCCGCGATTTCTTCGGCAAGGCGCTGGAGGGCGACATCTTCTACAACTCGCCGCTCGATTACCTGCCCGGCATCGTCGATCCGAAGCTTTTGGCCCGGCTGAAGGCGCTGCGGCTGATCTTTTGCTGCGGGCAGGGCGCCTGGGAAGAACGCATGCTGGTCGAGACGCGCCAGCTGGAACAGATCCTGCGCGACAAATCCATTCCCGCCTGGGTCGACTATTGGGGCGGCGACGTCAGCCATGACTGGCCGTGGTGGCACAAGCAACTGGTCTATTTCTTCGGCCGCTGGCTGGATGATGATCTGATGCACAGGTTGGACTGATGAGCACGCGCGACGCGATCCGCCGCCTTGTCCAAGCCACCAATGCCGGCGATACCGAAGCCTTCTAGCCGCATCTAGCGACGATGCTTTCCTGAGCGACTGGGGTCGCGATTTCCGTGGCCGCAACGGGATCGCTCGGTGGAACCTGTCGGACAATATCGGCGTCCAGTCCAACCTTCGCATCGTACGCGTCGCGCAACGCGACGGCGTCTATCATGCCCGCGTCGCCGTGACGGGCAACGGCTTCAAACAGCGAGGGCGACATGCCCTTGACGCTGGACGGCGATCGGATCGCAAGCCTGGCCATCAGCTGAAGACCGGATGCGTCAAGGCGCCTTCCCGCGGTTTCGTCCAAAAATATGACTGTAATAATCATGTTTTAGTGGCAATGCCGCCGGCGCTGTGGCATGCCGACGCTTGTCGACACCGAGCTTCAGCCGGTGTCGCCGCACTGGGTATGGAAAGGCCGACGATGAAGCCCTTGAGCGCGCAAACTCGTATCCAAAGCGAAGGCATCTGCGCGGTGATGGACAGGCTGTGCGCTGAGCATAGCGACTATGAGATCGACACCGGCGTTGTCGGCCAATGGGAATTGCGCACGCATTACGGCTCGTTGAATGCCTCGTTCGAGGACGGTGGCGTGCTGATCCGCGTCGCGGCGGAGGACGAGACCTGCCTCTCCTACATGAAGATGATCTTTGCTGGCCACATCGCCGCGCATCTGCGCACGACCGAAGGGTTGCGCTGGCATGGCGACGGCGCGGATGCCGGCACGCCGGTGTTCTTCCGCGAGATTTCGGTCCTGTCCTCGACGCGATTGTCGCCGCATATGCAGCGCCTGCGTTTCTCAGGCCGCGACCTCGACCGCTTCAGCCATGGCGGATTTCATGTCCGGCTTCTGCTGCCGCCGACCGGACGGCAAGCGGTCTGGCCGACCATGGGTGCCGACGGCCTGATCGTCTGGCCGTCCGGCGAGGATGCGCTGACCGTGCGGGTCTACACGATTCGCGCGCTGGACGTGGCCGAGGGCTGGCTCGACATCGACTTCGTGCTGCATCCTGGTGCCGAGACGCCGGCCGCGGCCTTCGCGCTGGATGCGCGGAGCGGCGACGTCATCGGCATGATCGGCCCCGGCGGCGGCGGCTTGCCCGAGGCATCGAACCTGCTTCTGCTGGGCGACGATACCGCGCTTCCGGCGATCGGCCGGATGCTGGAAGAGCTTGCGCCGTCCGCTCGCGCCGAAGCCATCATCGAGGTCGATGGTCCGCGAGACCGGATGGCGCTGGCGGCGGGCAACAACATCGCCGTCCGCTGGCTTTACCGGCATGGCCGCGAAGCGGGCGGCGCCGGCCTGCTGCCCGCGGCGCTGCGTGAGCGCGGTCCCGCGGCCGACGATCTCTATGTCTGGGCCGGGTGCGAGTTCGCGGACTTCCGCGAAATCCGCAGCATCGTGCGCAAAGGATGGGGCCTGCCGCGCGACCGGCACCTGGTCACCGCCTATTGGCGCCGAGACGCGCAAGGCGAGGACGGGGCCGGCGAGGAATAGCGCTGTCTTCAGTCGCGGTCGCTGACCATGGCGATCGCCGGCGCCGCCAGCAGCGCGACCACGCCGGCGCCGCCGAACAGCGCGCCATAGCCGAGATGTTGCGCCACATAGCCGGCCAGGACGCCGCCCGCCATGCTGACCAATGCGTCCATGCATTGGAAAAGCGTGAAATCGACGCCCGCCTGCCTCGGGTCCGACCAGCGCATGAACTGCGCATAAAGCGCCACGAAGCCGAGCGCCATGATGCCCGAGGAACTCAGCATCGCTATCGCCATCAGCGGACCCGCCGGGAAAGTGCCCGAAAGCGCGAAGGCCGAGAGGGTGAATAGCGATCCGGCCTGCAGGACGAGCGCCAGGACAAGCACACTGCGCGTGCCCAGCCATCGCACGAGAGCACCGCCGGCAAGCGCGGCCGCGACGCCGAGGATCATGCTGCCGGCGCCGTTGACCAGCCCGATGGTGGCAAGGCTGAGCCCGGCATCGATCAGAAGCGGACCGAGCATGGCCAGCGCCGCCTTCTGCGCCAGAACGTAGATCGCCGATGCCGCAAGGCCGCGGCGTATCTGCGGGCGCCGCAACGCCGCGGCGAGCGCAGGAACGTGTTCGCGCATTTCCTCGCGCGATCGGCTGGCGATGCCGAGCAGGAAGGGAAGGCCGAGCAACACCAGCAGCGAGGCCATGGCCGAAACCGCCGCGCGCCAGCCATGGATTTCGACCAGATAGAGGAAAAGGCCGGCGCCGATCGCCGAGCCGAGATAAGCACCGCCGACCTGGGCGGCATTGCCCCAGCCGAGATTTTCCCCGGCAAGGTTCTGCACCGCAAAACCGTCGCAGGCGATGTCGACGGTAGAGGCCGCAAAGGCAACGACTGTCAGGCAGGCAATCACGGGCCAGAAGGCGGTGGGGCCGAGCTGGGCAACGGCCAGCAATCCGGCGATGGAAACCAGGCCGCCGACAAGGACGATCGCGCCCGTGCGGTTTTCGCCGGTCGGCGGAAGGCGGTGGCGCTCCACCGCCGGTGACCACAGGAACTTCAGCGCCCATGGCAGGGCGATCAGGGTGAGCAGGCCGATGCGGTCGAGCGGCAGGCCCTGGTCGCGCATCACGGCCGGCAGGCCGGTCCAGGTGATGCCGCCGATCACGCTCTGCGCGACATAGAGGCCGCCGATCGCCGCGACGACGGCGGCCGGCGACGACGCGGCCTGGTTTGGGACCGAGACCGACATCAGAAGCGATAGCGCAGGCTGCCGAACAGCGAGCGGCCTTCGTCGCGGTAGCAATAGCCGGCCGAGCAAATCGTCTGCTGGTTGTCGAACAGGTTCTTGGCGTTGATCTGCAGCTTGACCCCTTCGAGCTTCGGACTGCGGTAGCCGAAGTCGTAGGACAGCGAGGTGTCGACGAAGGCGCGCGCGTCGTTCTCGAAAGTGTTGGCGTCGTCGCCGTAGCTCGCGCCGGCGAAGCGTACGCCGGCGCCGAGCCCGAGCCCTTCCAGCGTGCCGTTCTCGAATTGATAATGGCCCCAGAGCGACAGGATGTGGTTCGGCGTCGCCGACAATTCCTTGCCGTCGGTGCCCTCGGCGCCGCGTTCGATCTTCACGCGCAGATAGGTGTAGGAGGCGATGACGCTGAAACCGTTGTCCAACGAGGCATTGGCTTCCAGCTCGACGCCGCGCGAGTTCAGGTCGAGCTGGCGCTGCTTGTTGATGCCGGTCGAGGCGTCGAAGACGACGCCGTCCTTCTGGTCGATGTCGAACAGCGCGGCGCTGATCGTCGCGTTATGGTCGGGGATCTCGTATTTGACGCCGATCTCCTTCTGCGTGGCAATGGTCGGGCGGGCGACGCGGCCGACAGAACTCGAGACGTCGTCATAGACAAGGCCGATGTTCGGCGAGAAGGAGGTCGAATAGTTGACATAGGGAATGATGCCCCATTCGGTCTGGTAAGACAGGCCGACGCGGCCGGAGAAGGCGCTGTCCTTCTGTTTCGACTGGCTGAAATCGGCCGCCGTTGAGGTGGTGTCGACCCAGTCGTAACGACCGCTGGTGAACAGGGTGAGATCGTTCCACTCCATCTGGTCGTGCAGGTAGACGCCGAGCTGGTTCATCTCCTGCCCGCCGGAATGCGGGACGGGGGCGGCCTCGATGTCGTCGACCGAGACGTAGGAAAGCCCGCTGCCGGCGTCATAGTCCGACCAGGCATAGTCGATGCCGGCAATCGCGGTGTGCCTGACCGGGCCGGTATCGAATTCGAGTTGCGCCATGTTGTCGACGACGAAGTTCTTCATCGCCTCGGTGTAGTGGCCCCAATAGCGCTGCAGCGGCTGGTCGGCGCCGACCGAATAGTGGCCGCTGTATTCGATGTCTGAATCGACGGCGTTGTAGCGCAGGTTCTGGCGCACCGTCAGCCAGTCGTTGAAGCGATGCTCGAACTCGTAGCCGATGCGCCCCTGGTCCTGGGTGAAGTCGTTCCAGGCCGCGTCGCCCTCATAGACATTCGACAGGACGCCATAGGCCGAATTGTAGAAGGCCGCGGTGCCGCCGGTGACGGACTTGGAATATTCGCCGAGGATGGTGAGTTTGGTGTCCTCGTCCGGCTTGAAGGTGACGGCCGGCGCCAGATAGAGCTTGTCGTCGGGATAGTCGGGCAGGCCGGTCTCGCTCAGGCGGCCAAGGCTGGTGAAGCGGTAGAGGATGCTGCCGTCGTCGTTGACCGGGCCGGAGGCGTCGAGTGCCGCCTGGAAGCGGTTGTGTTCGCCGGCCAGCAACTCGATCTCGTGGAACGGCCCGTCCTTGGGCCGCTTGGTGACGACATTGACGATGCCACCCGGACCACTGACGCCGTAAAGCGAGGAGGCCGGACCCTTGAGGACGGTGACGCCCTCGATGCCATAGGGCTCGGTCTTGAACCAGGCGGAGGGGCCGTTGTACTGGCGCAGCCCGTCGCGGAACATGCCGTTGTAGAAGGCCTGGAAGCCGCGCAGGAAGAAGGCGTCGTAGCGCGTATCGAAACCGAAGCTGTTGGGGTTGGCGCTGGCCGTGTAGCCCAGCGCGTCGTTCAGCGTGCGCGGCTTCTGGTCCTCGATCTGTTTTTGCGTGACGACCGAGACCGCCTGCGGGATCCTGGCAATCGGGGTGTCGGTCTTGGTGCCGATGCGGTCCTTCTTGGCGACGTAGCCGTCCTGTTTCAGGATCTCATTGCTCTCGGCTGTCACCTCGATCCGGTCGAGAATGGTGGCGTCGCCGCCATCCTGGGCAATTGCCGGCCAAGCATGGCAGAGGATGGCGCTGCCCGCCAGCAATGATAATCCCCGGCGCCATGTCCTCGACTGCTTCGACATTAACCCGTCTCCAACTCTCATGTTTTGGTTGCGCTTCCGCGCTCTCAAATATGAGTATAAAAGTCAAGTATTTTTTGACGCCTTGCCGGACTTGATGGCGTCACGTGGCGTCAGCCTTCCTGGCAGGCCGGGACAGGAGCGGCGTCTTGTTCCGGCGCCGAACCGCGACGTAGACCGAGGAAGACGACGATGGCGGTAAGCACGGTGATTGTCGCCAGCACGACCAGCAGCCGGTCGAAGGCCGTTTCGTAAGCATGGACCAAGGCACTGGCGTCGGCCATTGGCAGACGCTGCGCTGTTTCGCCGATGTTGCCGGTTGCCAGCAGTTGCGCTGCCGCGGCCGCTTCGGCGGGCGAGGCCAGCCCTTGAACCCCGAGTTGCGTGGCGGTGAAACCAGACAGCGTCGCCATGACGATCGCCACCGCCACGCCCTCGCAAGCGACGCGGGTGGTGTTGAAGATGCCGACCGCCATGCCGGCGCGCTCCCTGGGCACGACGCTGACGGCAAGCCCGTCCATCAACCCCCAGGGCAAGGCGATGCCGACGCCGATCAGCACCAGCGGCGCCACCAGTGCGACGGCGACCGGCGGTGTCAGGCTCAGCCAGACGAGGCCGGCGGCGGCGATGAGCAGGCCCGCGCCGCAGATCGTGGCCGGCGCGACCCAGCGCGCCAGCTGGCCGGCAAGCAAGGGCAGGATCAGCAGCGGCCCCGACAGGCAGATCATCAACTGCCCGGCCTGGATCTCGTTCATCCCTTCGATGCCGATGAAGCGGATCGGCAAAAGCACCAGCAGGACGACGAAGCCATAGGCGGGCGCCGCCGCCAGGAACTGGACGCCGACGAAGCGGGGAAAGCGAAACAGCGTGAGGTCGAGCATCGGCCTGCGCACGCGCCGCTCGACGATAACGAACGCGGCGAAGAACAGGGCGGCCGCCGCAAGCAGGGCGATGACGATGGGGTCGGCCCAACCGCTCTGCGGCGCCTGCAGGACGCCATAGGTCAGCAAAGCCAGTGCGATCGTGAAAGTGCCGGCTCCCGCCAAGTCGAGGCCGGTCGCATCCGGGTCGCGCGATTCCCGGATGGTGCGCAGGCCCAGCAGCGCCGAGGCGATCGCCAGCACTGCCACCAGAACAAAGATCGACCGCCAGCCGAGTGCGGAGATGAGCAGGCCGGAGGCGATCGGACCGAAGGCGAGGCCGATGCCGAAACTGGTGCCGAGGAACGAGAAAGCGCGGAGCCGCAGCGGCCCTTCGAACTCCTGCGCAAGTGCGGAGGCGCCGCCGGCGAAGGCCAGGGCACTGCCGATGCCTTGCGCTGCCCTGAACATGTCGAACCAAACGATGCCGGGCGCCAGCATCGCACCGAGCGACGCCAGGACATAGAGGCAGAGGCCGGCGAGGAAGATGCGCTTGCGGCCGTGGTTGTCGGCCAGCGCTCCAGCCGCCATCAGGCTGGCGCCGAAGGTCAGCATGAAGGCGTTCGTCACCCAGTTGAGCGCGATCGGGCTGCCGCCGAGATCGGCCGCGATGCGGGAGAGCGCGACGGCCGGGCCGGTGAAGGTCAAGGGCATGGTCATCGCGGCAAGGCATACCGACAAGAGCACGAGCCATCGCTCGGCCGGGCCGGTTGTGGTCTTCGAGGTCATGGATTTTCCTATCTGAAGCAGCATCCGCCGGCATGGGCGTGGGTCGCAGCGCCGGTCGCAACGATAAGATAGGTCGGCGGCCTTTCCGGAAAAATGGTATTATATCTCCTGACATACCGGACTGAAGCGCTCGAATGGAAGACTACGATGGATCGTCTCAGTGGCCTCCTGGCGTTCGCCCGCACCGCCGAGCTTGGCAGTTTCATCGCCGCCGGCCGGGCGCTCGGCATTTCGGCCTCCGCCGTCGGCAAGAGCGTCGCAAGGCTCGAGCAGGAGCTCGGCGTGCGGCTCCTGCAGCGCAGCACGCGGCGCGTCGGCCTGACGGAAGAGGGCAGGCTGTTCAACGAGCGGGTGCGGCGCATCCTCGACGATATCGACGATGCCGAGGCGATGCTGTCGCGGACACGGGAAACGCCGCACGGACGGCTGCGCGTCTCGACGCCAATCGTCACCTACCATCTGCTTTTGCCGGTGCTGTCGGAGTTCATGGCCCGCTATCCCGAGATCGAACTCGACATCGATTTCAACGACCGCATTGTCGACGTCATCGAGGAAGGCATCGACGTCGCGATCCGCAGCGGCGAGCTGCCCGATTCACGATTGGTGTCGAGACCCGTCGCACCCTTTCGCATGCTTTTGTGCGCGGCGCCCGCCTATCTCGACCGCCACGGCAAGCCCGGGGAGCCGGCGGATCTCATCCGGCATTTCGGCATCAACTTCCGCTTTCTCAACAGCGGCAGGCTGCTGGAGTGGCCATTCATGACCGGAAGCGCCGAACCGCAGATCCGCTCGAAGCTGACCTGCAACAATATGGAGGCCTTGAAGGGTGCCACGATCGCCGGGCTCGGCATCGCCTGCATGCCCGATTTCCTGGTCCGCGAGGCGTTGCTGGACGGAAGGCTGCGCACCGTGCTGGACGATCATATCGACGGCCGTGGTCAGTTCCGGATGCTGTGGCCCTCCAATCGCCATCTGTCGCCAAAGGTGCGCGTCTTCGTCGATTTCCTTCCCGAGCGGCTTGCGGCGCGATAGGGAGCCGGCGGTGAAGAGTGGCCTGTCAGTCCCTGATGCTTCTGGCAACCAGCCGGGCGACGCTCGGGCCGACGAGCAGCACGATCAGGAAGCGCGCCGATTGCAGCGCCATGACGAAAGAGATGTCGACGTGCTGCGCCGCGGCGGCGATGATGGCCACGCTGTCCATGCCGCCGGGGCTGGTCGCCAGATAGGCGGTGAGCGGATCGATGCCAAGGAGATGGCTGATCAGGAAGGCGAGCCCGCCGCAAAAGGCGATCAGCGCTACGATCGAGGCGATGATCTGCGGCAGCGCACGCGTCGCATGGCGCAGGATCGGCCTGGTGAAGTTCAGTCCGATCGACCAGCCGACCATGGCGTAGCTGATTGCCAGCAGCCAGGGCGGCAGCTGCATCTCGACATCAAGGCCGAGATGGACGACGGCGCCGAAGATGAAGGTGCCGAGGAAGAAGGGCGAGGGCAGCCGGCACAGCTTTCCCGCCAGGCCGCCGACCAGCGCGATGCCTGACGTGGCGGCGAAGGCTTGGACATCGATCGGCGGAAACCAGATGATTGGCGGGATTTCGATGCCCGATGTGTCGACCCACATTTTGGCGACGATTGCCGCCGTCATCGAAACGAAGATGACGCGCAGATACTGCATGAAGGCGACAAGGCGCTGGTCGGCGCCAAAAGCGCCGGCCATCAGCACCATGGCGGTAGCCGCACCCGGCGAGGAGCCCCAGACGGCGGTGGTGCCAGGCAGGATGCGCCAGCGGCTGATCAGCCAGCCAAGCAGGCTGGAGGCCGCGACTGTCGCAATCACTACGCCCAGGAACAGCGGCCACTCGGCATGGAAGACGGGAAAGATGGCGGCCGAGATCGACGCGGCGACGAGACAGCCGACAATGGCCTGGGCGGAGCCGAACAGCAGGCGCGGCACCCGCACCGTGGCGCCATTGGTGCCGGCGACGATGGCTGCCAGCATCGGCCCGATCAGCAACGCCGCCGGCAGGGCGGCGAATTCGAGCGCGCCTGCAAACAGGGCCGAGATGGTGAGCAGGACCATCCATTGCCAGGGCTTGCCCATCCGCGCCATGCGCTCGGTGGCGGGCTGGTCGCGAGGCTGCACCGAGGAATCCATGTGTCGGTCTTAGACCCGAAGCACGGCGATGCGAACCCCGCCGTGCTGAAAAAGCTGCCCGAAGGCCTCAGCCTGTCTTGCCGTCAGGCAACCCGAAGCCGCCAACGGGATTGGTCTCCACCTGGAACTCGAAGCCGGCGATGAAGGGTCGCGCCTTGGCGATTGCCGCCTGGACTTCCGGAAGCTGCAGCGAGGCCTTATGACTTGCCTGGTCGGTCCACACTTCGGTCACCCAGATCGCGTCGGCATCGGCCGGGTCGGTGGCGACGATATAGCTCAGGCAGCCCGGCAGGGCGCCGGTGCTGGCGCGCAGCACGTCCATGACCGCGTCGCGCTGGCCGCGCGCCGCCCGCATCTTGCCGATCAGTCCGTACATTCAGCTGTCTCCCTTCAAAATTTTCGACAAGAGTACGCGGACCGTCAGTATGCAGATAGCCGGTCACGGCATCAACTGGCCGCCATTCACCTCGATCACCTGGCCGGTGATGTAGCCGCTCAGCAGGTCCGAGGAGAGGAACAGATAGGCGCCGACGCAGTCTTCCGCCGTGCCGGCGCGGCCCTGCGGAATGGTGGCCACCATGCCCTTGATCTGCTCTTCGGTCGAATAGCGCTCATGGAAGGGTGTCAGGATCGTGCCGGGCGCCACGGCGTTGACGCGGATGCCGAAGCCGATCAGCTCCTTGGCCATGCCGCGCGTCACATTGGAAACGAAGGCCTTGGCCGAGCCGTAGAGGCCGGCGCCGCCGCCGGCACCATTGCGCGCGGCGATCGACGAGGTGTTGACGATGAAGCCGCCCTGCTTCTTCAGCCACGGCATCGCCTTGCGCGAAGCGGTCAGCACCGAACGCGCATTGAGGTCCATCACTGCGTCGTAATGCGCTTCGGTCTGGTCGGCGTAGGGTACGCGGCCGAGCATGCCGCCGGCATTGTTGACCAGCCCGTCGAGGCGGCCGAAATGCTGGGCGCTGTCCTCGACGACGCGCTCGACGTCGGCGGGGACGGAAAAATCGCCCTGGACGAGGAACACCTCGCCGCCGCTGTCGGCAATGGTCTTGGCGAGTTTCTCGGCGGCCTGGCGGCTCGAATTGTAATGCAGCGCCACCCTGGATTTCTGCGCGGCGTAGGCCAGCGCGAGTGCCGCGCCGATGCCGGTCGAGGCGCCGGTCACCAGCACCGCCTTGCCGGCGAGATCGGGAATGCTGAGCGTGTTGGTGGCTGGCACTGTTGTTCCTCCGGGATGTCTGCCGCCCTTCGTAGGCCTTTGCCACCCCGGTGTTCAAGCCTCAGGGGCGTAGATAGGCATAGCCCTGGCTTTGCAGTTCCGCGAGCTTGACGACGCCGCCCTTGTCGGCGGCATGAAAACCATCGAGCAGGTCGGCGAGCGAAATATCCATGCCCCGCATGGTGTTGCCGCAGGCTTGCGGCTCGAGGCCCTGCTGCACCAGGCCGGCGAAGCGGCCGGAGATAGCAGCCGATATGCCCTTCGACTTGAAGCTCGCCAGGGCCGGGCCATGCACGACCAGCGCGATGTCGACATTGCCGCCGGTGCCCTCATAGTGGTTCTTGATGTTGCCGAGCACGAAGTTGACCTTGTCCACATCGCTCAGGTGATAGGCGACCTTCAGCCTGGCGGGCTCCGTGGCCGCGGCCTGCGCGGCCCGCAGGCCGAGAAACGTTGCGGTCCCGGCAAGAACCGCGCGGAACATGTCGCGTCGGCGCATGGCATCCTCCTCAGATCCTACCGCGATTTGCGTGGCTGCGGCCGCAATACTAGCATAAATTGACGCTGCGTCTGTCGATGCGAGGAGAGGTCACATGACGTTCAGGGCAGGGGTATGGAAGACAGTCGCGGGCGCCGGATTTGGCGTCGTGCTGCTTGGCTTGCTGACGAGCACGGCCGTCGCCGCCGACGCACTCAAGCTTAAGGAACTCAGCCCGAACGGGGCGGACGTCTGTTTCGGCCGGGTCTATGACGCGGCCCATCTCAAGGCGCATCCGAAGCAGAAGGTGGCGCGGATCTTCTTCTACTATGGCCATGACCCGGTCAGCCGGCCGAACGAAGAGCCCACGGCAAATGCCGACACGTCCTACAATGGCTTTCTCACCACGACGGTGCGTGGCGCCAAGACGCCGCAATGGGCCGGCGGCTGGTGCAATCATGAATCCGAGGATGGCACATCAGGGCCGATCCGTTGCGGCATGGACTGCGACCGCACCATGGCCTCGCTGAAGGTCGATGACAAAGGCCGCCTGATTGTCACCGATGTCTCGGCCGACCTCTATCTCGATGCCGGATCAGAAGAGGAACTCGGCAAGGCCGAATATGACAGGCAGGCGCTGGGCTCAGAGGATGACAATTTCCGCCTCGACCCGATGCCGGCCGCGACCTGCAAGGCCGAGTTCGCGCGCATCGACCCGATCGATCCGGCGCTCGGCCCGCCGCTGCGCGAGCGGCTGAAGCCTGACCAGGCCTTCTGCTACGGCCGCGACTATGACGCGGCGCATCTGGCTTCGCATCCCGACCAACTGACGCAGTCGATCCGGGTTTTCCGCGGGCCGGTGGAACTGGCGTCCTTCGCTTCGGGCGGCGACATCGCCAACTGGCCTGACGGCGCCGACATCGCCGTCTCGGTCACGGCGCGGCTGAAGTCCGGCAAGATCACGCAGACTTATTCCTGCCAGGGCGAGGCCGATCAGTGGCGCTGCGCGGCAAGCTCGAAGATGAGCGATTTTTCCTGCGACATCGCGCAGAAGGAAATCTTCCTCAAGCGCGGCGCCAACGGCACGATGATGCTCGCCAACCCCAACAGCAGCCTGACGATCGTCGATCTCTGCTCGAAGGCAGCCGACGGCAAGACGAAGTCGGACGACAAGGTCTATCGGCTGGAGCCAATGCCGCAATCGGCCTGCGCACCATAAGCTGAAGGGCATCACGCAAACGGCACGGCCGTCGTGCCCTTGGGCAGCTTGGCCTCGTCGTCGGGCTCGACATGGATGGTGACGCGCACCGAGGGGATTTCGGCTTTCAGCGCGTCTTCGATCCGGTCGCAGATGACGTGGCTGGCGCCGACCGACATGCCGGCGTCGACGACCAGATGGAACTCGATGAAAGTGGCGCGGCCGGCGATGCGGGTTTTCAGGTCATGCACCTCCAGCGCGCCCTTGCAATTGGCCGAGATGACGTCGCGGATGCGCATGTTTTCCTGCGTGTCGACGGCACGGTCCATCAGGCCATTCATCGACGAGCCGATGACATGCCAACCCTGCCACAGGATGTTGAGCGCGACGATGACGGCGAGCGCCGGATCGAGGATCTGCCAGCCGGTCAGGATTGCCCCGACCAGGCCGCCGAAGACGCCCACCGAGGTGACGACGTCGGTCATGATGTGATTGCCGTCGGCGACCAGCGCCGGCGACTTTTCGGCCCGGCCGGCGCGGATCAGCGTCCAGGCCCAGAAGGCGTTGATCAGCGTGGCGTTACCGTTGACGGCAAGGCCATTCCAGGGCCGTTCCAGGGGCGCTGGCGCTTGCCAGGAGCGCCAGACCTCGTTGAGGATCAAAAGCGCGGCGACGACGATCAGCACGCCTTCGAGCACCGCCGAGAAATATTCCGCCTTGTGATGGCCGAACGGATGATCCTGGTCGGCCGGCTTGTAACTGACCTGGATCGCCCAGAAGGCGGCGACCGAGGCAATGACGTTGACGATCGATTCCAGAGCGTCCGAATAAAGCGCGACGGAGCCGGTAATGTACCAGGCGGCCAGCTTCAGCGCGAGCACGACAAAGGCGACCACGATCGACCAGAAGGCAAGGTTGGCGACCTTGCGCTTCGCGGCCTCCCTGGCTGCGATCGCCATCGTGTTCTCGGCTTCGGCCATCGAGGTCAGGCTGCCTTTTCCTTCGCCTTGCGCGGCAAATGAGCGACGATGTTCTCGATGATGCGCATGCCGGCATTGTGGCCGAGCGTCATGATCGATTCCGGATGGAACTGCACGGCGGCAATCGGCTCCTTGCGGTGCTCGAAGGCCATGATGATGCCGTCCTCCGTCTCGGCCGTGACAATGAAATCATCGGGCAGGCGCACCGGATCGGCGAAGATCGAGTGGTAGCGGCCGACGGTGACTTCCTTGGGCAGGCCGGAGAAGATGATGCCGGGCTTGGAGACGCGGATGCGCGAGGGCTTGCCGTGCATGGGAATGTGCAGCTGGCGCAGTTCCCCGCCATAGGCTTCGGCCAGCGCCTGCAGGCCCAGGCAGACGCCGAAGATCGGCAGGTCGCGGGCGCGCGCTCGTCTGATGGTCGCGGCGCAGTCGAAATCCTTCGGCGTGCCTGGTCCGGGCGAGAGCACGACGAGGTCCGGCTTCAGCCGCTCGAAGACTTCTTCCGGCACCGGCGTGCGCACGGTCGAGACATTGGCGCCGGTCTGGCGGAAGTAGTTGGCCAGCGTGTGGACGAACGAGTCCTCGTGGTCGACGAGCAGGATGTTGACGCCGTCGCCGACGCGCGCGGTGGTGCGCTCGGTGCTGGCGGAATTGCCCATCTTGGCGTCGCGGATGGCGGAGAGCATGGCGGATGCCTTCAGTTCGGTTTCGGCTTCTTCTTCCTCGGGAATGCTGTCGAAGAGCAATGTGGCGCCGGCGCGCACCTCGGCGATGCCGTCCTTGATGCGGATGGTGCGCAAGGTGAGGCCGGTGTTCATGTCGCCGTTGAAATTGACCATGCCGATCGCTCCGCCATACCAGGCGCGCGGGCTCTTCTCGTTCTGCTCGATGAAGCGCATGGCCCACAGTTTCGGCGCGCCGGTGACGGTGACTGCCCAGGCATGCGACAGGAAGGCGTCGAAGGCGTCCATGCCTTCGCGCAGGCGGCCCTCTATGTGGTCGACGGTGTGGATCAGGCGCGAATACATCTCGATCTGGCGGCGGCCGATGACGCGCACCGAACCCGGCTCGCAGACCCGCGACTTGTCGTTGCGGTCGACGTCCGAGCACATCGTGAGCTCGGACTCGTCCTTCTTCGAATTGAGCAGTTTCAGGATCTGCTCGCTATCCGAGATCGCATCGTCGCCGCGCTTGATGGTGCCGGAGATCGGGCAGGTTTCGACGCGGCGGCCGTTGACGCGCACGAACATTTCGGGCGAGGCGCCGATCAGATATTCGTTTTCGCCCAGATTGATGAAGAAGGAATAGGGCGAGGGGTTGATCGATTTCAGCTTGCGCGAAATCTCGGAGGGCTGGGTCTCGCAGCGCTCGTAGAACATCTGGCCGGGCACGACCTCGAACAGGTCGCCGCGCTTGAACGAGTCCATGGCGCGCCGCACAAGGTTGGCATATTCGCCCGGCTCATGGTCGCCGCGCGGCGGGATGCGGTCGGCGGTTTTGAACGGCTCGGCGACTGCGTCGCGCGGCAGGCCTTCGGTCGAAAATCCCTCGCCTGAATAGTCGTAGCGGTCGGTCCACGCCTTGGCCGAATAGTGGTCGACGACCAGGATCTCGTCGGGCAGGAACAGCACCAGGTCGCGCTGGCTCGGCTTGCGCTCGAGCTTGTAGTCGACCGGGTCGAACTGGAAGGCGAGGTCGTAACCGAAGGCGCCATAGAGGCCGAGATTGGCGTCTTCGTCGGTCTTGAACAAAGCGGTGATGGCGCGCAACACGGTAAAGACCGAAGGCACGCGGCTGCGCTCCTCCTCGGTGAAGACGCGGCCGGGTTTGACGACGTCGAGGCGGATCAGCGTCTTCGTCGTCTCTGCGATGGTGATGTCGGCAAGGCCGCCCAGCGTCTTGCCGATGACCGGCAACAGCGCCTCGCCACGGCGGTTCAGCGCTTCGATGCGCATGGCGCGGCCGCGCGCGGAGATGACCAAAGGCGGATCGATGATGGCGGTGTCCCACCGCGTGTAACGGCCGGGATATTCGTAGTTGGAGGAAAACACCGCGCCCCGGCGCGAATTCAAGCCATCGACATAGGCGTCGATCGCCCCCGCATAGGGCCGATCGTGGCGCTCACGCGCAATGGTGATGCCACCCGCGGTCACGAAACTTTCAGCGCCGTTTTCCAGAACCTTCATCGTCATTGCCGTCTCCATCAGCTTGTTGGGGCAACGGACCCGGGACTGGCTTTTAAAAAACAAATGGCCGCCCGGACTTTCCGTTGCGGCCACCCTCTTCTTTTCACGCACGCGCGTTCGAACAGGCCGCTGTCAGCAGGCCCACCACCAAATGGTCTTGGTCGAACGCATGTTCATGGCGAAATCCATAGCGGCGAAAAACCGGATGCGCAACAGGTTTGAAAGGTCCGTCCGGTGGCCGCCGCTTCAAGGGCTCATGGCACATCGCCAGGGCCGGCGGTCCCGGCTAGGCTGGACTTCCAACGATACCAAGACGGGAAACACCCATGACCGACCAGGCCCAGCGCGCGCGGACGTTCCATTCCCTTCACGTCAAGGGCAACCCGATCGTTCTCTACAATGCCTGGGATCCGGGCTCGGCCAAGATCGTCGAGAAAGCAGGGGCCAAGGCCATCGCGACGGGAAGCTGGCCGGTGGCGGCCGCCTTCGGCTATGCCGATGGCGAGAAAATCCCGCTGGAACTGGCGCTCGACAACATCAGGCGCATCGTGCAGGCGGTCGATCTGCCGGTGACCATGGATCTCGAAGGCGGCTACGGCGTCGAGCCGGAAGTCGTCGCCCGGACGGTGACACGCGCCTTGCAGGCCGGCGCTGTCGGCTTCAACTTCGAGGACCAGATCGTTGGCGGCACCGGCCTGCACGACATTGCTGTCCAGGTGAAGCGGGTCGAAGCGGCCGCGGCTGCCGTCAAGGCCTCGGGTATCCCGGCCTTCCTCAACGCCTGCACCGACATCTTCCTCAAGGCCAAGCCCGATGCGCATGACAAGACGCTGCTCGACCAGGCGATCGAGCGGGCGCATGCCTATGAAAGGGCCGGAGCGAGCGGTTTCTTTGCGCCGGGCCTTGGCGACGAGGGTCTCATCGAGGCGCTGTGCAGGGCGACAGCACTGCCGGTCAACATCATCGCATTGGCGCATGTGCCGCCGCGCCAGCGGCTGGCCGAACTCGGCGTCGCCCGCGTCAGCCACGGTCCGGTGCCATACCGGCAAATGGCGGAATGGCTGGAAGCCAAGGCGCGGCTGGCGATCTCGGGCTAGGTCAGTCCTCCAGCGTACCCGACCTGGCATCGACGCTCTTCCTGTCGCCGACCAGCTTCAGCAGATCCTCGCCGGCGCGGATGATGCGACGCGAGCGACGCGTCAGGATGATGCCGTCCTGCGGCGCGAACACTTCCGCGCGGCCATCGGTTTCGCCCGGCGCGTGGACGATGGTGGCGAGACGATCGCCCCTGATGACGCGATCGCCGGGCTTCACGTCATAGAGCACAGCGCCGGCCCGTGGCGCCGGCATCATGTCGATATTTTCCAATGGCGCGACGACGCCCTTGAATGGACCGGGCGCGGGCAGCGCGCTGTCGACGATCACACCGCGTGCCACCAGCAACCGGTAAAGCCCGTCGGCGTCCGCCGCGGCGAGCGCGCCATCGACGTCGAGTATGCCGCGATATTCGACCGTGGCGGCGACGCGCCGGTCGAACTTCGCCACGTCGGCGGGAACGTTCTGGTAGGGCATGATCGAGGCGCCCTCGAAGGTGCCGTCAGTGTCCTCGCTCCACAGTACCACTGCGTCGACGCCCATGGCGGCGGCGCAATCGGCCATGGCCGGCCACAGGCTGGTGTGGATGTAAAGATAGGCAAGGCCCTCGTCGTCGCAGTGCAGGTCGAGAACGATGTCGTGGCCGAGCGACAGCTGCACCAGGCGGGACTTCAGCCGCTGGTCGGCGCCGCCAAAGCTGGTGTCGGGCAAGAGCCTGGCGTCGGGCGCGGCAAGCAGCGGAAAGGCGCGGTTGAAATTGGTGCGGGTGCCCAGGTGAAAGCGGCCCTGATGCTCGCCGAAATGATATTGCGCGCGGCCGATCGGGTTGGCCCAGGGCACGATGGTGATGTCGCCCTTGATGCGGCCTTCGGCAGCGGCCTTGTTCAGCGCCGGCATCAGCGCGTCGATGGCGACGACGCCCGGCAGTTCGCCGGCATGGAGGGCAGCCTGCAGATAAGCCGAGGGCGTCTCCTTGTCGCTACCTGTGAAGCGGAACACCGGGAATTCGTAGGAAACGCCCTCGCTGTCGCCGGCGATGCGTTCGATCGATTTCTGCATGACTTTCTCCAGTTAGAGCGAGAAGACATGCCCATTTGAGGTATCGCTGTCGATTGGTCCAGTCGGCCGCGCTATGGGCGCAAGATTTCCGTCGCTTTGGCGAATGGATGCCTATTCGGCCGCAGCCTGGAGCGGGACAGGCGCGCGCCTGTCCAGCGCCTGCGACAGCACCGCGACGGTGACCGCCAGCAAGGCGAGCACCGTGCCGACCAGCGGCAGGTGGGCGTAGGAGACGCCCGCCGAAAGCGCCACGCCGCCAATCCAGGCGCCGCTGGCATTGCCGACATTGAAGGCGCCCTGGTTCAGCGTGGCGGCAAGGTTCGGCCCTTCGGAAGCGGCCTCGACGACGCGGATCTGCAGCGGCGGCACGACGACGAAGATGAGCAGTCCCCAAAGGAAGACGATGCCGATGGCGACGCCGGCAATCGCGCCGAACTGTGTGAAACCGACGAACAGCACCGCCATCAACAGCAGTGTGCCGATGACGGTCGGCATCAGCTTCCAGTCCGCCAGCCGCCCACCAATGATGTTGCCGATGGTCATGCCGGCGCCGAACAACAGGAGCACCCAGGTGACTGCAGAGGTCGACAGGCCGGACACGTCGGTGAGGTAGGGTTTTATATAGGTGAAGACGGCAAACAGGCTGGCCGAGGCCAGCGAGGCGATCAGCATCGCCAGCCAGACCTGCAGCCTGCCCAGCACCCGCAACTCGCCGCGCAGGCCGCCGCCGCTCGGCTCCGTGACATCCGACGGCACCAGCCAGGCGATGGCAGCGACCGAGATCAGGCCGATGCCGACCACGGCGATGAATGTGGAGCGCCAGCCGAAAGCTTCGCCAAGTGCTGTGCCGGCAGGAACGCCCAGAATGTTGGAAAGCGTCAGGCCGGCAAACATCAGCGCCATGGCGCTGGCGCGTTTGTTGCGCGGCACCAGGCTTGCGGCAACCACCGAGCCGATGCCGAAGAAAGCGCCGTGCCCAAAAGCGGTGAAGACACGCGCCGCCATCAGTGTCCAGTAGTCGGGCGCGATGGCGCAGAACAGATTGCCGACGACGAACGACGCGGCCAGCCCCACCAGCACCGGCTTGCGCGGCAGATGCGCGGTGGCCATGGCGACGATCGGGGCGCCGAAGACGACGCCGAGCGCATAGCCAGTGACCAGCAGGCCGGCCGAAGGGATCGACACGCGAAGGTCGGCGGCGACCTCCGGCAGCAGGCCCATGATGACGAATTCGGTGGTGCCGATGCAGAAGGACGCGATGGCAAGCGCAAGGATCGGCAGAGGCATGGAGCGTCCAGACTGAATCGGTTCAATCCAGAGATTGCGCGAGGAGTTGAGCTATGCGCAATGCACATTGCTGCAATGCACCAATGCAGAATGTCTGGAGCTTTAGGTGCCTCAGGCCAGCGGCTTCAGCTCCTGGGCAATCGTGGGCAGCAGTTCCGAGACAGTGGGGTGGATGTGCGTCGCGCGCGCCAGCGTGTCGACCGGCGCCTTGGCGTACATCAGATCGAGCACGCAATGCACCGCCTCGTCGCCGCCGGGACCGAGCACGCAACAGCCGAGGATCTGCCGCGTGTCGGCATCAACGAAGATCTTCATGAAGCCTTGCGTCTCGCCTTTTTCAACGGCGCGGCCGACGCGGGTCATCGGCCGCTGGCCGACCAGCGCGCGGCGTCCGGATTTCTTCACCGCCGCCTCGGTCATGCCGCAGCGGCCGAGCGGCGGGTCGATGTAAAGCGCATAGGCCTCGATGCGGTCGCTGACCTTGCGTGGGTCGTTGTCGAGCAGGTTGGCGGCGACGATTTCGTAGTCATTGTAGGAAGTGTGGGTGAAAGCGCCCTTGCCGTTGCAGTCGCCCATCGCCCAGATGCCTGGGACGCTGGTGCGCAGCTGGTCGTCCACGATAACGGCTCCACGCTTGTCGACGGCGACGCCGGCTCGGTTGAGGCCGAGATCGTCGGTGTTGAGCGTTCGGCCAAGCGCCAGCAGCACATGAGAACCGACGGCCGGCGGCTTGCCGGCCGAGAAGGCCACGGCGATATCGTCGCCCTGTTTGGCGAAACCGATGTCGTCGGCGCCGACATGGACCGTGATGCCTTCGTTTTCGAGGATGGACAGGATGGTGGCCGAGACGTCCTCGTCCTCGCGGCCGGTCAGGCGCGGGCTCTTCTCGATGACGGTGACTTCGCTGCCGAAACGGCGGAACATCTGCGCGAATTCGAGCGAGATGTAGCTGCCGCCGACGACGACCAGATGGCGCGGCAGGACCTCGAGATCCATCATCGAGGAATTGGTCAGATAGTCGATGTCGTGGACGCCGGGCAAATCGGGCACGGAAGCGCGGCCTCCGGTGTTGAGGAAGATCCTGTCGGCGGTCAGAAGGTCGTCGCCGACGCGCACCGTATTGGCGGTTTCGAAGCGCGCATGGCCGCGATAGAGCGTGCATTTGTCCATGCCGGCGATCCACGTTTCCAGCCCGGTGCGGGAGGCGCCCGAAACCTTGTCCTTGCGCGCCTTGATCTTGGCATAGTCGACACCGACAGGGCCGCTGAGCGTCACGCCATAGTCGGCGGCGCGCCGCGCCAGATGCGCGGCATAGGCGCTCGCCACCATCGTCTTGGTCGGGATGCAACCAGTGTTGACGCAGGTGCCGCCGACCAGCTTGCGTTCGATCAGCGCCACGCTCATGCCGGCTGCGTTCAGCCTGCCGGCGAGCGGTGTGCCGGCCTGGCCGGCGCCGATGATGATGGCGTCGAAAGTTTTTGCCGTCATGCCACCGCCGCCACGATCAGCAGGCCGCCGATGATCGCCACCGCGTCCTCGATGAAGGCGGCGGGCGGGTCCTTGCCGAAAGCAGCCGCAAGCCGGCCGCGCGCTTCGGCGCCGCCCAGCGTGCCGATGACGGCACCGATGGCGCCGGCGATCAGGCAGACGATGGTGGCGCCGGCGGTCGCGCCGATCACCGCGCCGGTGAAGGCGCCCATGATGATGCGGGCGCCGAACTGTTGCGGCACTTTACGGCTCGGCGTCGACGGCAGCTGGTCGGTGACCAGCTCGACGATGGCGAGGATGGTGAAGATGCCGACAGCGGCCCAATGGCTCATGAAGCTTGCCCAGGTGCCGGCAACCGGCAGCCAGCCGAGATAGGCGCCCCAGGCGACCGCGGCCGGCGCGGTCATGGCGCGCAGGCCGGCGATGACGCCGATCAGAAGTGCAAGAAGATAGAGCATGTTGATCCCCTCGATCACCAGGCCAGGACGGCCTCGAGACGGCAGGCTACCATAGGTCGGATATTTGGCCAGTACTTGGATTGGCGCTTTTCTGCTGGCCGCAACTGTGCTTTGCAAGGACGTCAATCGGAGACCCGCCATGGCTGGAAGCGAGCGCGTGAAGATGGCGGCCGGCGAATGGTACTCTTGCCTCGATAACGAGCTGGAGGCGCTGCGTGCCCTCGCGCGCGACGCGGTGTTCGAGCACAATTGCCTGCCGCCAAGGCAGCGCGGCAATCTCGGGCCGGGCCTGAAGGCATTGCTCGGCGGCGTGGGCGAGGGCGCCCGCATCGAGGCGCCGTTCCACTGCGCCTATGGCTTCAACATCGTTCTCGGCGATGGCGTCTTCCTCAACGCCGGCTGCACCATCCTCGACACGGCAAGCGTGCGCATCGGCAAGGGAACGCTGCTTGGCCCCAATGTGCAGATCTATTGCGCCGAGCACCACAGGCAAGCCGCGGGCCGACAGGCGGGGCTGGAGATCGCCAGGCCGGTCGAGATCGGCGCCCATGCCTGGATCGGCGGCAGCGCGGTCATCCTTGGCGGCGTCAGCATCGGCGAGGGCGCCATCGTCGGCGCCGGCGCGGTGGTGACGCGTGATGTGCCTGCAAACGAGACGGTGGTCGGCAATCCGGCGCGGCCGGTCAAGCGCGGCTGAATTTCCGCCGCAAGCAATCAGGCCTGCGCCATCCGTTCTTCCTGGTCAATCCGCTGGGAGAATTCGCGCCGATACTGCGCCGGCGATGTCCTCAGCCTTGCGGCGAAATGCTGGCGCAGCGAGGTGGCGCTGCCGAAGCCGGCCTCGAAGGCCACGATGTCCATCGATTTTTCCGTCGCTTCCAGCAGCCGCTGCGCCAGTTCGATGCGCTGGCTGGTCAGCCAATCGCCAAAGCTGGTGCCGATCGATTTCTGGAAGCGGCGGGTGAAGGTACGCCGCGTCAGACCGGCGGCCTCGGCGACGCTGTCGAGGCTGTGCGCCTCGCCGAGCGTGGCGCGCACCGCGTCAAGCGCCTGGGTGAAGCGATCGGCATTCGCGCTCTTTGCCACGGGGCGTTCGATGAACTGCGCCTGCCCGCCCTGCCTGTGCGGTGAGAGCACGACGTGCCGGGCGAGCCGCAGTGCCGCTTCCGCTCCATAGCGGGCGCGTACGATGTGCAGGCAGCAATCCAGCCCGGCGGCGACGCCGGCGGAGGTGACGATGTCGCCATCGTCGACATAGAGCACGTCGGCATCGACCGAGATGTCGGGGTGCAGGGCGCGCAGCTGGTCCGTATAGGCCCAGTGCGTGGTCGCCTTCCGGCCTGAAAGCAGGCCGGCGGCGGCAATGGCAAAGGTGCCGAGGCACAGGCCGACGATCAGCGCGCCGCGCCGGTGCGCGCGACCGAGCGCTTCGTCGAGCGGCCCGGCCAGCGGGGCTTCGAGATCCTTCCAGCTCGGGATGATGATGATGTCGGCATCGTCGAGCGCGGACAGACCGTGCGGGACAAGGATGCTCAGCCCGGCATCGGTCCGGATCATGCCTTGCTCGACCCCGCACACGCGGAAGTCGAAGCGCGGCAGGCCGAGCCTCGTGCGGTCGGCGCCGAACACCAGGCAAGGCACGGAGAGGTGGAACGGGCTGATGCCGTCGAAGGCGAGGGCGGCAATGATCGGGGCGGTCATGGGCGTTTCCGGTTCGGAAGCTGGATTGTCCCAATTCTTTCGAATGATGTCAATCGGGCCACTTTCGATCACTCCCGAAGCCGCTTATTTTCGGCCCATCGCATCCAAGCCGGAAGGAAAACACCATGTCTGCCCCAGCCAACATCACGCCACGCCGCGCGCTCATCGTCATCGACGTCCAGAACGACTATGATGGCGGCAATCTGGCCATCCAGCATCCGCCGTTCCGCGACAGCGTCGTCAATGTGGCGCGCGCCATGGATGCGGCTGCTGCCGCCGGCATCAAGGTGGTTGTTATCAAGCAGATGGCGCCCGAGAGCTCGCCGATCTTCGCCAAGAGTAGCCACGGCGGCGAACTGCATCCCGAAATCGCCAGGCGCGGCCGCGACCACTATGTCGAGAAGACCCTTCCATCGGCCTTCACCGGTACCGACCTCGAAGCGTGGCTGCGCGCCAATGCCATCGATACGCTCACGGTGGTCGGCTACATGACGCATAATTGCGACCTGTCGACCATCATCCATGCGGTGCATATGGGCTTCGCCGTCGAGTTCCTGTCGGACGCCACCGGCTCGGTGCCCTATGCCAACAGCGCCGGCTATGCCTCGGCCGAGGAGATCCACCGCGTGGTGACGATCATCCTGCAGTCACGTTTCGCGGCCGTACTGAAGACCGCCGAATGGGTCGAGTGCCTGAAGACCGGTGCATTGCCGGAACGCGACACGATTTACGCCTCCAACCAGCGGGCGCTGGCGCGCAACGCGGCCTAGGACCACTCCGCAAACGGAAAGGGCGCCGCATCGCTGCGGCGCCCTTTTCGTTTGGGATTTGAAGATTCTAGAACAGGCCTTCGATCTGGCCGACCTCGTTGAGGAAGATCTTTTCCGAGGACGGCGCCTTGGGCAGGCCGGGCATGGTCATGACCTCGCCGCAGATGATGACGACGAAGCCTGCGCCCGCCGAAAGCCTGACCTCGCGCACCGGCACGGTGTGGCCGGTCGGCGCGCCGCGCAGGTTCGGGTCGGTCGAGAAGGAGTACTGGGTCTTGGCCATGCAGACCGGCAGGTTGCCGTAGCCGGCCTGCTCCCAGGCGTGCAACTGGTCGCGCACCGACTTGTCGGCGATCGCTTCCGAGCCGCGATAGATGCGCTGGACGATGGTGTTGATCTTCTCGAACAGCGGCATGGCGTCGGGATAGAGCGGCGCGAATTGCGAGGCGCCGGATTCGGCCAGCGCCACCACCTTGTTGGCGAGTTCCTCGATGCCGGCCGAGCCGTTGGCCCAGTGCTTGCACAGGATCGCCTCTTCGCCCATCGAAGCGACATAGTCCTTCATCGCCTGGATTTCGGCGTCGGTGTCGGAATAGAAGTGGTTGATGGCCACCACCGCCGGCACGCCGAACTGGCGGATGTTCTCGATGTGGCGGCCAAGGTTGGCGCAGCCCTTCTTCACCGCCTCGATGTTTTCCTTGCCGAGGTCTTCCTTCTTGACGCCGCCGTTCATCTTCATGGCGCGCACGGTGGCGACGATGACGGCCGCCGCCGGCTTCAGGCCGGCCTTGCGGCACTTGATGTCGAAGAACTTTTCCGCGCCGAGATCGGCGCCGAAGCCGGCTTCGGTGACGACATAGTCGGCAAGCTTGAGCGCCGTCGTGGTGGCGACGACCGAGTTGCAGCCATGCGCGATGTTGGCGAACGGGCCGCCATGCACGAAGGCCGGGTTGTTTTCCAGAGTCTGCACCAGGTTCGGCTGCATGGCGTCCTTGAGCAGCACGGCCATGGCGCCGTCGGCCTTGAGGTCGCGGGCATAGACCGGCGACTTGTCACGGCGATAGGCGACGATGATGTCGCCGAGGCGCTTCTCGAGGTCCTTGAGGTCGGTCGACAGGCACAGGATGGCCATGACTTCCGAGGCGACGGTGATGTCGAAGCCGCCCTCGCGCGGAAAGCCGTTGGCGACGCCGCCGAGCGAACAGATCATCTCGCGCAGCGCGCGGTCGTTCATGTCCATGACGCGGCGCCAGACGACGCGGCGGGTGTCGATGCCGAGCTCGTTGCCCCAGTAGATGTGGTTGTCGATCAGCGCCGACAAAAGGTTGTGCGCCGTGGTGATGGCGTGGAAGTCGCCGGTGAAGTGGAGGTTCATGTCCTCCATCGGCACGACCTGTGCGTAGCCGCCGCCGGCTGCACCGCCCTTGACGCCGAAATTCGGGCCGAGCGAAGCCTCGCGGATGCAGACGATCGCCTTCTTGCCGATGCGGTTCAGGCCGTCGCCGAGACCAACCGTGGTGGTGGTCTTGCCTTCGCCCGCGGGCGTCGGGTTGATGGCGGTGACGAGGATCAGCCTGCCGTCCTTGTTGCCCTTCACCGATTTGATAAACTCGGCGGAAATCTTGGCTTTGTCGTGGCCGTAGGGCAAAAGGTGTTCGGTCGGAATGCCGATCTTCTGGCCGATCTCCTGGATCTGCTTCTTCTTGGCGCCGCGCGCGATCTCGATGTCGGACTTCACTTCGGCCATGACGGCTTTCCTCTGGATTGGACTGTGGAGGGGACGGGTTTGATCTCACTGGCAGGCAGGTTGGAACCGGGCGCGGGCTGTTTTAACCCTGTCGCTGCCGCGGCGTCAACTTGCATGCAACTATGTTTCCTATGAAGAAAATTCCTCTGCGGACCGGCCGACCTGTTCTCGGGTTCTTTCCGGCTCCGTTGCCGCGCCGTATAGAAGCCAGAGGACGCGCCGTTCCGCCGTCTCAAAACAGCCGCACAATGCACGGAATGCGACAGAGGCGACGGCGCAAATTCGCCATCGCCAGGCTAAAGCGCATCGCGCTTTAGCCTTTTGTTCTTATGCATGTCGTTCGCCCAAAACCGGGGCCACTTTCGGGCGACATGCACTGCGACCGGCGAACGCTATTGCGTCAGCACGTTGCTGATTTCGACCATGTTGGAGCGCACGCGCAGGATGTAGAAGCCCATTGTCGTCAGGTGCGTCGGCAGCAGCCAGCCATCCTCGCGGCCATTGGCGATGATGAAGGGCTGGATACGCAGGGCCGAGACGAATTGCGCGTCCATCGTGTCCCACAGGCTCTGCAGGTGCTTTTCCTTGATGACGTCCTCGAAGTCGGCCTGCGCGCCCTTCATCAGGCCGTAATAGGCATAGAGCTGGCCATAGGCGAACCAGTAGCGGTCGTCGGCGCGGGTGTCGAACCAGCCATTGTTGTGGTTCTCGGCGCGTTCCTTGAGGATGGCGGAAGTCGAGCCGATGTCCGATGCGATGCGGTCGATATACTGCTTCAGATTGTCGGCGCGGGCATCGAAAGTGGCCTGGCAGGTGGCGAGGCGGGCATTGAACGAGCGCAGCTTGCGCACCGCGTCGCGATAATAGCTCGGGGTCGGTGTCTTCGGGCCGAACGGGCTGACGCCGAAATACCAGGTGTATTCGTCGAACTGCAGATTGCCGCGCGCATCCTGCAGATCGGCATCGATCTGCGAAGTCGTGCGCACGCGGCCGAGATTGTCGGCGAGCTCGGTCGCCGTGCGCCGCACAGCCTGGTTGATGCCGCGCTGGAAGGACGCCTTGTTGTCCATCCACGGCGTGTTGTCCCAGTCGATGCCGAACAGGCCGAGCTTGTAGAGGATCATCGACGAGATCCAGGCATTCTGGTTGACGTTGAAGTCGGTCAGGTCCGCCGCGATCTGGGCAATGCCGGAATTGCCGCAGGTCTTTGCCGTGTCGGTGCCAGTGCCGGCGGCCACCTGCTCGCCGGCGGAAACATTGCGCTTCTCGAAAGTGTAGGTGTCAGGATAGTTCGGGTTGAAATTGTTCCACCACTGGGTGGCATAGAAGAAGTTGGCGTAGAGGCCGATCAGCACCAGCAGGGCCAGGCCGAGCACGGCCTTGAGGATCCAGCCGCGCTGCGTGTACCAGCGGCCGGCCCATAGGAACGGCCACAGGATGGCGCCGATCAGAAGGCCGATGCCGCGGCCGATCCACTGAAAAATCCTGACGAAGAAGTTCACGATCGGATCGAGCATGGCTGTGTCACCCCCTCAAAGCATGATGCCAAAAAGTTGCAGACTTTTTGGATAACATCATGTGCTAAAACAATAAGTTAGAACAAAATGACAGCTCGTTTCGTTCTAGTCGGTCAGGCCGTAGAGGCGTGTGCGAAACGCCACCTTGTCCTTCAAATATGTGGTTTTCAGAACGTCCACAACATGCGATCTCCAGGCGTCGCTGAAGCCGTCATAGTCCTTGTAGAAGCCCTGCTTGTTGAAGATGTAGCGCGAGACAAAGTCGGTCGGCACGAAATCCGAGATCAGCCGGTTGGTCAGCCAGGCGTCGGGATGGTCCGGCTTGGCGCGCACCACCAGGAAGCGCTGCTGCGGGAACACATCCTCGATCTTGAGATGGCCAAGCTGGGCGATCTCGCGCTTGGCGGCGTTGAGGAAGGGGAAATTGCCGTCCTTGGTAATCAGGTCGGCATGGCTCTGGATCCAGGTCTGCAGCCAGACCTTGTCGACATCGGTCAGATTGCGGTTGGGCTCGGCGTCACGGATCAGCGCGCGCACCACCATCTCGGCGCGGTGCTCGAGATAGCCGGACGTTTCTATCCATGAGGCGCGGGGCAGTTCGATGCGGCCGGTGCTGGCCAGGAACTTGAAGACCTTGTCGGCGTCGTTGATCGAGAGATAGCTCACCTGCCACGGCCGCGAGCGGCGAAAGCCCGGGGCCGCCGGATCGCTGATCACCGTCGTCATGTCGGGATCGACGAACACGTAGAGCCCGCCGAAATGGCTGGTCCAGTAGGCATTGTGGCGGAAGATCACCTGGTCTGGCACCAGCGCGTTCTCGCGGATGTCGCCGCAGATTTTCGCCAGCTCCACCATGCGCGTCAGCATGGCGTTGTCGCGCCAGGCATCGGGCTCCTGCTTCAGCCGGTCGACGAGCTTGCCGAGTTCAGCGGCCTTGCCCAGCACATCCTCGGCCGACAGAACCTTGAACTCGACCTGGTTGATCGACAGCAGGTCCTCGATGTCGTTGACCTTGGGAACGGAATCCTCGATCTCGCCGTAGATGACGTCCTTGATGGTCAGCGCGTCGATGGCGCGCTGGTTCTTGGACATGAACTCGAACATCAGCTGCGAGGTGTTGGAGAAGGCCGTGTGCACCACCGGCAGGTCGATCTGCGACGGCGTCAGGATGATGAAGCGGCGATTGACCTCGTTGGGGTCGAGATAGTCAGGGTCGCCGCACTCGTCGGCGATCTCGGGCGAGAAGCCGGTGCGGTCGATCTGGAAGCTCTTCAGCCTGGTCGGAGGCAGGCCAAACGCGGCCAGCGCCTTGTTGTAACGCTGGACGAGATGCGGCTCGTCGACGGTGAGCAGACGGCCGTAGATGAGTTCGTTGTCGCGCAAGAGGTCGGGTTTTTTGCTCACCTTTCCTTCTCCCCGTTCACGGGGAGAAGGTGCCCGAAGGGCGGATGAGGGGCGGCGCAAGCGCTCATTATTCTTGCTCCAACGCCGTGGCCGGCAGAAATTTCGCATCGACACCGATCATCTTGCGATCGAGTCGACCATCCAGCGCCGCGACAATCGTATCCAGCACGCTCGAAAGATTGGCTAAAACATCCGCGTGCCAGACCCTCAATACCGACCAGCCGTTGTCGTTCATCGTCTCGTCCCTGTACCGATCACTGAATTGACTGGCATGGTGGCTTCCATCGACTTCCACAACCAGATTCGCCTCGCGGCAGGCAAAGTCCGCGAAATAGGGGCCGATCGATAGTTGGCGAACAAACTTGTGACCATTCAATCGCCGTCCGCGCAATTCATGCCAAAGCCTTTCCTCGGCATCGTTCTCAACTCTCCGCAACTCGCGGGCTCTCACAATCTTTGGCTCGTTTCTTCCACGCATGGCGCTGCCCCTCATCCGCCCTTCGGGCACCTTCCCCCGTAAACGGGGAGAAGGAAAAGATCACCACAGCCCCTTCTTCTTCATCTCCTCCATCTCGCGCGCCGCCCGCTCGCGCAGCCGCGCGTCGCGCAGCAGCTTTTCCACGGCGGCGTCGTCGGACTTGTCGGAGTAGCGGAACTCGGAATCGGCGTAGCGGTTGATCTCCTGCATGACCATGTCCATCGAGAACGGGCCGCGCAGTTCCTCGATCATGGCTTTCTTCTCGTCATAGCCCTTGTGCATGAAGGCTTCCGGCTTCTCGAACCAGTCGTCGGGAAGCTCGATGTCCATGGCGCGCATCTTGATGGCGTCGGTGACGTTCTTGATGGCGCGGCCGGTGAAGCGCGGCTCGGCGTCCTTGATCAGGTGCAGGTAGGTGCCGATATCGGCCATGGTCTTGGGCGCGCCATTCTCCTTCATGTAGCGCTCATAGACCTTCATCAGGCCGTCCTCCTGCGGCTTTTCGTGCTCCTCATAAGCCTCCTCGACAGCGCGCTGGATTTCCTGTGCGGCGTAAAGCTCGTGCTTGCCCAGAGGGATTTCGTGGTTCTTGCCGGCGAGCAGCACGAAGATGTCGATATAGTCGTCGCGGGTCTGCGGGCCGTCGACCAGCCAGCGGGCACCGGCGCGCTGGCGCAGCGCGTCGTCGACATTTTCGGGATAGTTGGAGAACATGCCGAAGGAGCAGTTGCCGCGCACCACGGTTGACGCGCCGGCGAAGGCATCCATCAGGACGCCGGTGATCTCCTGCTGGCCGGCCGAGGCGCGGTCGTCGGAGCGGCGCGCCGCCACCTGGTCGATATCGTCTATGGTGCCGAAGCCGATGACGCGCGGGTTCAAGACATTGTTGATGAACTGGCGGCAGTTCTGGCCCGATTTGCCCTGATAGGACGAAATCTGGTCGACGCCGAAATTCTCATAGGCAAAAGGATAGCCGGCGACCTGGCAATAGCCGTTGACGAGGCCGGCGATCATCTGGATCAGCGTCGTCTTGCCGGTGCCCGGCGCGCCGTCGCCGATGAAGGTGAACAGAAAGCCGCCGAGCTCGACGAAGGGGTTCAGCTCGCGCTCGAAGTCGTAGGCCATCAGCATCTTGGCCAGCCTGACCGACTGGAATTTGGCGATGTGGTTGCCGACGACCTCTTCCGGCTTCTTGAAAGTCATCACCAGCGGTTTGGAGCGCTTGCCGGGGGCGACGTCGAAGCCGTCCAGGGTGAATTCATCGGCATCGATGCGGATATGGGCGTTCTCGAACGGGCCGATGCCGTCGAAGCGGCCTTTTCTGGCCAGCAGCCCATCGATGGCGACGCGGGCGAAGGCGCGTGCCCGTGTCGCCAGGTCGGCATCGTCCTTCGAGCCCGCTATCGCCTTGTCGAGGCCGGCGAGGATCGACTTCACCGCATCCTGCGGCGTGTCGAAAAGGAAGTCGGGTTCGGGGATGTCGTTGGGTGCCTCGCCGTCGCTGTCGATCAGCTGGAACAGATAGGATGCCAGGCTGAAGGCCGAGATATAGGCCGAGGCCGACAGGAGCTTCTTGAAGGCCGACGCCTCGTCGCCCTCGAGCGGGGCGCGGGTGTTCTTCGCCTGCAGGCTTTCGAGGTCGGAGCCTTCGGCGAAGACATCCGATATGGCCAGCGCGATCGCCGTGCCGCGCCGCGCGCGAAACAGAAGCGTGTGCTGCGGAATGGTGAGCAACTGGTCGTCGGGATGGACGGCGCCGACGGTCTTCGACAGCTCGACCTCGCGCGTGCGACGCACCGAGCCAACCGAGACGGTGGAGACGAAGCGGCGATTGGTGCCGGCCAGTGCCGTGCCGGACTCACGCGACGGGTCTTCCAGCACGACGATGCGGGTGATGAAGCTCTGCGCTGTGGCGCGGTGCTTCTCGATCGCCGCTTCCGGGATGGTGGTCAGGCCGGTGTCCATGAAGTGTGCTCCGTGGTGTTACGGTCAGACGTCTGAAATGACCTGCCCATTCGACAGGATGTGGACCTTGTAGCCGCCAAAGATCTTCTGTGCTTCGCCGACGGCGTAGAGCGCCTGGTAGGCCTCGTGCGGGATCAGCGCGTGGTTCTCGTAGCTGGACACGCCCTGGCGCGCGGCTTCCAAATCGTCGGTGTTGATGAAGAATTCCTGCGTCGTCTTCTCGCTGGAAAACAGCCCCTTGCGGCCGGGCTTCTCGCCCTTGGAATAGACCTCCTGGATGGTCCAGGTCAGCAGCCAGGCGTTTTCCGGCTTGCGCACCTTGGCCAGCACTTCGGTCACCGTCGAATTGTTGTCGGTAATGCCCGCGGAATAGAAGGGGCCAAGCACGACGCGGCGCAACTGCTTGGGGTGCAGCGGCTCGAAATCCTTGTCGAGATTGACCGCAATCGTCGCCGGTGACAGCGTGTAGGCGGAGTTCTTCTCGGTGAAATCGTCGAAACGGTGGGCGAGCTCGGGATTGAGCAGGCCGTCGACCGGCAGTGGGATATCGACCTTGTCGTTGAGCTTGCCGTTCCGGTCGACGAGCTGGCGGACCATGTTCTCGGAGGAATCCTCCACCGTCACCATGTAGACCAGCGGCAGGTTGGCGCTGCCGTCGAAGGTCGCCCAATGGACGAGATAGTAGGGCAATGCCGTCTTCGGATTGACCGACACCTTGGCCGTCTGCGCCAGCGTGAACGGCCCAAAAGTCTGCTCGCTCCTGACGTCCTCGAGATAGAGCCGCTCGGCCATCGACTTCTGCAGCGCCTCGGGGAATTCCTTGTGGCGCAGGATGAAGTCGGCCATCTCCTCGCGCAGCTCGCCGGCCAGCGGGATGTTGGCAAGGCGCGCATCGGCCTGGCGGCGGTCGTTTTCCAGTTCGAGCAGGTTCTGGAACACCGGGAAGCCGCTTTCGGCGCGCGAAATGCGGAACGTGTCCATGAAGCCCAGCCGGTTGCGCCAGCAGCCAAAAGACTTGTCGAGCCGGGCGATGTATTCGGCAACGATCTTGGCGACGATGCCGTGCCGGTAAAGCGGCGAGCGGTCGTCGCGCATGAACACTTCAAGACCGCTGAGCGCGGCCGTGATTGCCGAGAAATACCGCGCCGCCGCGTCGTTTTCGGGGGTCATTCTGTCAGCCCTGGGATTGTCGCACCGGTGCGCGCGGCAATTATGACTGCACGTAGTTGGCCGAATTGTGCTTCTTCAGCACCTCGTCGAAGCGCCGGGCAAAGGCATCGTCGGCGAGCTTCTTGCGGCGCTGGATATCGGAGCTGGCCACCATGTTCTTCTCGTGCATTTCGAGCAGATCGCCAATGTGCTTCTGCGAAGCGGCGCCGATGCCGGCCATGGTTTCTTCCGCCGTGTTGTCGACCTGGCTGCCCAGCGTGTTGATCTTGTGGGCGACGTCCTGCTGCGCGGCGGTCTTCAAGGAATCTTCCAGCGCCTTGTAGAGCACGATGCGCTGCTCGGTATCGATGGTCAGCTTGTTGATCAGCGTCGACTGCGCGGCGATCTGGTTGTTGAGCGAATCGACGAAGGTCTGGAACATCGAGGTGTAGCGCTCGAGCGTCTGGCTTTCGGCCAGCAGTTCCTGCTCCTTGGCCTGCTTCTCGTTGTATTCGGTGGCGAGCTTGGAGCGTTCGCCCTCAAGCTGGGTGCGGTCCTTCTGGCTTGTCGAGGCGGCGATCTTGTTTTCGATGTCGAGCAGCATGGGGTTGAGTTCCTCGATGCGTTTCTGCACGGCTTCGAGGTTCGACATGGTGGTCTTGCGGCGCTCGATGACCTGCGACAGGCTGGCCTCGGAGGTCTTGTAGCGCTGGTCGAGAACCTCCTTCTGCGCCTTCAGGATGCCGACGATGGTGTCGGACTTGGCCAGAAGTTCCTGCAGATTGCCGGCCAGCGACATGTTGCGGACGCGGTCGGTGCGCATGCGCTGCTTGCGCTGGCTGGAGAAGACACCGACGAAGTTCTCCCAGCCGGTGTAGTTCTTCATGCTCTCGAACTCGGCGCCGAAGACGTTGGTGGCGTCCTCGAGGCCGATGATCAGGTCGGCAATGTTGCCTTCCATCACCTTCTGCTGCTTCAGCACGTCCTCGATGCGGGCGTTCTCGATGTCGAAATTGGCGTCGCCGATCTTCTTGTCAGCGGTGGCAAGCGTGTCGAGCACGGTGCCGGACTGCTCGATCTTGGTGCGCATGTCCTGGACGACCTGCTTGGTCTTGGCAATTTCGGCATCGAAATTCTGCAATGTCGCCATAGGGGCCTCCCGCTTCGGCTTCCGGTCGCTGGTTGCGAACAGCGGCGAATATATGTGGGGCATCCGGGGATTGAAAGACGTGAAGACAAGGGCCGCGTGAAAACAAAAGAATCCGCCAAGGCCTTGAAAGACAATGCAGGTGGGGTCATGGCGTGATTAGCCGGTCAGTCGGGACTAGTTCAGCTGTCATTGAACTTTCATGCCGGCAAGACAGTCAGCCCCCGCCGACGCGGAAATGCTGAATTCGTCAGGGGATTGAACCGGTTGCAGCCAAACACATCAGTGCGGCCGCACCGCATAGACGCCACTCAGGGCTTCGGATCGGCCTTCAGATAGGCGATGACATTGGCGATGTCGTCATCATTCGTCAGGCCACCAAAAGCCATTTTGTTGCCGGGAACTTTGAGCTTAGGGGCCCTGAGATACTCGGTGAGATTTGCCTCGTCCCAGACGAGACCGGCAGCGCCCGCACTCTTCATGGCGTCGGAATAATGGCCAAGGAAGCTTTCCGCGCTGCCTGCGGCGCGGCCGACGACACCCTTGAGATGCGGGCCAACCTTGTCGCGGTCGGTGGCCGCCTCATGGCAGGCCATGCAGCGGTTGAAGACGTGCTTGCCCTGCACCGGGTCGCCGCCGGCATGGGCGGCAATGGAGGTGGCAATGAGAAGAAGGCTGGCTGAGGAAACGGCTCGAAGCATGGCTGACCCCGGAGAGCTCTGGCTGACGGCCTTATAGGACCGAGGCCTTAACAAACGCTGCACCGTGGCGAGTGGGCCGGTCGTACCTGCTCGCGTCCCCGGCATCGGCCAGCATGTTCCCGCGCATGCAGCGGCTGGCTGGTCAGCATCGGCGTGCTGCACACCGGCATTGCCTATGTGCTGATGAACTCGGCCTTTCCGCGCCTGACGACGCCGGTGATCGGCATCATCACCTTCACCTATCCGGTCGTTGCCATCATCATCATCATCGACTGGGCGGTTACGGGCATCCGCTCGGGCCGGCGCAGGCCGCCGGCATGGCGCTGATCGCCGTGGCGACGCTCGGTGTCCGGCTGGGCTGGCGGTTTCCGCTGTGGCGTGTCTCTGCGGCCTGACGCGGGTCGCAGGGAAGCTGGGTCAAGATTTCATGAAGCCGATGAAATCGTCGGGCGCGGCGCGGCCCATTTCTTCTTCCCAGTGACGGCGGCAGAGCGAGACATAGACATCCTTGCCGATCGCCACCTGTTCACCCTGGTGGGCCACCTTGCCGTCCGGGCCGAGGCGCACGACCATCGTCGCCTTACGGCCACAGCGGCAAATGGTGCGCACCTCGCGCAGGTCGTCGGCGATCGCCAGCAGCGCGCGCGAGCCGGAAAACAGCTTGCCCTGGAAATCGGTGCGCAGGCCGTAGCACATGACCGGGATGTTCAGCCGGTCGGCGATGCGGGCCAATTGCCAGACCTGCTCTTCCTCGAGAAACTGCGCCTCGTCGACGAAGACGCAGTGCACCGTCGTATGGTCGTGATGTTCGGCGACGCGGGCGAACAGGTCGTCGCCGTCGCGGAACATCTCGGCTTCGGTCTCCAGCCCGATGCGCGACGAGATCAGGCCGCTGTCCCCCTTGCGGTAATGGCCGGCGACGAACAGCATCGTCGTCATGCCGCGTTCGCGATAATTGTACGAGGCCTGCAAGAGCATCGTCGTCTTGCCGGCATTCATCGTTGCGTAGTTGAAGTAGAGCTTGGCCATGCCGTCCTTTACGGTCCGTCGATATTCAGGCGATGCCGGCCTGCAAATGGCCGTCCCCTGCGCTTCCCCGTTCTACTGCGTCGCAGTAGATCTGTGCTCACATGCCCAAAAGTACGCTCCGCTCCGGTTCTCGGGCCCCACCATTTTCGTCTCAGCCTGACCTGAATCCAAACAGACCTTAAGCCGAGTTGCCTCTGCGCGGGGAGGGGCCGCTGGCGCATTCCCCTGAAAAAGCCGGCTCGCCGCTGAAAAAGATGAGCGGCGTGACAAAAGCGTCAGCCGTGTCGCTGATTGGCCATTCCGCGCCGTTGATCGTGATTGCCTTAGCGCTTGAAACTACACCAGAATGGTGTTTGGCTGACGAAACAAGGCGGGCAGAGAAACCGTTACGACGCTTCGCCAAAGAATCACAATGGGAGACTGTCTATGTCGCGTATGAATTCCTTCGTCGCCGGCCTCGGCCTGGCGGCGTTCCTGTCCACGAGTGCCGCCTTTGCCGGCGATCCGGCGAGCTGCAAGGCGGTGCGTCTTTCCGATGTCGGCTGGACCGACATCCAGGCCACCACGGGGCTCGCTTCGGTGCTGCTCACCGCGCTCGGCTATGAGCCGCAGGTGATCCAGCTCTCGGTTCCGGTGACCTATGCGTCGCTGAAGAACAAGGACCTCGATGTGTTCCTGGGGAACTGGATGCCGTCGATGACCAACGACATCAAGGACTATACCGCCGACGGTTCGGTCGAGACCGTCAGCCAGAACCTCTCGGGCGCCGGCTATGGCATCGTCGTGCCGACCTATGTCGCGGACGCCGGCGTCAAGACGCTGACCGATCTTGGCAAGTTCAAGGACAAGTTCAACGGCAAGATCTATGGCATCGAGGCCGGCAATGACGGCAACCGCATCATCCTCGACATGATCAAGAACCCGAAGGACAATCTCGAGGGCTTCGAACTGGTCGAGTCCTCGGAGGCCGGCATGCTGACGCAGGCCGAGCAGTCGATGAAGAACAATGAATGGATCGCCTTCCTCGGCTGGACGCCGCATCCGGTGATGGGCGCCATGAAGATCACCTATCTCGACGGCATGGGCGACAGCGGCTTCGGCGCTGCCACCGTGTCGACCAATGTGCGCAAGGGCTACACGACCGAATGCCCGAATGTCGGCAAGTTCATCACCAACCTGAAGTTCAATCTGGATATGGAAGGCCAGATGATGGACGCGATCCTGAAGGGCGGTGACGCCCAGACGGTCGCCACCGACTGGCTGAAGAAGAACCCGGACGCGGTCAAGCCGTGGATCGCCGGCGTGACCACCTTCGACGGCGGCGACGCCGCAGCGGCGGTCAAGACCGCGCTCGGAAGCTGAGCCGACTTCGCATCCGGCATGACCGGATGAAGATGGGCAGCCGTTTGACAAAGGGCTGCCCTTTTTCACATCCTGTGACAAGATGACGTTGCGACAGCGCGGGGCCGAAGTCAGAGCCCTGGTGGAAGAGGGGTGAGATGGATCCGATTTCCAAATTCATGGTCGATCACAAGATCCCGATCGGCGCTTGGGGAAAGTCCTTTTTCGGGTTCCTGACCGATAATTTCGACACCATCTTCAGAGCCTTCTCCAACGGTCTGAATTTCATTCTCGACGGGCTAGTCGACCTCCTGCTGATGGTGCCGCCGGTGCTGCTGGCGCTGGTCATCGTTGGTATTGCCTGGTTGCTGCAGCGCTCGCGGCCGCTCGCCATCGGCGTCTTTCTCGGCCTGATCTTCATCATCAACCAGAACCTGTGGAAGCAGACCGTGCAGACGCTCGTGCTGGTCGTCGCCGCCGCCGCCATGGCGATGGCCATCGGCGTGCCGCTCGGCATCTGGGCGGCGCACAAGCCGAAGGTCTACCGCGTCATGCTGCCGGTGCTCGATCTGATGCAGACCCTGCCGACCTTCGTCTACCTGATCCCGGTCTTGACGCTGTTCGGCCTCGGCAACGCGCCCGGCCTCATCGTCACCATCATCTTCGTCATCCCGACAGCGGTCAGGCTCACTCACCTCGGCGTCGTCTCGGTGCCAAAGTCGATCATCGAGGCCGGCGAGGCGTTCGGCGCCACCAAGAGCCAGCTGTTGTGGAAGGTGGAACTGCCGTCGGCGCTGCCCACCATCATGGCGGGTCTGACGCAATCGATCATGCTGTCGCTGTCGATGGTGGTGTTCGCGGCTCTCATCGGCGCCGGTGGGCTGGGCACCGAGATCAACCGCGCGCTCGGCTCGCGCCGCATCGATCTCGGGCTTGAGGCGGGCCTCGCCATCGTCGTGCTGGCCATCGTGCTCGACCGAATGACCCGCATTGGCGTTGGAGGCAAGAAATGACCGTCGCCGTCGATTTCAAGAACGTCGATATCGTCTTCGGCGCCGACCAGGCCGGTTCGCTTGCGATGATCGACAAGGGCGCCACACGCGCCGAAATCCTGGAGAAAACCGGCAATGTGCTGGGCTGCGCCGGCGCCAGCCTTACCGTGCATGAGGGCGAGATCTCCGTGCTGATGGGTCTGTCGGGCTCCGGCAAGTCGACCCTGCTTCGGGCCGTCAACAGGCTCAATGTGGTGTCGCGCGGCCAGGTTCTGGTCAAGGACGGCGACAAGATCGTCGACGTCGTCACCTGCGACGAGTCGACCTTGCGGCGCTTGCGCCAGAAGCAGGTTGCGATGGTGTTCCAGCAGTTCGGCCTGCTGCCGTGGCGCACGGTCGAGGAAAATGTCGGCCTCGGCCTCGAACTTGCCGGCGTGCCGGACGCCGAACGCAAGGAGCGCGTGCACAGGCAGCTCAAGCTGGTCAATCTCGACCAGTGGTCGAAGAAATACGCGCACGAGCTGTCGGGCGGCATGCAGCAGCGCGTCGGCCTGGCCCGTGCCTTCGCCACCGAAGCGCCGATCCTGTTGATGGACGAGCCGTTCTCCGCGCTCGACCCGCTGATCCGCACCAAGCTGCAGGACGAACTGCTGCAGCTGCAGGCCGAGCTGAAGAAAACCATCATCTTCGTCAGCCATGACCTGGAAGAGGCGCTGAAGATCGGCAGCCATATCACCATCATGGAGGGCGGGCGCATCGTCCAGACCGGCGCGCCGGAAGACATCGTGCTGCGCCCCGCCAACGACTATGTCCGCGACTTCATCGCCAATGTGAACCCGCTCTCGGTGCTGACCGCCTGGAACGTCATGCGCGATCGCCGCGACCTCGAGCACGGCGACAATGGCTGGGTGTGGCTAGACCGGCGCAAGACGACGCGCTTCAAGATCGACGATCACGGCCTGGTGGCGGCGGCCGAACGCGATGGCAAGCCGGCGGTGTGGGTGTCCTGCGCCGATGTCGAGGGCCAGCCGGAGGAAGTGGCGCAAGTGTTCTGGGCCAATCCCGGCACGTCGCTGAAAACCGTCATGCTGGCCATGCACCGTTCGCAGACAGCACCCGTGGCACTGTTCGACGACCAGTCCCGCTTTGTCGGCGCCATCGGCATCCGCGACGTACTGAGCGCGGTGCTGCGGCGCTAGCAATAGAGGAGCGGCGAGTCCTCCTTCAACTATCTTCAACTATCAGGAAAAGGCGCTTTGGAGCGGATTTTGGGTTGGCTGTCTAAACCGCGGACCGCGCAAACTGCGCTCGGGGTACTGCTCGTGATTGCGATGCGATCGATCCTGGAGTTTTTCAGGATCGGCGGTGCGAGCGGCACGCAACTGAGTGCAAATCAGCTCTTTTATATCGAAGGGACGCTCGCAGCCATCATTGCCGCATTCGCAGTCCTTGTCCTGCATGCATTCGGGCGGCATGGTTGGGCGACCCTCTTCAGCGGCGCAGCGATAGTTGCCCTGCTGGCATGGAAGATCGCCGTCATCCGTTGAAAAACGGCAAAACGGGAACACATCCGAGGCGACCTGCGTCAGGCCGCCAATGGCAGGCGCAGCTCCGTTACCAGCCCACCGTCCGGATGGTTGGACAGGCGGATCTCGCCGCCGGCGGCGCGCGCGATGTTGCGGGCGATGGTTAGGCCCAGCCCAAGGCCGCCGGTCTGGCGGTTGCGGGACTGTTCGAGGCGCACGAAGGAGCCGAAGACGGCATCGATCTGTGCCTGCGGTATGCCAGGCCCTTCGTCGCGGATGGTGAGCGTGATCGTGCCGTCCGAGCGGTGCAGGCTGAGATGCGCCTTCTTGCCGTAAGTGACGGCGTTCTGCACCAGATTGGTGACGCAGCGTTTGAGTGCCACCGGCCGCGCGATGCAGATCAGGCCGCGAGAACGGGTGTCGTCATTGTCGAACGAGACTTCCGGATAGGGGTCGGCGATCGATTCCACGAGCGACCAGAAGTCGATGCGCTCGGTCTTTTCCTCGTTCACCTCGAAAGTGGCGAAGTCGATCACTGAACTGGCGATGCTCTCGACATCGGCGAGATCATGCGCCAGCGCCTCGCGAACCGCCGATTTGCGCAACAGTTCGAGCCGCAGCCGCATGCGTGTCATCGGCGTGCGCAAATCATGCGCGAGTGCCGCGGCGAGATGTTCGCGGTCCTCGACATATTCGCGCAGCCTCTTCTGCATGGCGTTGATCGCCCTGGCGGCGGCCCGCACCTCTCGGCTGCCCGACTCGGCGATCGGCGGGCTTTTCAGGTCCTTGCCGATCCGGTTCACGGCGGTTTCCATCATCCGGTAGGGCGCGGTCAGCCGGCGCAGCGACCAGATCGACATGATCACCACCAGGCCGGCGATCAGCGAATAGAGCGGCAGGCTGTCGAAGCTCAGGATCGGGCCGACGGGCGTGATCGGCTCGGTGAAGTTCAGCCACTGGCCGTCGGCGAAGCGCAAGGAGGCCGTCAGCTTGTCGCTCTGGGCGAAATCGGCGGCGAGCACCAGAAGGTCGCGCTCGACCTGGCCGATATCGGGGCCGGATGCGGTGCCGCTGGCGTCGTCGGCCTCACGCGTTGCCGGATCGCGCCGCACGCGCGCATCGGTGATGCCGAACTTCGACAGCCGGCCGACGAGAATGTCCTCGAGTTCGGCCAGTTCGTCGTCGCCGGCGATAGAGGAGGTGACGGCGGGCGTGTCGGAGACGGTAAGGGCGTAAGTCGAGTTGAACAGGCCCGCCGCGGTTGCCTTGCGCTCCTCGGGCGTGGCGCCGCTCATCAGCTGCACCAAGGAGAACGCGCGGTCGTTGAGCCGGTAGAGGTCGACCACGTCATTGGCGGCGGCGCGGTCGCGCGACACGATATAGAGGGTCGCGACCTGGCTGATCAGCAGGCCGGCAATGACGATCAGCAGCACCCAGACAGGCAAGGTCTGCGGCAGGAAACGTCTCATTCGGAGGTCGTCTCGGGCAGGAACTGGTAGCCGCCGCTGCGCACCGTCAGGATCAGTTTCGGCGTTTTCGGGTCATCTTCCATCTTGCGCCGCAGCCGGCTGACCAGGATGTCGATGCTGCGGTCGAAGGAATAGTCGCTGTCGCCGCCGGAGAGCTCGATGAGCTGGTCGCGGGTCAGCACGCGCTGGGCGCTCTTGACGAAGGTCTGCAGCAGGTTGAATTCGGCCATGGTCAGCTCGACCCTGACATCGTCGGGCGCGGTCAGCCGGCGCCGCGAACAGTCCATCGTCCAGCCGGCGAAACGGTAGATCTGCTTGGTAGTGGCGCGTTTCGGTTCGGAAGTACCATTGCGCCGCAGCACGGCACGGATACGCGCCAGGAGTTCGCGCGGGTCGAAGGGCTTGGGCACATAGTCGTCGGCACCCATCTCCAGGCCGACGACGCGGTCGGTGGTCTCGGTGACGGCGGTCAGCATGATGATCGGTGTCGTATACTGGGCGCGCAGGTCACGGCATAGTTCCAGCCCGCTCTTGCCGGGCAACATCACGTCGAGCACAATGAGGTCCACCTGCGCGCGGCGCAGGACGGCCTCCATCTCGGTACCGTCGGCGGCAACTGAAGTGTGCAGGCCCCGCTTCTGGAAGAATTCCTGAAGCAGGTCGCGGATGCCCTTGTCGTCGTCGACGATCAATATGTGTGCGTCGGATTTCACGAGGTGCCCTGTCTCGATTGCCGGCCAAGTCATTCCTGGCAGGTGAGCCACACGATAGAATTCGGGCCATATGTTGGCCAGTGCCTTGCTTTTCAAGGGAGAACGAATTCAGCCTTCTCCACATGGAAAGCGATGGCCGTGCTGAAGCTCTCTGTTTCCATGCGTGCGGTTCCCAAAATCGGGACCGATTTGGACGATACGCATGAGGCGGGCGGGACAGACACAATCCAGAAACAAAATTCTACAATTGGGAAAAACTCCTGAAAAGGTAGGGCGGCATAACGGTGCCGTGGCGGTCAGATTACCGGCTGCGACGCAAAATCTCCGGGTTCACGGAAAAACCAATGCCAAGCTTGTCGATCAGTTTGTTGGGTGCGTTGCTGGGCCTTGGCCTGGTCACCGCCGCTGCTGGACAATCGGACGCAAAGGCGCCGCTCACCCGGAGCGAACGGTGCGCCAATCTCAGCCACCAATTTGATGAAGCCCTCGAAACCCATGCCACGGCAACGCAGGTCACCGCGGCAAAGGCACTTCAGAGAAAGGGCAACCGGTATTGTGCTGCCAAGAAACAGGCACAGGGCATCCGGATGCTCGCCAACGCTTTGAAGCTGCTTGGAGTGACACCGAACGACCCGGTCCAGTGACGCTCAAAATCGACCCGCATAAAAAGGAAATGAAGCCATGAAAAAGTCCCTCCTGTCGGCCCTCGGTCTCTCCGTTGCTCTTGCCTTCTCGATGCCGGCTCTTGGCAACGCTGCCGCCACCACGACCGCTGCCCCGGCTGCCGCCACCACGACCACAGCTCCGGCCGCTGCCGCGACGACCACCGCACCGGCCAAGGCTGCTCCGAAGAAGGTTGCCAAGAAGGGCGCCTGCAAGGTGACCAAGAAGCACAAGTGCCCGGTCAAGAAGGCCCCTGCCAAGGCGGCCCCCGCGAAGGCAGCCCCCGCCATGGCGGCCCCGAAGGCTGCTGCCAAGAAGCCCTGATCAGTTTCGAGGTCAGTTCTAGCAAGGCCGCCCCGCCGCAACCGGCTGGGGCGGCCTTGCGCCGAATGCATGGTCGATGAGCTGAACACCGGCGGCTTGCAGCCGCGCATCTCGATCGTGCTTAACCCGTTTGCAACGCCGGTCGTGTAGGACAATCCGCATGAAGAAGCGGCTTTCGTCCATTTTGCGTTCGATGGTGATCGGCGGCCTGGTTGCCACCGGTGTCGCCAGGGGGCTGATTCTGCTCACCGCCAGCCCCGTGCCCGATCCTGCCAGTAGCCGCACCGAGCCCTCGCTGTTCGCGCCGATAATTTCCAGCAACTGGGACTACATCACGCCTGTCCAGGCGTGGCTGCTGATCGTGCTGCTTGCCGTGACGCTGGTCTGCGTTGTCGGATGGCTGATCGCGGCCTGGGTGGAGCGCCGGGCGGATGCCGGCGCGAACCGCCGTATCTTCGGCCGCCAGGGCCGTTGAACGGCGCCCGACAATTTCCCACATGATTGCCAATGACCGGGCCGGCCCGCCGGCCGCCCGCATGCCACTCAAAATGGACGATCGCTGCCGCCCGTGGCAAAATACCGGGTAAAGCCCGATCGCGAAACTGTCGGTTCCGATGCCAGAAATCACCACAAAACCGCGAACCAAGGTCAAGCCGCAGACCGAGCGGCCGAAGCTCTACAAGGTCATCCTCATCAATGACGATTTCACGCCGCGCGAATTCGTGGTGACGGTGCTGAAGGGCGAGTTCAAGCTCAGCGAGGATCAGGCGCACCGCATCATGATCACCGCGCACCGGCGCGGCGTCTGCGTGGTCGCGGTCTTCACCAAGGATGTCGCCGAGACCAAGGCGACGCGAGCCACCGACGCCGGCAAGGCCAAGGGCTACCCGCTGCTGTTCACGACCGAGCCGGAGGAGTGAGTGATCGGTTCGCCACAGGCGAATTCATCGTGCCAGTGGCACGATGAAAGGTCACGAACGCTGGGGAGTTGCCGCAGGCAACGGGGCCTCGGCAGGTGCCGTTTGACATAAAGCGCGGACAGCTTTGGCGCCAACGCCTGATTAGCATCAATGCTTCAGAGGTCAGCGCCGCCCCTCATCCGCCCTTCGGGCACCCGTGAAACCGGGGAAAAGGGAAGCTTACCGTCCCTCGCGATACCACATCGATCCCATCGCCAGGAGCAGCAGGCCGAGGCCGAGGAAGCCGCCGAACAGCGGCACGCGCGAGACGGCCTTCAAGACGCTGTCGTCGGTGGTGCGCAGGCCGATCCAGTCGCTGCCGGAGGCATCGCCGGCCGAGCGAACCGGCACGATGGACGGCAGGGTCACGTCGCTGCCAAGGGCCGTCGATGACGCCAGCCGGCGCACGCTGCCGCCGGTGGCTTCCGCCGGTGCCTTCAGCCGGTTTTCGGTGGAGATGACATCGGCGAATTCCGGCGCATTGACCGGCCCGACATGGGCGAGCGCGGTGAGATCGCCATTGGCGACCTGGAAGAGGCCGATCTCATTGGTCTGGACGCTGCCGAGGAAGACGCCGGGCTCGGATTTATCGAGCTTGACGGTCACCGTCTTACCTGAAGGCGTGATGATCTGAGCGGAGCCTGGATCGTCGGCCATGGTCTGGCGGCGAATCTCCAGCACCATGCCGCGTCCCTCGGCGGTCAGCCGCTCTTCCTCGAGCTCGGGTTCCTTCATCAGCCAGTGGGCGATGCGCCTATAGAGCTGGACGTGCGGACCGCCGCCCTCGAAGCCCCGCGCCCACAGCCAGCCCTGGTCGGACAAAAGCATGCCGACACGGCCTTCGCCCTTGCGATCGAGCAGCAGCAGGGGCCGGTTGTCGGCGCCCTTCATCACCACCTCGCCTTGCGGGTTCTGCACGCCAATGGTGCGGAACCAGCGGCTCCAGTGCGGCGGCTCGGTGGCCGAACCGTCGAGGCCGCGCGTCACCGGATGACGCTGGCCGAGGTCGGTGAGGCGCGGATAGAAGGCCTTTTCGAGCACTTCGCCGGTCGGCATGGCGGGCAAAGCCGACATCAGCGGCGTGCGTGCGATCGAAGACTCGCCGGCATATTCGGGGCCGGCGGCGATCAGCAGCGCGCCGCCCTTTTCGACATATTCGGAGATGTAGTCGTAATAGAGGATCGGCAGCACGTCGCGGTGCTGGTAGCGGTCGAAGATGATGAGGTCGAAATCCTTGATCTTCTCGACGAACAGTTCGCGCGTCGGGAAGGCGATCAGCGACAATTCGTTGATCGGCGTGCCGTCTTGCTTCTCGGGCGGCCGCAGAATGGTGAAATGGACGAGATCGACCGAGGCGTCCGATTTCAACAGATTGCGCCAGGTGCGCTCGCCCGCATGCGGTTCGCCCGAAACGAGCAGCACGCGCAAATTCTCGCGGATGCCGTCGACCAGAGCGATGGCGCGGTTGTTGGTGTCGGTCAGTTCGCCGGGTTCGCGGTCGATGGCGAGTTCGATGATGTTGCGACCGGCGCCCGGAATGGTCACCTGCAGCGGCATGGCCTGGCCGACGGTGGCATGCTCGACCGCGACCTGCTCGCCATTGACCGAGACGCGCACATCGACCGGGCCGGCTTCGTTTTCCGTCGAGATGACGCGGTAGGTCATGTCGAGCGGCTTGCCGACGATGCCGAAACGCGGCGCGTTCTCGAAGCGGATGCGGCGATCCTTTTCGTGGTCGTTGCCGGTGATCAAGGCGTGCAGCGGGGCGTTGAAGTCGGGCGCGCCCGGGGGCGCGTCGTGCACCTCGCCATCGGTGATCATGATGGCGCCGCCGATGCGCGACGGCGGCACGTCGCGCAAGGCGCCTTCCAGCGCGCCGAACAGCCGTGTTTCGGTACGCTCCTCGGCGGCATCGGACTTGCCGGCCTCGACGACGCGGACGTCGAACTGCTTGAAGCGGCCTAGACGCTGCTGCAGTCCGGCGAGCGCTTCATCGGTCTGCCTGGTGCGGTCGCCGATGTCCTGGCTCTGGCTGCGGTCGACAATCAGCGCGACGACGCTTTTCAGCGGCTCGCGCTCCTCGTTGAGGAACACCGGGTTGAACAGGGCGGCGGCCAGCGCCAGCAGGGCGATGAAGCGCAGGACACCGCCGCGCTGGCGAAACCACAGGCCGACAAGCGCCAGCAGCGCCAGCGGTACCAGCACGAGGGCCAGCAATGGCCAGGAGATCAGCGGTTCGAAGGAGATCGACCAGTTCATTGGTTACTGCCCCAGCCGTTCAAGCAGAATGGGGACATGCACCTGGTCGGATTTGTAGTTGCCGGTCAGCATATACATCATGATGTTGACGCCGGCGCGCAGCGCATAGATGCGCTGCATCGGGTCGGCCGGCACCGTCGGCAGCAGCGGGTCGCCGTTCTCGTCGACGGCCCAGGCGCCGGCGAAATCATTGGCGGTGATCATGATCGGCGAGACACCATCGCCGGTGCGCACCGGCCGGTTGTCGGCGTTGCTGGCGTCGAGCGATGCCTCGACCCAGAGCGGGCTGCCGGCGAAGCGGCCAGGGAACTCCGGCAGGATGAAGAAGGACTTGGTCAGCACGTGGTCCGACGGCACCGGCTCCAGCGGCGGCACGTTGAGGTTGCCGAGGATGTCGCGCAGCCGCTCTGTCGCCGGGCTGGTCGAATCGGCGCCGATGCCGTTGGCGAACTGGTCGCGCGTGTCGAACAGTACCGTGCCGCCCTGTTGCATATAGGCGTCGATACAGGCGATCGCGGCCTGGCTCGGCATGGGGGCGGCCGGATCGATCGGCCAGTAGATCAGCGGATAGAAGGACAGTTCGTCCTTCGCAATGTCGACGCCGGCCGGCTCGCCGGGTTCCAGCGCGGTCTTCTCGATCAGGAAGCGGGTCAGGCCCTCGAGCCCGGCACGGCTGATCGAATCGTCGCCCGGCACGCCGGTCAGCACATAGGCGATGCGGGTTTTCGAAATCGCCGTGATGGCCGCCTCGTCGCCCGGCTTGGCGTCGTCGGCGCGGGCGAAATCGGCATGGCCGAACAATGCGCCAAGTGCGATCAGGATCGCAGCGGTGGTGGCCACAGCGCCGGCACGGCGCCGCCGGCGCGCGAACAGCCCGCCCATCCAGAACACCGCCAGCGTGTCGAGCAGCATCAGCAACAGGGCGGCGGTGACCAGCGAACCTTTCAGATTGCGGGATTCATCGAAGGCGTACTGGATTGATGTGACCGGAACCGTGAGTTGCGGGCGCGCCAGCGGCACGAAGGTGCTTGCGGCATCGAGCAAATTGTGGGCGAAGACGCCGGTTTCCGAGCCGTAGAGGCCGGGCGGGTTCTCCAAGGTCACCCGCGCGCCGGCGCTCGGCACCAGCGGCCGTGCATCCGGCGTCGGCGGCACCAGCGAGCCGTCGGCCGCGATCATGCGGTAGGGTGCCAGCGATGTGGCGGCGGCTTCGGCATTGGCGATCGCCGCGCCCTGGTTGCGCGACAGCTGCACGATGCGACGCAGCATCTCGACGAAGCTGCCCGAGATCGGCAGGTTCGACCATGTCGCCTCGGGCGTAACGTGGAACAGCACCAGCGTGCCCTTGCCTTTCTTCAGCCCGGTGACCAGCGGCGTGCCGTCGGCAAGAGCGGCCCAGGTGCGCTCGACGATATCGGGTGTCGGTTCGGCCAGCACCTGCCTGCTCACTGTGACTTCCGTAGGCGGCGCCAGATCGGCGAAAGGACCGGCCTTGGGAAATTCGGTGACCGGCTGCGGCGAGGTCCAGGACAGTGCGCCGCCCAGCGAACGCTCGCCGGTGCGCAGGCGGACCGGCAGCAGATCGTCGTCATTGCCTGCAGCGGCCAGCCGCGAGCCGGCGAAACGCACCAGCGTGCCGCCATTGTCGACCCAGTCGACCAATCGCTGCCGGACCTGCGCCGGAATGGTGCCGATGTCGGCCATGATGATCATCGCCGGCTTCTGGTCGAGGATCTGCGGGATGGCGTCGGCGAGATCGGCGCTGGAGGGTTCGACCAGATCGGCGAAGGGCTGCAGCGCGCGCCTGATGTAATAGAGCGGTGACAGAAGCGGCTGCGCCTGGTCGGCCTCGGCCTGCGATAACAGCCCGACGCGGCGGCGCTTGGAGCTTTCGTCGAGCACGCGCACTGCACCCGCCTGGCGCTCGCCGTCGAGGGCGATCGAAGCGAAGTCGTTGCGCAGCTCGAACGGCACCGCCATGGTGCCGGTGGCGGTGGCTTCGCCGGGCGCGAAGGTCAGCGTCGCATCGGCGATGCGGCGGCCCTTGTCGTCGAAGGCGCCGGCGGTGACCTGCGCCGGTGCCGGGTCACCCGGCGCGCGGATGGCGGTGAGCGCAAAACCGTCGACCTGGTTGTCGGCGGCGGTGAGGCCGGTCAGCGAAAGCCGATCGGCCGTTGCCCAAACCACGCGTGCCGCATTCTTCGACAACAGCGTGTTGAAGGCGGCCTCGTCGCCCTTGGCCGCGAGGCCGTCGGCCAGCACGGCGACGCTGGCGCCGGGCAAGGTCTCCAGCACGCCGGCGACGCGGGCATAGACGGCGGGCCGATCGGTCGGGATCGGCCGCGGCTTGGCGGCGCGCAGCCGGTCGAGCGCGGCGGCGGCATCGAAGGGGCCGATCTCCGCATTGGCCTTTTCGGCGGTAAACGCGATGATGACCGGCACGCCGTTCGAGCCGGCATCCTTGATCAGCCGCTCGGCGGTGGCGACGCGCTTGTTCCAGTCGGCGGCACTCGCCCAGTCATTGTCGATGACCAGAGCAAGGGCCGCGCCCTCGGCCGGCAGCTTTTCGCGCGGGTTGAAGACCGGTTCGGCCAGGGCCGCGACGATGAGGCCCGCCATCAGCAGCCTGAGCAGCGTCAGCCACCAAGGGCTTTGATGCGGCGTTTCCTCGCGCTTCAAGACGCGTGCCAGGATCTTCAGCGGCGGGAAAATCTCGGCCTGCGGCTTGGGCGGCGTCAGCCTGAGCAGCCACCAGATCACCGGGAGCGCCAGCAGACCCCACAGCACCATGGGCGCGCCAAAGGAGAGCGGCAGCCAGCTCATGCGACCGCCTTTCCAGGCTGACCGGTACGACCGCTACCGGCATAGCCGCCATCGGCTGTCATCGCCATGTGCAGGCGCACCAGCGCGTCGGACGCCAGCCGATCGGTGTGGTTGACGGTAAAGCTCCAGCCGAGCCGCTTGCACCAGCCGGCCAGCTCCTGGCGGCGGGCGGTGTAGAGCAGGCGGTATTCGTCGCCGAGCATCTCGGCGCGTCCGGCGGTCAGCTTTTCGCCGGTCTCGGGATCGGTGAATTCGGTGCGGCCGGCATAGGGAAAGGTTTCCTCGGCCGGGTCGGCAACCTCGATCAGATGGGCGCGCACGCCGTGGCGGGCGAGCACGTCGAGCCATTCCATCGTCTCCTCGACCGGGTCGAGGAAATCGCTGGCGATGACGATGTCGCAGAAGCGCCTGATGTCGGTGAGGTCAGGCTTGGCTGGCAAGTCGCCGGCATGCATCAGCTGGGCGGCGATGCGCTCGGCGCCGTTGCGGGCGGTGAATGGATCGGTCAGGCCCGGCCAGGCGATGCGTTCGCCGCTGCGCGACAACAGTTCGGCCATGGCCAGCGCCAGCACCAGCGCGCGCGACTGCTTGGAGACGCTGGCGCCGGTCGATTTGTAGAGCATGGACGGCGAAGGGTCGGCCCACAGCCATACCGTATGGGCGGCTTCCCATTCGCGGTCGCGCACATAGGTGTGGTCGTCGCGGGCCGAGCGACGCCAGTCGATACGCGAGGAATCGCCCTCGACATAGGGCCGGAACTGCCAGAAATTCTCACCGATGCCGCGCTTGCGGCGGCCATGCCAGCCGGCGATCACGGTGTTGACGATGCGGCGCGCCTCGACCAGCAGGTCGGGCACCAGCGAAGCCCGCAACCGGCCACGGGCGAGCGCGTCGCGCGTTGCTGCCGGGGCCTGGACCTCGCCGATGCGCGCCATCAAATCCCTTTCACAAGCTTCGCCACCACGTCGCGCACGCTGGTGCCTTCTGCGCGGGCGGCGAAAGTCAGCGCCATGCGGTGCTGCAACACCGGCTCGGCCAGCGCCCGCACATCGTCGACCGAGGGCGCCAGGCGCCCGTCATAGAGCGCCCGCGCCCTCGTGCACAGCATCAGCGCCTGGCTGGCGCGCGGGCCGGGGCCCCAGGCGACATGCTTGTCGGTATCGGCATTGCCCTGGCCTGGACGGGCCGAGCGCACCAGAGTGAGGATCGCCTCGACGACGCTTTCGGGCACCGGCATGCGGCGGATCAGCGTCTGGATTTCCTTCAATCGAGCCGGCTGCAGCACATTCTGCGCCTTGGCATCCTCGATGCCGGTGGTTTCCAGGAGGATGCGGCGCTCGGCCTCGATTTCGGGATAGAGGATGTCGACCTGCATCAGGAAGCGGTCAAGCTGGGCTTCTGGCAGCGGATAGGTGCCTTCCTGCTCCAGCGGGTTCTGGGTCGCCAGCACATGGAACGGTGCGGGCAGGTCATAGCGGGCGCCGGCGATGGTGACATGGTATTCCTGCATGGCCTGCAGCAGCGCCGACTGGGTACGCGGCGAGGCGCGGTTGATCTCATCGGCCATCAGCAACTGGGCGAAGATCGGGCCGGAGATGAAGCGGAAGGAGCGCTTGCCGGTCTCGTCCTGTTCCATCACCTCGGAGCCGAGGATGTCGGACGGCATCAGGTCGGGCGTGAACTGGATGCGGCGCGAATCGAGGCCGAGCACGATTCCCAGCGTTTCGACCAGCTTGGTCTTGGCAAGGCCGGGAACACCGACCAGCAGCGCATGGCCACCGGCCAGCAGCGCCACGAGCGTGCGCTCGACGACATTCTCCTGGCCGAAGATCACCCGGCCGACCCCGTCGCGGATCCTGGAAATGTCTGCCAGTGCCTTTTCGGCCTCGGCGATCATGTCCGTTTCGCTGATCGGGCTTTCCTTGACCATCACGCTCATTCGGCTCGATCCCTTCGCTTGGAAATACCGGCCCGCACCATATCATAGGTTGCCGCGATTCGGCCTCGCGTGGCGCCTATGGCCGAACTTAAATCACAGACTTAGGCTGACAAGCGGAACAACAGTGACTATTTCGTGACGATGACGGAACACGACGAACATCGCCAACAAAGCCTTACGCAGGCAACCGAGGCGCGCGGCCTGGAGGCGCTGATCTCGCGCGCGGCGCATGCCGGCAAGGGCGCTGCGCCCGTCGAGCGCTGGAATCCCGACTTTTGCGGCGATCTCGACATGGAGATCAAGGCCGACGGCACCTGGTTCTATCTCGGCACGCCGATCGGTCGCATGCCGCTGGTGCAGCTCTTCTCCTCGGTGCTGCGCAAGGACGCGGATGGCAGGACCTATCTGGTGACGCCTGTGGAAAAGGTCGGCATCCGCGTCGCCGATGCGCCGTTCATCGCCGTCGAAATGGATGTTTCGGGCAGTGGCGACGAACAGATCATCACCTTCCGCACCAATGTCGGCGACGTGGTCGAGGCCGGACCGGAACGGCCGCTGCGTTTCGTCGACGAGAACGAGACCGGGGGCCTGAAGCCCTATGTGCTGGTGCGCGGCAGGCTGGAAGCGCTGGTGGGGCGGCCCGTCATGTACGAGCTGGTCGGACATGGCGAGGAGATCGAGATCGGCGGCAAGGCGATGTTTGCCGTGCGCTCGAAGGGCGCGGTGTTTGCGATCATGCCGGCGGACCAGTTGAAGCGGCTGAGCGCATGATGGATCGCCTGTCACTGATGCCGTTTTCGTCGGCGGATTTTCGCGCGCGCTTCGCCGCGCAGCCAGAGGCGCATGCCGGCGACGACTATGGCGACCATCGCTTCAATCCGGGTCATCCGCGCCTCAACCAGGGCAAGGTGCTGCGCAATGCAGCGGTGCTGATCCCGGTGGTCGATCACGAAGACGAGGCGACGGTTTTGCTGACCAAACGGGCCGAAAAGCTGCGCAACCATTCGGGGCAGGTGGCCTTTCCCGGCGGCACCATCGATGCGACCGATGCCAGCCCGGAGGCGGCGGCGCTGCGCGAAACCTTCGAGGAGATCGGCCTTGACCAGGACCGCATCGAGATCATCGGCCGCATGCCCGACTATGTCGCCGGCAGCGGCTACCGCATCGCTCCCGTACTGGGCATCGTGCGGGCCGGCTTCCAGCTGGCCCTGAATGCCGACGAAGTCGATGCAGCCTTCGAAGTGCCGCTGCGCTTCCTGATGGACCCGGTGAATCACAAGCGGGACAGCCGCATGTGGAACGATCTCGAATGGTTCTTCTACGACATGCCCTATGGCGACCGCCGCATCTGGGGCGTCACCGCCGGGATCATCCGCACGCTCTATGAAAGGCTCTATGCGTGAGTGTTTCGATCGCGGGCAGGGCCGACTGGCTCGCCGACAAGCATTTGCAGCGCCTGCTTGCCGCCCTGGCTGAAGGCGGCGAAGAGGCGCGTGTCGCCGGCGGCGCCGTGCGCAACACGCTGATGGGCCAGCCGGTCGCCGATGTCGACATCGCCACCACCTGTTTGCCGCAGGAAATCATCCGCCGCGCCGAGACGGAGGGTTTCAAGCCGGTGCCGACCGGCATCGAGCACGGCACCATCACGGTGGTCGCCGGCGGCAAACCCTATGAAATCACCACTTTGCGCGCCGATGTCGAGACCGACGGCCGCCGCGCCAAAGTGTCGTTCGGGCGCGACTGGAAGCTGGATGCGGAGCGGCGCGACTTCACCATCAACGCCCTCTACGCCGACGCGGATGGCTCCATCGTCGACCTGGTCGGCGGCATCGCCGATATCGAGGCGCGGCGGCTGCGCTTCATCGGTGATGCGGAAGCACGGATTCGTGAGGATTATCTGCGCATCCTGCGCTTCTTCCGCTTCTTCGCCTGGTATGGCGAAGGCCGGCCGGATGCCGAGGGGCTGAAGGCCTGCGCCCGGCTGAAGGAAGGCCTGGCCCATCTTTCGGCGGAGCGCGTCTGGTCCGAGTTGAAGAAACTGCTTTCGGCGCCTGATCCGTCGCGGGCGCTGCTGTGGATGCGGCAGGCCGGCGTCTTGACCGCCGCGCTGCCGGAAAGCGAGAAATGGGGCATCGACGCCATCCACGGGCTGACCAAGGCCGAGAAGGATCTGGGCTGGGCGGCCGATCCGATGCTGCGGCTGGAGGCGATCGTGCCGCCGGATGCCGCGCGCATGAAGACGCTGGCCGAGCGGCTGAGGTTTTCGACCGCGGAATTGGACCGTTTGCGCTACTGGGCGCTCTCGACGGCGGTCGAGCCGAAGACGACCGAGGGCGAACTGGCGAAAAGGCTCTATCGCGGCGACCGGCAAGGGGTTGTCGACCGCCTGCGGCTATCGCTTGCCGGAGCCCGGGTGCGCGCCGTCGAGAACAATGACGCGCTGCTCGAAGCCGGCGGCTTTTCGCGCCTGCTGGCCTTCGCGCTCAAATGGGAAAAACCGGTGTTTCCGCTGAAAGGCGCCGATCTGACGGCGCTCGGCGCCACGCCAGGGCCGAAGCTGGGCGAAATCCTCAAGAACCTCGAAACGGAATGGATCGAGGCGGGATTTGCCGCCGATCGCGGCACGCTGCTGGACCGCGCCGCGAAGGCGCTTGAAACTTAGACTGGAGCTTGCCCGGACGACCGTGCCGATCAAAAGGCATAGCCGAGGCGACGATTTGACCGGGCGAAAGGTCGCTCTCCTACCTGATCGCCGTGGGAGCCAGGGCGCGCGAAAGGCTTGCCTCGCCCTTGCCGTAGACCGAGGCCCTGTAGTTGACCAGCGTGTCGGTACGAGCCGTGTTGAGCAGATCGTTGGTGATCTGGGTCGCCGTGGCCGTGGTGAACTTGCTGCCGATGATCGCCGCATATCCTGAAATGATCGGCGCGGCGAAGGAGGTGCCATAAAGGCCTGTCTTGCTTCCATCGACACCAACCACGAGGAAGTGGCTTTGCACCAGCGCATTGGAGCCGGCGGTATTCGAATACCAGGCAAGCTGGGCCTTGCTGGACGTCGTGCCGTTGGTGGACAGCGCGCCGACGAAGATCGCGGATGGTTTTCCGATCAGGGCAAGGTCGAGATAGTCCTGCTGGCCGTTCGTGACCCCGCCCACGGCGACCGAATCGTTGCCCGCGGCCTTCGAAACGACAGCCGTCCCCCTGGTGGCGTAGGAGATGATGGAGGCTTCCTCCGGGGCCCAGCCGATCTGGTTCGAGCTGTAGCCCGCCCTGGCGTACATGCCGTAGCTCAGATTGAGCACGTTCAGGCCGGGCGCAAGGCCGACGGCCGAACCGGTTGAGAAGTCCTTCGACCTGATGGTCGCCAAGGGCGCGATCATGCCGGCTTCCTCACGCGTCCATTCACCGTGGCGCTGGGTTTGAACCCCAACACCGAAATTGCCGGAGAACCGCGATGTACTGGAGAAATCGTCGACGATCGTAATCGTGACGCCCTTGCCCTTGTATCCGGCGGCCCACGCCGCGCCAATTTCGGGGCTCATCCACCGCTGCACTGCTTGCGTGCCCGCGACCGGGATCGTTGCGCTCACGCATGTGGACAGGCCGCCGCCGTGGCACAGCGCGGCCATCTCGTCCGCATTGACGGCCTCCTGTGCCGATGCCATCGGCGCCGACAGGATGGCGAGAGCCGTGGCGATGCCGAATTTGAAGCAACTCCCTGACATGCTGTTACTCCGTTCAAACAAGAACCAAGACGGGTGATCGCGAGTTTCGGGGCGAGATGATTTTCATTTGCATCCTCCCGGCGATCAGAAAGTTACACGGTAATTCAGCCAGATGTGCTGGCTCTCCGGTTTAGCGTTAACCAGATATTTCAAGGTTTCCTCAGGCGCCATCCGGCTGGCCGCGAGCCGGCAATTGACGCTGTAGGTGCCAAAATCGCCGTAATCGGCTTCGCAGGACTTTTCGGTAAGCTTGCCGCCGATGGTCGTAGTGAGCGAAAGGGAAAGAGTGCTGTTCGGGTTCGGATGCATCTGGGTGAGGAACCCAAGCTTGAGGCTTGGCTCGATCCGATACTTCACGCCCTCTTCTCCGGTCCCAAAGCCCCAAAGGATGCCGGTATCCTCCGTGATCTGGGTGAGCAGGTCCACATGCATGTCGACCCAGTTTGCCCGGTACCATTGGTTGAACGAGACAAAGGTCCCGTTCTGCAGTTCGTAGCCGCCATTGCCAAGGCTCCTCGCGCGGTCGCTGAGCGGCGAGCCCTGATGTATGTCGACCAACGATGTCGTCATGTCCTGGGCGGCTGCCGGCGACGCCCCGATGAGCGCGCACAGCAGGAGCGCCATCGTGCGGAACCTCACTCGACTGCCGGACTTTTCGCGCATGCGCGAAACACCTCGCCCACCTGATTCCGGATCAGCGCCTGGTGGCGACGGGCTCCTCTGGCAGCCCACTGTGGCCGGGTTATCCTCGGGACGGTGGCACGGGTTCGGTTACCGCGTGGTTTATTTTAGCTGATGCAAATGTGATTTTTTGACCCCGTAGGGTCCGGCTCCGAGGCGCCCGCGGCGGCGCCCCGATCTCGAAGCGCCAACGCGGCTGGTTGCTAACGCTGGCGAAAGCAGGCCGGCCAAAGCCTAGGCGGCGTCGCGGACTTTTTCAATGCGCGAGCGGATCGCCTCGATCATGGTTTCGCGGATGGTCGTCTCGCCATGCGTCTCGCGCATATGCTCGACGGCACGGCGCATCACTTCGGCTTCCTCGTCGGCACGGGTGTGCCACTCACAGCCGGGAACAAGCGAGCCGCAGTGGAATTGCTTCATCGGATTTCTCCTTTTCCTCCAGGGAGCCTGTCGAGGCTCCGCGACTTTTTTAGCCCACGGTCCATTCCCGGACGTGGGCGGGGCGAGAGCTATAACACGGGAGGAGCGGTCTGGTTGCATCAAAGCATCGTGCACCGCCCGCCCTGTCTCCTCGACTTGACGCGATTCCAGAATGGAATTGCTCCGGCTGATCCTACGGCCAGCGCACCTCCGGCGGCAGGCTCGACAGGATCGAGGCGACATTGCCGCCGGTCTTCAGGCCGAAGATGGTGCCGCGATCGTGAAGCAGGTTGAACTCGACATAGCGGCCGCGGCGGATGAGCTGTTCGTCGCGGTCGCCGTCCGTCCAGTTCTCGTTGAAATTGGCGCGCACGAGGTGGCCGTAGACGACGAGGAAGGAGCGTCCGACGTCCTGGACGAAGTTGAAGTCGGCGTTCCAACCGCCTCTGTCCTCGCCAGAATGCAGCCAGTCGAAGAAAATGCCGCCAACGCCGCGCGGCTCGTTGCGGTGGGGCAGGAAGAAATACTCGTCGCACCGGGCCTTGAATTTCGGGTGGTCGGCGACGGCGGCGTTCTTTTCGCAGGCGAACTGCATGGCGCGGTGGAAGGCGACAGTGTCGGGGTCGTCCTGGGTACGGCGGCGGTCGAGCACCGGCGTCAGATCGGCGCCGCCGCCGAACCATTGCCTCGAGGTGACGACCATGCGCGTGTTCATGTGCACGGCCGGAACGTTGGGATTCCAGGGGTGCGCGATCAGCGAGATGCCGGAGGCCCAGAAGCGCGGGTCTTCCTCGGCGCCGGGCATTTGCTTCCTGAATTCGGGCGAGAACTCGCCGTAGACGGTCGAGGTGTGGACGCCGACCTTCTCGAAGACGCGGCCATGCATCATCGACATGGTGCCGCCGCCACCCTTGCCCTGGTCACGCTCCCACGGCGTCTTTTCGAAACGGCCCGGCGACCATGAGGCGAGGGGGCCCTGGAGATCCTGCTCGATCTGCTCGAAAGCGCCGCAAATGCGTTCGCGCAGCGCCTCGAACCACAGGCGCGCCTTCATCTTCTTCTCTTCAATGTCGGCGGGCAGGCCAGCGGGTATTTCAGGTCGTTCCAAAGTGCCGTCTCCGGTTGCGGGGTGGCCCGCCCCTACAAATGACTCGTCTTTTGCCGGCGCGATCCCTAATCTCTTAGGGGACAGGGTCAAGTCACTTTGCTTTTGCGCATGATCCTTTCGGGGGCATGTGCCAGGTGCAGGGAGTTGTTTGGTGCGCACCCCGGCAAGACCGCCGCTGGATGGCCTGAGGAAGAGGCTCGATCAGAGCCGGACCGAGCGCGCACGCATGCCGCGCGACGGCTTTCTGCGCGAGACCTTCGTCCTGCCGCGCTCCGATGCGCGGCTCAAGGCCAAGGAATGGTTCGAGCGCTTTCCCAAGCAAGCCTACTGGACGGAGATCGAAAGCTGGTTCGAGCGGCCGGGGGATTTGATCGAGTTCACCATCAGGCGGCTGCCGGCGGCGGATTAAAGTTACAAACGTCGATTTGAACTTTGTGATTCCAGCAAATAGTCGTATTTTTCCTTCATGTCTGCTCTTCCGAGAAAGCCGTAAATTCTAGAGAGAGTCTCGTATAGAACGGGTTCTCCGCCATATAGATCGATTTCTCTTTCAATAAATTCTCTAGATAAATCAATTTTATCCAATTTTTGCTTGTTGATTATAATATTACCTCCATGTGTGCCTAGTACTTCCTCAAAGTACAATATTCCGGCATAACCTATGTATTCTTTTCCAGGATACATGTAGTATGTTCTCAGAAGCTCATTGGCGCCCGCATCAAACGAGCTATCAGAATAGTTATCTAAAATTATTTCAGAGTCAATTTTATTAGCCATCGCCGGGAAGAAAGTTTTATCGTATTTTAGAGATTCGGTAAACCACAGTAAAGCTTTTTTCAACAGCTTGCGGCTGGCCTCTTTGTCTTGCGACTTTGTGCTATCGGCTGCATAAGTGATTCCAATTAGATTTGCATACCACTTCAAGTCCCTATTTTCGGACATATTTACCAAAGCTCTTTGCCGCACAAAATCTGTATCGAATTTTGATGTATTATATAATGTATAATACTCATCTGAGGCAGATACTACTCCTTTACATATCCTGTCTCTTATACACATCT